>NZ_JAATEP010000011.1:0-260367 GCF_012034275.1 Nonomuraea composti | reverse complement strand
CCCTCGGCAAAGGCGAAGCCGAAGTCGTCACCACACCCTGGATCGCCCGCGGCCACAGCCGCGAAACCACCTTCCCCCACGACCTCACCGACCCCGCCGCCATCGCGACCCACCTCACCACCCTCGCCCAGCAGGTCACCCACGACGCCGCCGACGCCGGCCGCACCATCACCCGCGTCACCGTCAAGATCCGCACCACGCCGTTCCAGACCCGCACCCGCCAGACGAAACTCCCCGCCCCCCACCACCGACCCCGCAACCATCACCCGCACCGCCCTCGACATCCTCGGCCGCCACGACCTCACCCACCCCGTCCGCCTCATCGGCGTGGCCGTCGAATACACGATGCCGAAATCCTGAACCGTCAATGCGAACCGCACATCACCCGGCCGATGACAATGGTCTATATGCTCCGGCGGCCGGCCCCGGCACACCACGCACAAACCATGCTGCGCCGGATGCGATAACGCTGCGACAGGTGATAATCCCGCGTCGGCGCCACCGGCGGCCCACCGGCCGCCTCAGGCAGCACCACCCAATCCGGCCAGAGCACCTCCCCCTCCAGATAGCGCCGCCAACTCCAGCACCACCGTGCTGTCGGCGAAATGCCCGAGCCCGTTGTCGCAGTTGAAACAGAGCACGCCACGCACCTGGCCGGTCGCGCGGCAGTGATCCACGAACGTGCCAGGGACGACCCGGCAGATGGCGCAGAGCCCGCCCTGACGGGCGAGCATGCGCGCGAAGTCGTCCTCTGTTATGGCGTAACGGTGCTGCAGCAGATAGTTCCGCTCGCTCTTGTTCTCTCGCCCCACGATCGTGTGGCACGGCTTGCAGTAAACAGTCAGCCCGGATTTCGCAGCCCGGTTACTCCCGAACTCCTCAACCGGCTTGATCTCCTCACAGCGCGGACAATATTTCGAGCCTTCCGGAACGGGGATCGCCTCGCGAATGACCTTCCCTTGCTCGGCCTTCCGCTTGCGATTTCCCCCTTTCAGATGTCCGTTTTGCCCTACTCTCCGCCCTTTTGGACATAAGAGCGCACAAATTCCTCTGCGTTCTCTTCGAGAACTTCGTCGATTTCGTCCAGAATTGCGTCGACATCGTCCGTGAGCTTCTCCTGCCGCTCCTGGACGTCCGGCGCCGCCGACGCCTCGGTCTCCTCGACGTCGGACTCGCGCCGCCCGGTCTGCTTCTGCCCGCCGGTGTCCTTGGTTGCCATGTCCTACCTCCGGTTGGGGGACTGCCTCTACCGCATATCTTCCCCGAACGAGCCGACATTTCGCGCCGAACGCCCTGCGATCTTGCCCGCTTGACTAGATAGCGTTCCTATCCAACAATGGATCCCCGTACCTACAGGAGGTTGAGATGTCCCCTTCATCCCTGAGCATCGCGGGTGTGCTCCTCATCACAGTCCCCGGAGTGGCCTACGGCGGCGTGACGCTGCTGTCGTTCCTGATGAAGAACGTCCCCGGTTATCTGGACAACCCGGTCCGGCGGGGCCTGTGGCGGGCAGGGCACGCGCATGCGGGCGTGCTGGTGCTGCTCGCGCTGGTGGCGATGCTGTACGTGGATCAGTCGGGTCTGCCGGAGGCGTTGAAGGCGCTCACGCGGCTGCTGATCGTGGCGGCGCCGATCCTGATGCCGCTGGGTTTCTTCCTGTCGGTGGTGCGTCCGAGTGACACGAGGCCGAGCAGGCTGATCCTGCTGACGTACGCGGGCGGGGTGTGCCTGGCGGCGGGCACGCTGATGCTGGGGATCGGCCTCCTCCTCTGAGGGGAGGCCGATGCCCCGGGGCGTGTGCGGGCGGTCAGTCGCCGCCGGTGAGCGCGGAGACGAGGTCGGCGGCGGTCTTGCAGCGGTCGAAGAGCTCGCCGACGTGGGCTTTGGTGCCGCGTAGCGGTTCGAGGGTGGGGACGCGCTGGAGTGATTCCCGCCCGGGGATGTCGAAGATGACGGAGTCCCAGGACGCGGCGGCGACGGATTCGCTGTATTGGCGCAGGCATCGGCCGCGGAAGTAGGCGCGGGTGTCGGTGGGCGGGTGTTCGACGGCGCGCTGGACTTCTTCCTCGGTGACGAGGCGTTGCATGCGTCCGCGGGCGACGAGGCGGTTGTAGAGGCCGCGGTCGGGGCGGATGTCGGAGTATTGCAGGTCGACGAGCTGGAGCCTGGGGTGGGACCAGGCGAGGCCGTCGCGGCTGCGGTAGCCCTCGAGGAGTTCGAGTTTGGCGACCCAGTCGAGTTCGCGGGCGAGTTGCATGGGGTCTTCGGCGAGGCGGGTGAGGACGGATTCCCAGCGGTCGAGGATGTCCTTGTTCATCTCGTCCTGGGCGGTGCCGCGCTCTTCGACGTACTTGCGCGCTTGTTCGAGGTATTCCATCTGGAGCTGGACGGCGGTGAGCTTGCGTCCGTCGCGCATGGGGATCTCGTAGCGGCAGGTGGGGTCGTGGGAGACGGCCCGTAGTGCCTGGACGGGGTTCTCGACGGCGAGGTCGCGCGTCAGGAAGCCTTCTTCGATCATGGCGAGCACGAGCGCGGTGGTGCCGAGTTTGAGGTAGGTGGAGATCTCGGACATGTTGGCGTCGCCGATGATGACGTGCAGCCGCCGGTATTTCTCGGGGTCGGCGTGGGGCTCGTCGCGGGTGTTGATGATGGGCCGCTTGAGCGTGGTCTCGAGGCCTACTTCGACTTCGAAGAAGTCGGCGCGCTGGCTGAGCTGGAAGCCGTCGCCGCGGGAGTCCTGGCCGATGCCGACCTTGCCGGCGCCGACGACGACCTGCCGGGAGACGAAGAAGGGGGTGAGGTGCCTGACGATGTCGGCGAAGGGGGTGGCGCGCCGCATCAGGTAGTTCTCGTGGCAGCCGTAGGAGGCGCCTTTGGCGTCGGTGTTGTTCTTGTAGAGCTGGATGGGGGCGTTGGAGGGGATGGCGGACGCGCGGGTGGCGGCGTCGTACATCACTCGTTCGCCGGCTTTGTCCCAGATGACGGCTGCCCGGGGGTTGGTGCACTCGGGCGAGCTGTATTCGGGGTGGGCGTGGTCGACGTAGAGCCTGGCTCCGTTGGTGAGGATGACGTTGGCCAGGCCGAGATCCTCGTCGGTGAGCTGGCTGGGGTCTGCCACTTCTCTGGCAAGGTCGAAGCCGCGCGCGTCGCGGAGCGGGTTCTCCTCCTCGAAGTCCCATCGTGCTCTGCGCGCGCGGGCCGCCGAGGCGGCCAGGTAGGCGTTCACGACCTGTGAGGAGGTCACCATCGCGTTGGCGCCTGGCTGGCCGGGTACGGAGATGCCGTACTCGGTCTCGATGCCCATCACCCGACGCACCGTCATGCAACACCCTCTGTTCGTCCGGGTCTGTCTATCCGCCGTTTATATGCCCGAGCCTATGCCCTTCACAGTGCCCCAGGGCCACAGAGTTATGGCACCGACGTCTTTTCCATCTGTACGGCCGGAGCTGATGGGGTTTGTGTGCGTCTGCGTGGCTTGAGTAGCCGCTGGATGGGGCGTTCGGCAAAGGAGTAGACGAGATACGCCACGAGAATCGACACCAGTGTCGTGGCCGTGGCGACGGCCCAGGGGGGCAGTTGGCCGGTGAGCAGGGGGATGAGGGCCACGGCGATGACGCTATGGAAGAGGTAAAGCGGGTATGTGGTGCCGCCGAGCGCGGTGAGCGTCCGTGATGATCGCATGCGCAGCACGCCGAGCGCCATGAGCGCCATCACGGCGTAGATCAGGGTCAGGGTGATGACGACGCTGAGGTCGGTGACGGGCATGTTCCTGAACCCGGCGAGCTCGATGCGGCCGTGCACGCGGCCGAGGGCCGAGTGGAGGGAAAGGCCGTAGGCGGCGGCGACGTAGAGCCAGGGCAGCCACCCGCCGCCGTGCTTGTGGACGAGGTACAGGGCCATGCCGGCGACGAAGTATCCGGCGTAGCCGGGCATGACGATCTCGTTGACGACATCGTTCTTGAAGATGTCGTATTCGGCGAGGAGTTTGACGCCGAGGGCGGCGGTGAGCCAGATGCCGCAGAAGGCCAGGACGCGCCCGCGGGTGACGCCGATGATCACGAGGACGGCGATCAGGAGGTAGAAGCGCAGCTCGGCCCAGAGTGACCAGTAGACGCCGCTGGCGTCGGTGACCTTGAACAGCCGCTGGAACATGGTGGCGTTCAGCAGGTATTCGCCTGGGGAAAGTTTTGGGTCGAGGGCTTTGGCGCCGGTGAGGCCGTAGAGGGCGGCGATGGCGGCGAGGCTGAGCCAGTACGCGGGGTAGAGGCGGACGAGCCGGGAGCGGGCGAACGCGCCGAGGCCGCGGCCCCAGACGGTCATGAGGATGACGAAGCCGCTGATGATGAAGAAGAGCTCGACGCCGAGGATGCCGAGCCCGGCGACGGGGGCCAAGGCGGGGAACAGCTCGGCGGGCCGGTCTCCCCAGACGGAGGCGTAGGCGACCAGGTAGTGGAAGGCGACGACGGCGAGGGCCGCGAGGAAGCGCAGGAGGTCGAGCTCGGCCAACCGGCCGTCTCCTCGGGCGTGTCTGGATCGGGAGCGGCTGGGTGGTTGCACGCCAGCTTTGACGTCACTTCGATCACTTTGGTTCCACGGGTCCCTCTGTTCCCACCAGCACCACGCGGGAGGTGTGGTCGAGGGCGAGGGTGTCGCGGGCGGCGGGGGTGAGGGCGAGCAGGCCAGCGGCTCCGGCGGCGCCGCAGTCGGACAGGGCGATGCCGTGGGCGGCGAGGAGGCGGGCGGCGGCGGCCGCCTGCTCGTCGGTGATGGTGAGGTAGAGGTCGGCGAGGTGGGTCAGGAGGCGGTGGGCGAGGAGTGAGGGTTCGCGGCAGTCGAGCCGGCCGAGGGTGGTGGGGTGGCCGCCGACGCGGAGGGGTTCGCCGGTGCGGGCGCTTTCGAGCAGGCAGGGGGCGCCTTCGGGTTCGACGACGACGATCTTGGGCTGTTCTCCCCAGCGGTCGCGGACGTATCCGGCCGCGGCGGCGGCGAGCCCGCCGACACCGGCCTGGACGAACACGTGGGTGGGTGCCGCGTCGTGCCGTTCGTGGGGCGCTGTGGGCTGTGGTGGGGGCGGGAACGCGCCGGGGTCGGACAGTTCGTCGAACAGGACGCTGTAGCCGCGCATGACGTCCAGGGGGACGCTGGTGTAGCCGTCCCAGGAGCTGTCCGCTACCAGGCGCCAGCCGTTGGCCTGGGCGGCGGCCATGGCGGCGGTCATGCTGGCCTCGTAGTCGTGGCCGTCGCGGCGTACCTGGGCGCCGAGTGCGCGCAGCCGCTGGGCGAACGCTTCGGGGACGCCTTCGCTGAGGATGACGACGCAGGGCACGCCGACCTCGGCGGCTCCGGCGGCGACGGAGATGCCGTGGTTGCCGGCACTGGCGCAGACGAACGGGGCGCCGCCGCCGTCGCGTTCGGCGAGCAGGTGCACGGCGTGGGCGCCGCCGAGCGCTTTGAAGCTGCCGAGCCGCATGCGGCCGCTCTCGTCCTTGACGTACGCGGTGCCGGCGCCGCCGAGGCCGGGGACGGCGTGGACGGGGGTGGGCCGGTAGTCGGGGTGGCGGGCGAAGCGGGCGCGGGCCTGGCGGGCGTGCTCGACGCCGATGAGGGCGCGGTCGTGCTCGGTGTACGGGGCGCGGCCCGGGTTGGGGTATTCCATGATCGCCATGCTAGGCGGGGCCGGTCATCGGCCGTCGAGGGCGGCGGCGACGGCGGCCTGGCCGAGGCTGATGCCGCCGTCGCCGGGCGGGACGCGTACGTGGGTGAGCACCCGGAAGCCGGCGGCGCGCAGCCGCTGGACGGTGCGGTCGAGGAGGAGGGCGTTGTGGAAGAGGCCGCCGGACAGGGCGACGGCGGTCAGGCCGGTGTCGTGGCGGACTTCGACGCAGGTGCGGGTGATGGCGGCGGCGACGCCGTTGTGGAAGCGGCCGGCGATGACGGCGGGGTCGGTGCCGGCGGCGAGGTCGGCGGCGGCGGCGCGGACGAGGTCGCCGCCTTCGACGACGAGCGGGCCGCCGGTGGTGGTGAGGGCGGCGGGGTAGGCGCCGGTCTCGGCGGGGTCGGCGCGTTGTTCGAGCTCGAGGGCGGCCTGCCCGTCGTACGTGATCGTGTCGCGGATGCCGAGCAGCGCCGCGACGGCGTCGAAGAGGCGGGCGGCGCTGGAGGTGAGGGGCGCGTGGGCGGCGGTGAGCGCGGCGGCCCAGTGTGCGGCGTTGCGGGCGGCAACGTCGAGCCCGGGGTGGTCGTCGCGCAGGTAGGCGGCGGTCATGCGCCAGGGCTGCCGGACGGCGGCGGCGCCGCCGGGCATGGGGACGGGGGCGAGGTGGGCGAGGCGTTCGTAGCCGGTCAGGTCGGCGCGCAGGAACTCGCCGCCCCACAGGGTGCCGTCGGGGCCGTGGCCGAGGCCGTCGAAGGCGACCCCGATCACGGGGCCGGGGTCGCCGTTGTCGGCGAGGCAGGAGGCGATGTGGGCGTGGTGGTGCTGGACGGCGACGTGGTCGACGCCGGCGATCTCGAGCGCGTGCCGGGTGGCGGGGTGGCCGGGGTGGGGGTCGTGGGCGACGATCTCGGGGCGCAGGTCGAGCAGGTGGCAGTAGTGGTCGATGCCTTCGACGAAGGAGCGCAGGGTGTCGTGGTTGCCGAGGTCGCCGATGTGCTGGGAGACGAAGGCGCGCCGCCCGTAGGCGAGGCAGAAGGTGTTGTCGAGCTGGGCGCCGCAGGCCAGGACGGGCCGGGGGACGGGGCGGCGCAGGGCGAGCGGTTCGGGGGCGTAGCCGCGGGCGCGGCGCAGGACGGTGATGCCGCCGGGCAGCGGGCGTACGACGGAGTCGTCGGCGCGCAGGTGGATGGCGCGGTCGTGGGTGAGGAAGGCGTCGGCGATGCCGCTGAGGCGGGTCAGGGCGTCGCCGTCTTCGTGGGCGATGGGTTCGTCGGAGACGTTGCCGCTGGTCAGGACGATGGGCTCGGCGACTTCGGCGAGCAGGAGGTGGTGCAGGGCGGTGTAGGGCAGCATGAGGCCGAGCAGGCGGCTGCCTGGGGCCACGGAGGAGGCGACGGGGAGGGGGCCGTCGCGGCGGGGCAGCAGGACGATGGGGCGGGCGCGGCCGGTGAGGAGGGCGGCGGCGGTGTCGTCGATGTCGGCGAGCCGGCGGGCCTGGGCGAGGTCGGCGGCCATGACGGCGAACGGTTTTTCCTCTCGGTGCTTGCGGCCGCGCAGAGTGGCGGCGGCGCGCTCGTCGGAGGCGGTGACGGCGAGGTGGTAGCCGCCGAGCCCTTTGACGGCGACGACGCGGCCGGCGCGCAGGAGGGTGGCGGCGCAGGCGATGGGGTCGCCGCACAGCTCGGTGCCGCGGGCGTCGCGCAGCACGAGGCGGGGGCCGCAGGCGGGGCAGCAGGTGGGCTGGGCGTGGTAGCGGCGGTCGCCGGGGTCGTGGTATTCGCGGGCGCAGTCGGGGCACAGGCCGAAGGGGGCCATGGTGGTCAGGTGCCGGTCGTAGGGGACGCCGCGGACGATGGTGAGGCGCGGGCCGCAGTTGGTGCAGTTGATGAAGGGGTGGCGGTGGCGGCGGTCGGCGGGGTCGGCGAGCTCGCGCAGGCAGTCGTCGCAGGTGGCGGTGTCGGCGGGCACGAGGGCGCGGCGGGGGCCGCCGGGGTCGCTGGTGGCGATGGTGAAGCCGTGGTGGCCGGCGGGTTCGCCGCTGACGACGGTGACGCGCTCGATGGCGGACAGGGCGGGGGCGTCGCGTTCGAGTGCGGTGAGGAACGCCTCGACGCCGGCGTGGGCTCCTTCGATCTCGATGTGCACGCCGTTGACGTCGTTGTGGACGCGGCCGGCCAGGCCCAGCCGGTTGGCGAGCGAGTAGACGAAGGGCCGGAAGCCGACCCCTTGGACGATGCCTTCGACGTGCACGTCTACTCGTTTGAGCGTGGTCACAGGGCCAGTGTGCGCCTCTGCGGGGTGGTGTGCATGCGTATCGGCCGTGTCGCCGCGCGTTGTGCGTGCCGGGCCCGGCGGTGCTTGCTCACCTTCCCGGCGCATCGGGACAAGCGGGGCGCCGCGGGAGACGGAAGGGCCGGGCGGGGAGTGCCCGCCCGGCCCTTCCGATGAGAGGTTCTTACAGGTACTGGCCGGTGTTGGCGACGGTGTCGATGGACCGGCCGGCTTCGGTGCCCTGCTTGCCGGAGACGAGCGTGCGGATGTAGACGATCCGCTCGCCCTTCTTGCCGGAGATGCGGGCCCAGTCGTCGGGGTTGGTGGTGTTGGGCAGGTCCTCGTTCTCGGAGAACTCATCCACGCAGGCCGTGAGCAGGTGCTGCACCCGCAGGCCCTTCTGGCCGCTCTCGAGGAACTGCTTGATGGCCATCTTCTTGCCCCGGTCGACGATGTTCTGGATCATCGCGCCGGAGTTGAAGTCCTTGAAGTAGAGGACTTCCTTGTCGCCGTTGGCGTAGGTCACCTCGAGGAAGCGGTTCTCTTCGCTCTCGGTGTACATGCGCTCGACGACGCTCTGGATCATGCCCTGGATGGTGGCCTCGCGGGAGCCGGAGTGCTCCGCCAGGTCATCGGGGTGCAGGGGCAGGTCGGAGACGAGGTACTTGGAGAAGATGTCCTTGGCCGCCTCGGCGTCGGGCCGCTCGATCTTGATCTTGACGTCCAGGCGGCCGGGCCGCAGGATCGCCGGGTCGATCATGTCCTCGCGGTTGGAGGCGCCGATGACGATGACGTTCTCCAGGCCCTCGACGCCGTCGATCTCCGACAGCAGCTGGGGGACGATGGTGTTCTCCACGTCGGAGGACACGCCGGAGCCTCGGGTGCGGAAGATCGAGTCCATCTCGTCGAAGAACACGATCACCGGGGTGCCCTCGGAGGCCTTCTCGCGCGCCCGCTGGAAGACCAGGCGGATGTGCCGCTCGGTCTCGCCGACGTACTTGTTGAGCAGCTCCGGGCCCTTGATGTTGAGGAAGAAGCTCTTGCCGGACTGGCCGGTCTTCTCCGCGACCTGCTTGGCCAGGGAGTTGGCGACCGCCTTGGCGATGAGCGTCTTGCCGCATCCGGGCGGCCCGTACAGCAGCACGCCCTTGGGCGGGCGGAGCTTGTGCTCGCGGAACAGGTCGGCGTGCAGGTAGGGCAGCTCGATGGCGTCCCTGATCTGCTCGATCTGCCTGCCGAGGCCGCCGATCTCCTCGTAGGAGATGTCGGGGACCTCTTCCAGGACGAGCTCTTCGACTTCGGACTTGGGTATGCGCTCGTAGACGTAGCCGGAGCGAGGTTCGAGCAGGAGCGAGTCGCCCGCCCTGATGGGCTGGCCGACCAGCGACTCGGCCAGTCGCACGACGCGCTCTTCGTCGGCGTGCGAGATGACCAGGGCCCGCTTGCCCTCGTCGAGCAGTTCTTTGAGCATCACGATCTCGCCGACCTCTTCGTAGCCGAGTGCCTCGACCACGTTGAGTGCCTCGTTGAGCATGACCTCCTGGCCACGCCGCAGCGAATCGACGTCGACGGCGGGGCTGACGTTCACGCGGAGCTTGCGGCCTCCGGTGAACACCTCGATCGTGCCGTCTTCTCTGGCCTCCAGGAAGGTGCCGAAGCCGGATGGCGGCTGCGCCAGCCGGTCGACCTCCTCCTTGAGAGCGACGATTTGGTCCCTGGCCTCCTTGAGGGTTGCCACCAGGCGCTCGTTCTGGCCGGTCACGGCCGCGAGATTCGCCTGTGCCTCATGGAGACGCTCTTCGAGGACCCTGGCCTGACGGGGTGACTCGGCCAGCTTCCGCCTCAGCGCGGTGATCTCCTCCTGGAGGAAGGAGACCTGTGTTGAAAGATCAGCGACCTCCCGTTCGCGCTGCGCGGCTCGAGCCTCAGCATCATCGCGAGCTGCCACGCCCCGTCACCTCCTTCCCAGTCGAGGGCGACTACTAAGGACCTTACCTATCTCGGGCCCCTCCGTAACCTGGCCGGGCAGTGTTCGTCGAGTGACATTCAGTATTCGTTGAATAATCCCCAATAGTGCGTTTAATACTCCCAGCATATGAACACGGCGATCTGTTCCCGTGTCACGCACCAACGCACCCTCGTGGCCAAATTGTCATAGTTCTTCAGTGGTCCCCTTCGGTCGACGACGGCGCGGCGGCGGGGTCACGCCGTCGGCCATGCGGCGGGCGGTGACGAGGAACCCGGTGTGGCCGATCATCCGGTGATCGGGCCGGACCGCGAGCCCCTCGACATGCCAGTCACGAAGCAGGGTCTCCCACGCATGCGGCTCGGTGAAACACCCGTGATCGCGAATGACCTCCACCGTCTTGGACAACTGCGTGGTCGTGGCCACGTAGCAGCAGATCACGCCGCCCGGCGTGAGAGCCTTCGCCGCCGCGTCGACGCACTCCCACGGGGCCAGCATGTCGAGGATGACGCGGTCGACGTCCACCTCGTCGATCGAGGCCACCAGGTCGCCGACGACCAGGCGCCAGTTGTCCTCCATCGGGTCGCCGAAGAACTTCTGCACGTTCTTGCGGGCCACGTCGGCGAACTCCGCACGCCGCTCGTAGGAGGTGACGTGCCCGTCGGGGCCGACGGCGCGCAGCAGGAAGCAGGTCAGCGCGCCGGAGCCGACGCCGGCCTCGATGACGCGGGCGCCGGGGAAGATGTCGGCCATGCCGACGATCATCGAGGCGTCCTTGGGGTAGATGACGGCCGCGCCGCGCGGCATCGCCAGCGTGTAGTCCTGGAGGAGGTGGCGGAAGGCGAGGTACTGGGTGCCGCCGGAGGAGCGCACGACGGAGCCTTCAGGCTGCCCGATCAGGTCGCTGTGCGGGATGGCGCCCTTGTGGGTGTGGAAGACGCCGTCCTCCTTGAGCGTGATCGTGTGGCGCTTGTTCTTGGGGTCGGTGAGCTGCACCTGATCCCCTGCCTGGAATGGCCCATGCCTGCGGAAACCCATGGCGGCAAGGGTATAGGGCTTTTGAGCGCGTCCGGACGCACGATATCTATGGGGGATGCTCCCGCGTGACGTGCTTTCCTCCGGCGCTCTGATCCTGCGGCCCACGGCCGAGGGCGACGCCGAGGCGATCGTGAAGATGTGCGACGACCCCGTGACGGCCCGGTTCATGCCGCTCCTGCCGCCGTACGAGCCGGACCACGCCGCCGCGTTGTGGGCGGACGGCGGGGCGCACTACGTGATCACGGAGGGCGGGCGGGCGTCCGGCCTGGTCTGGCTGCGCCCGCCGGACCACTGGGGCGTGTCGAGCGCGGGGTTCTTGGTGGCGCCGTGGGCGCGGGGCGGGGGCATGGCGGCGACGGCGGCGCGGGCGGTGACCGACTGGGCGCTCGACCACGGGGTGCGCCGGATCGAGCTGCAGGCCGAGGTGGAGGACATCGACGGCCTGGGGGCCGCGTACCGGGCCGGGTTCCGCGAGGAGGGGCTGCGACGGGAGGCCAAGAGGCTGCGCGACGGGCGTTACGCCGACTACGTGATGTTCGCCCGGCTGCGGGGGGAGCCGGCGCCGGCGGTGGAGCCGTACCTGCCGCTCCTGGAGGGCGGCGAGCTGGGCGACGGCGTGGTCCGGCTGGCGCCGATGACGCCCGGCGACGCCGCCGACTACCACCGGATGATCACCGAGCCCGACGTGGCGGCGTACGCGGTGACGCCGCCGGTGACGCTGCGGGACGCCGAGCGGCGCTGCCGCTACACCGGCTACTGGTGGCTGTCGGGGCAGCGGGCGGAGCTGGCGATCAGGGACGCCGGCTCGGGGGCGTTCGCCGGGCACATCCAGCTCGCGCAGGTCGTCCCGGCGCTCGGGCAGGCCATGATCGGCTACTCGCTGCTGCCGGGCTTTCGCGGGCGCGGCTTCATGACGCGGGCCGTGGGGCTGCTGGTGGACTGGGCGTTCGCGCGCACGGCGCTGCACCGGATCGTGGCGGGCACCGACCCCGGCAACACGGCCTCGCACGCGGTGCTGGAGCGCACGGGGTTCCGGCGGGAGGGCGTGCACCGGGAGCTGCTGCCGCGCCCGGACGGCACGCGGGCCGACGACGTCCACTGGGTACGGCTGCGCCCCGCGTAGCTCCGGAAGGCCCGCTGGGGCGGCGGGAGCCTCCCGGGGGCGCTGGGACGGGGTCAAGGGATCACACGGATGTTGCGGCGGGTCCGCACCGCCGGCCCGAAATTGGCAAAAATCCTGATTTCCTGTTGAGGGGTAGTCAAGGGCCGCGTCGGGGGCGATAGTCAGGGCACCCGCAGGCGAGTTTCGCGCGATCGGGCTGCGCGATCTCGCCCCCTCCGCTCCGAGGGGATTCCGCGATGCCGTACAACCGTGTCGATGTCGCCATGCGCGAACTTCTCTCCGCCTTCTCCTGCCTGGAGGGCGCCGAGTTGCTGGGCCGGCTGGCGCGCACCGCCGCCGCCGTCGCGAGCGCCCCCTACGCGGGGTTCGTCCGCGTGGACGCGCTGCGGCAGGAGGCGTGCCCGGTGCACGTGCACGCGCCGCCCGGCGACCCGCTGCGCCTGCGGCGGTGGCTGGCCGAATCGGGGGTGCTGAAGGAACTGGCCGCCTCCCCGGAGGTGGTGCGGCTGGCGCCGGACGTGTCGATGGGCGAGCCGGGGTTCCTGGCCACACCCGTGCCGGTGGCGGCGCGCGACCACACGTTCCTGTGGGTCGCGGGGCGGGGGTTCTGCGACGGGGACGAGCATCTGCTCGGGCGGTTCGCGACGGCGGCGGGGCGGGCGCTGGAGGCCGCCAGCGGGTGCGAGGCGGCGGTGCGTCTGTTGCGGGGCGTACGGGCTTTCCGACCGGTGCCGCCGTGAGGGGGTGACTTCGATGCCGGCCGGATCGGGGCTTCCGGCCATCCGGTACGGTGCCGCATTCGCGGCGCGCCCGCTCCTTTCGCGACCCCGGCCTTCCCGAAGGATCTTCACCATTTACCGCACTGGGCGAGATATCGGCGCCATTTCCGGATAAGGCGGAATACAACCTTCACGGCCGCTCCCCCGTCGCCCGCTCCGGTAGCGTGAGGCGGCGTGAGAGTCCTCATCGTGGGCGGCAGCGGGTTCCTCGGCGGCGAGCTCGTACGGCGCTGCGCCGCCGACGGCCACGAGGTGGGGGCCACCTACCTGACCCGCCCCGGCTCCGCGCCCGCCGCGTGGCTGCGCCTGGACGTGCGCGACAGGCCCGCCGTGACCGCCGCCCTCGACGCCTTCCGGCCCGACGTGACGATCAACGCCGCCTACCGCCAGTCCTCCTGGGCCGTCACGGCCGACGGGGCCGCGCACGTGGCGGCGGGGGTGGCGCGAGCGGGCGGGCGCCTGGTGCACGTCTCCAGCGACGCGATCTTCTCAGGCGCCTCCACCAGCGCCTCCTCCGGCATCCCCCCAGGCACCTCCTCCGGCGCCTCCTCTGAGACCTCCTCCGGGGCCTCCTCTGGGGCCGGCTGGAGCTACGACGAGACGTGCCCGCCCGACCCGGTCACCCCGTACGGGGCGGCCAAGGCGGCGGCGGAGACGGCCGTGCGCGCCCTGCTCCCCGCCGCCGCCATCGCCAGGACCTCCCTCATCGTCGGCCACGGCCGCTCGGTTCACGAGACGCGGGTGCGGTCGCTGGCGGCGGGGACGCGCGAGGGGGTGCTGTTCACCGACGACGTCCGCTGCCCCGTCCACGTCACGGACCTGGCGGCGGCACTGCTGGAGGTGGCGGGGCGCGGCCTGACGGGCGTCCTGCACGTGGCGGGGGCCGACGCGGTGAGCCGCCACGAGCTCGGCGTGCTCATCGCCCGCCGCGACGGCCTCGACCCCTCACGCCTGCGCACCGGCCGCCGGGCCGACTCTGGCGTGCCAGGGCCGCTGGAGGTGCGGCTGGACTGCACGGCGACGCAACGCCGGCTGTCCACGCGGCTTCGGGGCGCCCACGAGTTCCTGGCACCCTCCGCCGTTCCTCATGACGCCACCTGAACGCCACCCGAACGACGCGACCCGAACGACGCCACCTGAACGACGCCACCTGGACGCGGCCCTGGCGCGCCGACAACCGCCGCCCTGCCGGCGGCGCGGTCCCCAGCGCGCACAGCGACGCATCGCCGCCGCGTCCGGGACGTCAGCGGGCGCGGCACACCGACGACCACGGCCTCGCAGGCCCGCCGCGGCCCCGTGCGTACAGCGCCGCAAGCCGTAGCGGCCGGGCGACGGCCCGTGCAAGGGACCGTCGCCGGGCGGGGGACGGCCGGGAAGGCCCGTTACCCCCGGTGCGCCTCGAAGCGGAGGGTGCGGGAGACGCCCACGCGGACCGTCGTGCCAGGGGCGATCGTGACGGGCTCGTTCGGGGGGATGTCGTAGAAGTTGGGGTCGCCGGGCGGCTGGATCTGGGTGCCGTTGACCGAGCCGAGGTCGACCAGGTTGACGTCCCACCCGTCGAGCGCCACCCGCAGGTGGCGGCGCGAGACCGAGCCGTCGGGGCTGGTGACCTTGGCGGGCCTGGCGGTGCCGCCGGCGACCTCGGGCGCCCGCTCGGGGTCGCGGCCGAGGAGGTAGTCGGTCTCGAGGGGCAGCGCGGTGCCGTCGTCGAGGATGAGGACGCCGAGCGAGGGCCGCGGCCCCTTGTAGGGGACGAGGGTGCGCTGCACGAGGGCGATGCCGCAGACGGCGCAGTAGGGCACGCGGGGGTCGTTGAAGTGGTCGTTCTTGCAGTCGACGCCGTAGACGAGCGGCCGGTCGCCGTGCTCGCCCTGCTGCTCCTGCGGGGGCGGGCCGGGGTGGTCGTACTGGTCGGGCGGGCCGAGCACGGGCGGCGCGGGCTGGTCGTAGTGGTCGGGCGGGCCCATGTGCTGCGGCATCGGCTCGCCGGCGCCGTTGCCGGCGGCGGGCAGGTCGTCGTAGGAGGGGAACTGCTGCTGCTCGGGCAGCGGCTGCGGCTCCTGCGCGGGCTGGTAGGGCGGCTCCTGCGGCGGCAGGTAGGGGGGCTCCTGCGGCGTGTGGTAGGCCGGGGGCTCCATGGGGGCGGGCTGGGGGCCGGAGGGCGGGCCGGGCGCGATGGGCGGCTGGTCGGCCATCGGGTACGGCGGGCGCTCGACGGGCTGCGACTGCGGCTGCGGCTGTGGCTGGGACGGGGGCTGCTGCTGGGGCTGCTGGACGAGGTCGGGCTCGAGGTGGAAGCCGGTGGCGGGCAGCTCGCTGGTCAGGAGCCGGGCCTGGGCGGGGGCGGCGGGCCGGGCGGGGAACTCGCCGGTGAGGTCGCTGACGAGGCCGCCGCCGTGCACGATGCCGCCGTCGAAGCGGACGGCGGGGTGGGGGCTGCCGGCGCCGGGCAGGCTGAGCTCGACGCGCTCGACGGGGCCGTTGACGAGCCGGTCGGCCCAGGTCAGGGAGTCGCTGCCGGCCAGCCGGGTCTCGCCGCCTGCGGTGGCGATGGTGGCGGAGGCGGAGCCGCTGACGAGGACGGCGACGCCGCCGCCGACGGGCCCGGCGACCGCGCAGGTGGCGGGGTCGGAGGCCATGTTGGCGGCGAGCACCTGCGCGGCGCGGCGGGCCAGCGCCCGGCCGTCGCCGCCGGAGGCGGCGGTCTCGCGCAGCGCCTCGATCAGGGCGTCGGCGGCCGACTCGGCCGAGTCGCACACGAGCAGCAGCCCGCCTTCGTAGGCGACGAGACCGTTTCCAGGAAGCGGACGCACCACTCCGAAGCCTTGGTCGGTCATGCGTCCTCCCTCATGACGACCGTGCTGCGCTCATTGGTGCCCTCGCTGCGCTCGGTCACTCAACTCTCCTCCCCGGAAGCCGGCGTTGTTACGGCACCCGCACTGCCGTGCTGGCCACCAGCCATACGCATACCCAGACGGCGAGGCCGTGTCGCGGCCCCGTCGTCTCGATTCGGTGAACCGGTGGACCGCAACAGACCCCTCAACTGTGCAAGTTTGGCCAAACAGAACACTATCGGCCAGTCGTGGCATCGCAGAAATCGCGGGGGTTGGCTCCGGGTCACCCGAAACTGCTGGACACGACCCTATCGAGGGGTCGCCGGTTAAACGAGTGGGACAAATCAGACGCCGATGAAAACCCGGTTCACATCGGCGGTGGAGAGCACACCGTAGATCTCCCCACCGGGCTCGACCAGCAGGTACTCGCTGCCCGGCGCCTCCCGCATGGCCTCGATGAGTGGCTCTCCCGACAGGCTCGCGTCGAGCACCATGCGGGGCTCGATGGTCTTGGCGAGGGAGCCGGTGTTCACCCAGGGGCGGCGGTGCTCGGGGGTGGCCTGGACGGCGGCCTCGCTGACGATCGCCACGGGCCTGCCCTCGTGGTCGACGACGACGAGCGCGCCGGCGTGCTGCTCGGCGGCCTGCCGCAGCGCCTCCGACAGGGGCGTCTCGGCGGTCACGGGGATCGCCCTGCGCGCCAGGGCGCGCGCGTTCACCTGCGGGATCCTGGCCCTGATCTTGGCGGCGCGCAGCGACTGGCCGGCGCCCATCCAGATGAACGAGGCCAGCACCAGCGGCCACACCAGGCTGGTGGGATCGACGTCCTGACCGCTGGAGAAGGCGCTGGCGATCGGGAAGATCACCAGCAGCGCGGCCAGCACCCGGCCGCCCCACGCCGCCACGACGGTGCCGGAGCCGGGGTTGCGGGTGATCTTCCACACGCCGGCGCGCAGCATCCGGCCGCCGTCGAGCGGCAGCCCCGGCAGCAGGTTGAACACGCCGACGATGAGGTTGGCGACCCAGAGCTGCCAGGTGAGCACCTCCAGGATGCCGCCGTCGTCGATCAGGTAGACGTCGGCGGCGAGCCCGAGCCCGGCCAGGCCCAGCGACAGCGCGGGCCCCGCGGCGGCGACCATGAACTCCTTGCCCGGCGTGGGCGGCTCCTTCTCGATCTCCGACACGCCGCCGAGGAGATAGAGGGTGATCCTGCGCACCGGCAGCCCGTACGCCTTGGCCAGCACGCTGTGGGCCAGCTCGTGCAGCAGCACCGAGACGTACAGCAGCACCGCGAACAGGAACGCCACCCCGTAGGCGGCGAAGTCGTCGAGGTGGGGCAGCATCTGCCGCATCTGGGGGCCGAACATGACGGTGATGAACGCCGCCACCAGGAACCACGTCCACGACACGTACACCGGAATGCCGAACGGCTTCCCCATCCGGATGCCGGAGGACCCCTGCCGCGGGCTCTGCTCGCTCACCGCACTCCTTGAACGTCCATTACGTGCTGTTGCTGCCTTGATGCTACGCGCCGGATCACCTCTGCCTCGTCGCGCGGAGGTTATTCTGTCGGGGTCTTGACCTAGAGTGCGGTGCATGACATTGACCGAGCCGGTGATCATCGGAGCTCTCTCCCCGTCCCGGGCGGGCGATTTCATGACGTGTCCGCTGCTCTACCGCTTCCGCGTGATCGACCAGCTCCCCGAGAAGCCGTCGCCCGCGGCGGTGCGGGGCACGGTGGTGCACGCGGTGCTGGAGCGCCTCTACGACCTGCCGGCGCCGCGCCGGTCCGTGGAGGCGGCGCTGGAGCTGCTGGGCCCGCAGTGGGAGCGGCTGCTGGCTGACGATCCGCAGTACGCGCAGATGTTCGCCGACGAGGCGGAGCAGGCGCAGTGGCTCGGGCAGGCGCAGGAGATGCTGCGCCGCTACTTCACCCTGGAGGACCCGACGCGGCTGGAGCCCGCCGAGCGGGAGCTCTATGTCGAGGCGGTCCTCGACGGCGGGCTGATGCTGCGGGGCTACGTCGACCGGCTCGACGTGGCGCCGACCGGCGAGGTGCGGGTCGTCGACTACAAGACGGGCAGCGCGCCGGGGCCCGACTTCGAGGCCAAGGCGCTGTTCCAGATGAAGTTCTACGCGCTGGTGCTGTGGCGGCTGCGCGGCAGCGTGCCCCGGCTGCTGCAGCTCGTCTACCTGGGCGGTCAGGGCGAAGTGCTGCGGTACGCGCCCGACGAGGCCGACCTGCTGGCCACCGAGCGCAAGGTGATGGCGTTGTGGGCGGCGATCGAGCGGTCGCTGGAGACGGGCGAGTGGCGGGCCCGGCGCAGCCGGCTGTGCGACTGGTGCGACCACCAGGCGCTGTGCCCGGAGTTCGGCGGCACGCCCCCGCCGGTGCCCGACCGCCAGCCGGGCGACACGATCCGCAGCAACCGCCGCGCGGCCACCGACGAGCTGTAACGCCCCCGGGCCGCACGGGCACTCGGGCGCGGCCCCGATCCGGCCGGGTCACCGGCCGCTGGTCGCCACACCGCGCCTTTGCGGGCAGGCGGCGCTCCGCGCGCGGCAGGCATGCGAGCGATCCGCGCTCCGCAGGCGGACGGGCGTTTCGCGCGGCGTACGAGGCCGGGCTGCGCAGAACCCGCCGGGAAGGCGGACGGCCGCTTCGCGTGCGGCAGGCGGGTGGGCGCTCCGCGTGGCGGCGGAGGCCGGGCGGTGGTCCACGGGCTGCTGCCGGCGGCCTCTCGTTCTTGAGGGTGGGGTGGGGGGCGCTAATCCTCCCACGGGAGGAGGTTCCGGGCTCTCACCTGGTCTTACAGTGAAGCGGTGCGCATAGACCGGAGCAGCCTCCACGACACGGTGCTCGCCGGGGTGGTGGCGGCGGCGTCCGTGGCGCTGTTCGCGCTCTACGGGCCCGATCGTCTCCAGGCGGAGGGCATCCCGGTGGAGGGGGTCAGGCCGCCGGACCTGCTGGGGGCGTTGCTGCTGGTGGTGGCGTCGGTGCCGGTGGTGGTGCGGCGGCGCTGGCCGCTGGCGGGGTTGTGTGCGGGGATGGTGCCGGAGACGCTGCTGACGGCGCTGGGCTACGGCCTGGGCATGTCGGGTCTGGCGGGGATGGTGCTGTTGTTCTCGGTGGCGTCCTACCGGGGGCTGGCGGTGGCGCTGGCGGGGCTGGTGCTGTCGCTGGTGACGTACGTGGCGGGCATCGTGTCGAGCCCGATCAGGGCGGGCACGGTCAGCGAGTACGTCGTGACCGCGGTGGTGCTGGTGGCCGTGTGGGGGGCGGGCCGGAGCCTGCGGCTGCGCCGGGCGTACCTGGAGGAGCTGAAGGACCGGGCGGCGCGGCTGGAGCGGGCGCACGCGGCGGACACGCGGGCGGCGCGGGCGGAGGAGCGGTCGAGGATCGCGCGCGAGCTGCACGACGTGGTGGCGCACCATGTGAGCGTGATGACGGTGCAGGCGGCGGCGGCGCGGCGGGTGCTGGCCGCCGATCCGGACCTGGCCAGGGAGGCGTTGTCGGCGATCGAGCACACGGGGCGGCTGGCGATGACGGAGATGCGCAACATCGTGGGCGTGCTGCGGACCGACACGGGGGCGGGCGCGCGGGCGGAGCTGGGGCCGCAGCCGGGGGTGCGGGACCTGCCGGCGCTGGTGGAGCAGATGCGGGAGGCGGGGCTGCCGACGCGGCTGCGGGTGGAGGGCGCTCCGGTGCCGTTGCCGGCGGGCGTGGATCTGGCGGCGTACCGGCTGGTGCAGGAGGCGCTGACGAACAGCCTGCGGCACGCGGGCGCGGGGGCGGAGGCGGTGGTGACGGTCCGGTACGAGCCGTACGAGCTGGATGTGCGGGTGCGTGACGACGGGAAGGGTGCCGCTACCCAGGGCGGGAAGGGTGCCGCTACGCAGGGCGGGAAGGGTGCGGGGCCGCAGGACGGGAAGGGCGGGGCGGCTCAGGACGGGCCGCCGGCGACGGCTGGGCATGGATTGGTGGGCATTCGCGAGCGGGTGGCCCTCTATGGTGGAATCCTGAACATCGGTCCGCTACCGGGGGGCGGTTTCGAAGTGCGGGCGAGGCTCCCGTTGAAGGACGGCCAATGACGATCAGAGTGCTGCTGGTGGACGACCAGCCGCTGCTGCGTACCGGTTTCCGACTGATCCTCGAGGCCGAGCCCGACATCACGGTGGTGGGGCAGGCCGGCGACGGCAAGGGCGCTCAGGAGCAGACGCGGGCGCTGCTGCCGGACGTGGTGCTGATGGACATCCGCATGCCGGGGGTCGACGGCATCGAGGCGACCCGCCGGATCGTGCGGGAGGCGGCGCCGTCGGCGCACGTGCCGAAGGTGCTGGTGCTGACGACGTTCGACCTCGACGAGTACATCGTGGAGGCGTTGCGGTCGGGCGCGTCGGGGTTCCTGCTGAAGGACGTGCCGCCGGACGAGCTGGTGCAGGCGATCCGGGTGGTGGCGGCGGGCGATGCGATCGTGGCGCCGAGCGTGACGCGGCGGCTGCTCGACCGGTTCGCGACGCGGCTGCCGTCGGCGTACGAGCAGGCGGCGCCGGCGCGGCTCGACCGGTTGACGGAGCGGGAGCTGGAGGTGCTGCGGCTCATCGCGAAGGGCATGTCGAACGCGGAGATCGCGGCCAAGCTCGTGGTGAGCGAGACGACGGTGAAGACGCACGTCGGCAACGTGCTGACGAAGCTGGGGCTGCGGGACCGGGTGCAGGCCGTGGTGCTGGCGTACGAGACGGGCCTGATCACCCCGGGCGCCATCTCCTGACGCCCTCTGACGCCCACCGGGCGGCCATCTCCTGACGCCCTCTGATACCCGCCGGGCGCCGTCTGCGGGCGCCCGGCGGCGATCCGATCCGATCCGGTCCGGGGTCAGCCGGCGGCGGCGGGTGTCTGCACCGCCTGCTGCGGGGCGTTCTCCGGGAAGTGGCAGGCCACCCGGTGGCCGGAGGCGAGCTCTTCCAGCGGCGGCTCGACCTGTTTGCAGATCTCCTGCGCCTTCCAGCAGCGGGTGTGGAAGCGGCAGGCGGGCGGCGGGTTGAGCGGGCTGGGCACGTCGCCGGTCAGGCGGATGCGCTCGCGTTCCTTGCGGCTCTTGGGGTCGGGCACGGGCACGGCCGACAGCAGCGCGTTGGTGTACGGGTGCATGGGCGAGTCGTACAGCCGTTTGCGGTCGGCGATCTCGACGATCTTGCCGAGGTACATGACGGCGACCCGGTCGCTGATGTGCCGCACCACCGACAGGTCGTGGGCGATGACGACGTAGGTGAGGTCCAGCTCGTTCTGCAGGTCTTCGAGCAGGTTGACGACCTGGGCCTGGATGGAGACGTCGAGCGCGGAGACGGGCTCGTCGGCGATGATCAGCTTGGGTTTGAGCGCGAGGGTGCGGGCGATGCCGATGCGCTGCCGCTGGCCGCCGGAGAACTCGTGCGGGTAGCGGTTGTAGTGCTCGGGGTTGAGCCCGACGAGGCCGAGCAGGTCCTGGACGGCTTTCTTGATGCCGTGCTCGGTCTCCACGCCCTGGATGCGGAACGGGGCGCCGACGATGGTGCCGACGGTGTGGCGGGGGTTGAGCGACGAGTACGGGTCCTGGAAGATCATCTGCATGTCGCGGCGGAGCGGCCTGAGCTTGCCCTGCGCCATGTGGGTGATGTCCTCGCCCTCGAAGACCACCTTGCCGGCGGTGGGCTCGAGCAGGCGGGTGACCAGGCGGCCGGTGGTGGACTTGCCGCAGCCGGACTCCCCCACCAGGCCGAGCGTCTCGCCCTTGAACACGTCGAAACTGATCCCGTCGACCGCCTTGACGGCGCCGACCTGCCTTTTGAACAGGCCTTTGGTGACGGGGAAGTGCTTCTCCATATTCTGGACGGAAAGAAGCGGCTCGTTCTCGCTCACTGCGTCTCCAGCGCTGGCTTGATCTCGTTGTCCCAGAGGGCTCGCCGTTCGGCCCGGTCGAGGTGGCAGCGCACCAGGTGGCCGCCCTCGGTCTCGAGCAGGGCGGGCACCTCGGTCCTGTCCTTGCCGCCGGTCTTGTCGGCGTACGGGCAGCGGGGGTGGAAGGCGCAGCCCGGCGGCACGTTGATCAGTGACGGCGGGGAGCCCTTGATCGGCAGGAGGCGCTCGGTGGGCTCGCGGTCGAGGCGCGGCATCGAGCCCAGCAGTCCCCAGGTGTAGGGGTGTTCGGGGCGGTAGAAGATGTCGTCGGCGGTGCCGTACTCGACGCACTTGCCGCCGTACATGACGAGGATGTCGTCGGACAGCTCGGCGACCACGCCGAGGTCGTGGGTGATGATGATGAGCGCGGAGTTGAACTCGCGCTGCAGGTCGCGCATGAGGTCGAGGATCTGGGCCTGCACGGTGACGTCGAGCGCGGTGGTGGGCTCGTCGGCGATGAGCAGCTCGGGGTCGCACGACAACGCCATGGCGATCATGGCGCGCTGGCGCATGCCGCCGGAGAACTCGTGCGGGTAGGAGTCGACGCGGCGCTGCGGCTCGGGGATGCCGACGCGGCCGAGCATGTCGATGGCGTGCTTCTTGGCCACGGCCTTGGAGACCTTGTGGTGGATGCGGTACGCCTCGATGATCTGGTCGCCGACGGTGTAGAAGGGGTGCATCGACGACAGCGGATCCTGGAAGATCATCGCCATCTTCTTGCCGCGCAGCCCGCGCACGTGCTCCTGGGAGGCGCCGACGAGCTCTTCGCCGTCGAGCCAGATCTCGCCGGAGATGTTGGCGCCCCTGCCTTTGTGCAGGCCGAGGATGCCGAGGCTGGTGACGGACTTGCCGGACCCGGACTCGCCGACGATGCCGAGCGTCTTACCCCGTTCGAGGCTGAACGTCAGGCCGTCGACGGACTTGACGAGGCCGTCGTCGGTCGGGAAGTGGATCTTGAGGTCCTTGACCTCCAGAAAGCTGCTCACGTCAGCCTCACCCTCGGGTCCACGACCGCGTAGAGCAGGTCGACGATCAGATTGGCCACGATGATGAAGGCGGCCGCCACCAGGGTGACGCCCATGACCTGGGGCAGGTCGTTGCGCTCGATGGCGTCCCTGGCGTACTTGCCGATGCCGGGCAGCGAGAACGTGCTCTCGGTCAGCACCGCGCCGCCGAGCAGCAGGCCCAGGTCGAGGCCGAACATGGTCAGCACCGGGGTGAGCGTGGCTCTCAGCCCGTGTTTGACCACCACGGCGCGCTCGGGGAGGCCCTTGGCCCTGGCTGTTCGGATGTAGTCCTCGCCCATGGTCTCGAGCATGCCCGCCCTGGTGAGCCGGGCGTAGCCGGCGGCGTACAGGAAGGCGAGCGTGATCCAGGGCAGCATCAGGTTGTTGGCCCAGGTGAGCGGGTCCTCGCTGAACGGCACCCAGTCGGCGACGTCGCCGACGAGGCCGAGCTGGTCGCGGAAGATGGCCAGCGACACGATGCCGGTGAAGAAGATGGGCAGCGACACGCCGGCCAGAGCGATGCCCATGGAGAAGCGGTCGAAGAAGCTGCCGCGCCGCAGCGCGGACACCACGCCGGTGGCCACGCCGAAGACGACCCACACCACGGCCGCGCCGAGCGCCAGGGAAAGCGTGATCGGTATGCGGTCGAGCAGGTCGGGCAGGACCGGGTTCTGCGTGACGTACGAGTAGCCGAGGCAGGGCGCCGGGCACAGCTCGACGCCGGGACCGTAGTTGCGCTCCACGCCGACGAAGATGCCCTTCACGAACCGCCCGTACTGGACCAGGAGCGGGTCGTAGAACCCCAGCCGGATCGCCGTGTCGTGGATGACCTGCTCGTTGGCGGCCTTGCCGACGTATCGAGAGGCGAGGTCGTCAGCGGACATCCCAGCGAGCCGAGGCACGAGGAAGAAGATGGCGAACGTCGCGATGCTCACCACGAAGAGCAGCATGACGGCCGCTATCAACCGTCTGAGAATGTATGTGAACACTGATCTCGGCCATGGCGGCCGGGCCTCGTGAGCCCGGCCGCCGAAGCCTTCACCTGCTTTCGACGTACGTATCCGGCGGGGTCGCCTGACCTGTTACTGGGTGCTCAGCGTGAGGTACTCGTACATGCCCCAGTTCTGGCTGACGAAGACGTTCTTCAGCGTCGGCGGCCGGTAGAACAGGCCGTGCGCCCAGACGTAGGGGAGGATGTATGCCGAGTCCATGACCTGCTTGTCGACCTGCGCCCAGATGGCGTTGCGCTTGGTGGCGTCGGTCTCCGCGGCAGCCTGGTCGATGAGCTCGTCGATCTTCGGGTCCTTGACGCTGAGGTTGGTGTTACCGGCGTCGCGGATGACACGGCTGTCGACGATCTGCTGGAAGAAGCCGAAGCCCTCGGGGTAGTCGGCGCCCCAGCCGTAAACCATGAGGCCGAGGTTGTTCTTCTTGGCGAAGTCGGGCTTGCCGGCGTACAGCTTGAAGTAGTCGCCCTGCGGGTAGCCCTTGATCTCCAGCTTGATGCCGACGCGGCCGAGCGACTGCTGCAGCGACTCGGCGGTCAGCTTTTCGGCGGCACGCTCGTTGCGGTAGGAGATGGTGGTGCTGAAGCCGTTGGGCTGGCCGCAGGCCGCCAGCTCCTCCTTGGCCTTCTCGACGTTGCCGGTCGGGTTGGCCTCGACGCCGTACGGGTCGATCTTCTGGTAGCCGGTCATCTTCGACGGCATGAGGCTCAGCGCGATGTCGCCGCCGGCGTCGGGGCCGCCGTAGGCGCCCTGGAGCGCGGAGCGGTCGGCCGCGTACATCACGGCCTTGCGGCAGTGGATGTTGTCGAACGGCTTGACGTCACCGTTGATGTTGGTGAACCAGGTCCGGTCGATCGGGGCCGAGTCGGCGTACTGCTTGACCTTGGGGTCGGTCAGGACCGTCTTGCGGGCGTTGGCCGCGACACCGGTGCTGTTGACCTTGACGTCGATCTTGCCGGACAGCAGTCGCTGGTCGAGGTCGTCCTCGTTCTGGCCGAGCAGCACCTCGATGGAGTCGTTGAGCTGCTTGCGGTTGGGGTCGGTGGCCGGGTCCCAGTTGGGGTTCTTGACGAGCTCGATGCGCTTGGTGAGCTCGTGCGCCTTGAACATGTAGGGGCCGGTCGAGACCGGGTGCTCCTTGTACTTCGAGCCGGTGTCCTTGGCCTCCGGCACGGGGGCCGTCTGCGGGAGCATGGCGAAGTAGTCGAAACCGCCGTAGGCCTTCTTCAGGTGGAAGACGATGGTGTAGTCGTCGGGCGTCTCGATGGCCTTGAGGTCGTCGAGCTTGCCCTTCATCTTGTACGGGCCGGTGTAGCCCTGCAGGTCAAGCCAGTCATTGAAGTAGGTCGGGCCGCTGGGCAGGATGTCCTTGTCCAGGGAGCGGGCCACGGCGTACTTGACGTCCTTCGACGTCACCGGGGTGCCGTCCTCGTACTTGATGCCCTTGCGCAGCTTGTACGTCCACGTCTTGCCGCCGTCGGTGGGCTTGCCGAGGTCCTCGGCCAGGTCACCGACCAGCTGCAGACCCTCCTCGCCCGGCACCGGCTTGAACATGGTCAGCGCGCGCGTGTAGAGGCGGGCGAAGTTCCAGGCGTAGCCGTAGTACATGTCGCCCGGGTCGACCGAGTCGAAGTCGCCTGGCATGCCCATGTGGAGGGTGCCGCCGGTCTTGTCCGACGGGTTGACGACCTGCGTGACGCCCGCGTTGTACTGGCTGGCGGGCTTCTCGTCACTGCCGCTGCCACCGGTGCTCTTGCTGCCGCCGCCACCGCCACACGCGGAGACGATCACGGCGAGAGCGGCGGTCATCGCCACTGCCGACGCCTTGGATCGTATCTTCATCGACCTGACACACCCCTTGTTTCTAGGAGTTGAGAACTTGCTGAAAACTCACGAGGGCTATCGGGCCTTGGGATCGAAGGCGTCCCTGAGGCCGTCACCGAGCAGGTTGAACGCCAGCACGGTGATGAAGATCGCGAGACCGGGGAAGATCATGAAGTTGGGCGCCACCTGGTAGTTGTGGACGGCGTCCGACAGCATGCCTCCCCACGTGGGAGTCGGCGGCCGCACGCCCACGCCGAGGAAGGACAGCGCGGCCTCGAACAGGATGTTCGAGGGGATCAGCAACGTCGAGTAGACGAGGATCGGCGCCAGGAGGTTGGGCAGGATCTCCTTGAACAGGATGGTGTGGTTGCGCGCGCCCAGGCTCCTGGACGCGTCGACGAACTCCCGCTCGCGGAGAGACAACGTCTGACCTCGGATGATACGTCCGATATAGGGCCAGTTGAAAAACCCGATGATGAACACCAGCAGGCTGATCCTGAGCGTGTCACCCGACATGCCGAAAGCCTTGTCGGGGATGACCCCGGCCAGCGCCAGCGCGAACACCAGCAGCGGGAACGCCAGGAAGATGTCCATGAGCCGGCTGATGATGGTGTCGACCCAGCCGCCGAAGAAGCCGGCGATCATCCCGAGGACCGTGCCGAGCACGACACACAGCAGCGTCGCGAAGAACGCGATGAGCAGCGAGATGCGTGCTCCGTACAGGACGCGGCTGAACAGGTCGCGGCCGGAGTCCGGCTCCACGCCGAACAGGAAGTCGCTGCTGATGCCTCCGAAGGTGCCCAGCGGCGCTCCGATGGAGGGGTCGAGCTTCTCCCGGTGCCACTCGGCCGGCGGGTGCCCGAACCACGACACCAGCAGCGGCGCGAAGATCGCGACGAGGATGAGCAGCAGGATGACGATGCCGCCGATCATCGCGATGCGGTCGCGCCTGAGGCGCATCCAGGCGATCTGCCCCAGGGAACGCCCCCGGATGACCGAAGTCTCCGCCCCCTCAAGAACGGTCTCCGGCCCGGCTTCGATGGCCGATCCCGGAACATCGAGCGGTGCGGTCATGCCAGTAGCCCCCTGGATTCCAGACGACGTCGTCCGTGTCGGCGCCGCGACCCGATCAGGGTAGGCGCCCCAATGTGCTGGGACCACGTGTCGCGGTCTCAGGAGGCAGAATCTATGGCCTGAGCTGGTATGACCAGTCCCTCAGAGCTTGCTGTGGCTCAACTGTGATTGACGCGAAACGGATTCGTATTGATCTTGAAGAGATTGTCTACGAGTCGTCCCGGTTACGTCTCGGATCTGTGACACAACCGGTGGGGCCCCCGTGACCTGTGGTGTCAGCTGATGCCGCGCCGCTTGAGCAGCTCCTCGATGTCGGAGAAGTCGTCGTCGCCCTTGGCCGCCGGCTTCGGCGCGACGGCGGGCTTCTGCGGCTTGGCCGCGGCGGCGGCCGGACGGGCGGCGGCGCCCTGCGCGGGCGGCGCGGCGTCGTCCTTGCCCTTCTTCCTGCGGCCGAGCGACAGCTTCCGGCCGCGCATCACGCCCGACACCACGAACAGCACCACCGACAGGCCCGCCACGGCCACACCGGCCCACACGGCCGGGTTGAACACCAGGCTGGTCACGAAGCCCACCACGGTGGTGCCGATGGTCCACAGGGCCTGCAGCGCGCCCGTGAGATAGGCCGCCACCGGCAGCAGCGCCCACGCCGTCACCCGCATGCCGGCCGCCGCTCCCCTGCGGCGGAACGCCAGGAACGCCAGGGCCAGCCCGGCGATCGTCACGCCCGCGCACAGCGGCAGCCAGGCGATCTGCTCGAAGTTACCCATGTCGCCGCCCCCTCGTCATCGCTCGTGCCCTCCATCCTGGCACGCTGAGGCTTTTCCGCCTCCTCCGCGAGAACCACATGTCCCTTAGGGGTAACGCTTCAGGACGGCAGAAGATCCCTGAGATCGGAAACCCCGACCTCCGTCAGGGACGAGACCACCAGCCGGCCCGGGGCGGGCTCGACGGGCAGCAGGCTCGGCACGGCCACGACGGCGCACCCGGCGGCGGTCGCGGCGGCCACGCCGTTCGGGGAGTCCTCCAGCACCACGCACCGCACGGGCTCCACGCCGAGCAGCCGGGCGGCCGTCAGGTACGGCTCGGGGTCCGGCTTCGTGCGGGTGACGTCGTCGGCGGTGACCACGACGTCGAAGCGGTCCCGGCCGACGCTCTTGAGCACCGCGTCGGCGATGTCCTTGAGCGAGGAGGTGACCAGCCCCACCGGCACGCCCTCCGCGCGCAGGGCGTCGAGCAGCTCCGAGGCGCCCGGCATGACCTCCACCCCGGCCGACAGCTCGGCGACCATCCCGTCCACCATCCACGCCCGCACCGTCTCCGGCGGCACGTCGGCGCCGGAGACGGACAGCATGTAGCCGACGGTGCGCTCCATGGAGCCGCCGACGAGGTGGACCTGGTGCTGCGGCGTCCACTCGGCGCCGAGCCTGGCCATCACCCCGGTCTCGATCCTCAGCCAGACGCGCTCGCTGTCGACCAGCAGGCCGTCCATGTCGAAGAAGACCGCTTGCATTCCCTGCCCCCGATTCGGTGTCCGCCCGCCATTGTGGACGTTCCGGCTGAACGGCGGGCGTAAGGAAGCCCGCCCGCACGTGAACGGCGGGCGGGCGGACGTCGCCGTCAGACGTTGAAGTACTTGGCCTCCGGGTGGTGCGCGACCAGCGCCGAGGTGGCCTGCTCGGGGTGGAGCTGGAACTCCTCCGACAGCGTCACCCCGATGCGCTCGGGCGCGAGCAGCTCGAACAGCTGCTTCTGGTCCTCCAGGTTCGGACAGGCCGGGTAGCCGAAGGAGTAGCGGCAGCCCTGGATGTTGACCTTCAGCATGTCGTCGAGCGACTCCTCGCCGCCGATGCCCCACTCCGAGCGGACCCGTGCGTGCCAGTATTCGGCCAGCGCCTCGGTGAGCTGCACCGACAGGCCGTGCAGCTCCAGGTAGTCGCGGTAGGCGTCCTTCGCGAACAGCTCGGCCGTCGCCTCGGAGATCTTGGAGCCCATCGTGGCCACCTGGAAGGCGATCACGTCCACCTCGCCGGAGTCCTTGGCGCGGAAGAAGTCGGACAGGCACAGGTGCCGGTCGCGCCGCTGGCGCGGGAAGGTGAAGCGGGTGCGCTCGCGGCCGTCGTCGTCGAGGATGATCAGCGAGTCACCGTCGGAGACGCACGGGAAGTAGCCGTAGACGACGGCCGCCTCCAGCAGGCCCTCGGTCTGCATGCGCTCCAGCCACATGCGCAGCCGCGGCCGGCCCTCGGTCTCGACCAGCTCCTCGTAGCCGGGCCCGTCGCCGCCCCTGGTGGGCTTGAGCCCCCACTGCCCGAGGAACAGGGCCCGCTCGTCGAGGAAGGCCGCGTACTCATTCAAAGAGATGCCCTTGACGACGCGGTCGCCGTGGAACGGCGCGCGCGGGACGGGGTTGTCGGCCGCCACGTCGGAGCGGGCCGGCAGCTCCTCGACCGGCGTGCGGACGAGCGCCGCGCCGGTCTTGACCCGCCGCTCGCGCAGCGGCGGCAGCGTCGCCCCCTCCACCCCGCGCTTGACCGCCATGAACGCGTCCATCAGCCGCAGGCCCTCGAACGCGTCGCGGGCGTAGCGCACCTCGCCCTCGAACAGCTCCGCGAGGTCCTGCTCCACGTAGGCGCGGGTGAGGGCGGCGCCGCCGAGCAGCACCGGGTACTTGCCGGCCAGGCCCCTGGAGTTCATCTCCTCCAGGTTCTCCTTCATGATGACCGTCGACTTCACCAGCAGCCCCGACATGCCGATGACGTCGGCCTTCTGCTCGTCGGCCGCCTCCAGGATCGCGGAGACGGGCTGCTTGATGCCGAGGTTGACGACCTGGTAGCCGTTGTTGGAGAGGATGATGTCCACGAGGTTCTTGCCGATGTCGTGCACGTCGCCCTTGACGGTGGCCAGCACGATGCGGCCCTTCGTCTCGCCCTCCACGCGCTCCATGTGCGGTTCGAGGTAGGCGACGGCCGTCTTCATCACCTCGGCCGACTGCAGCACGAACGGCAGCTGCATCTGGCCCGAGCCGAACAGCTCGCCCACCGTCTTCATGCCGTCGAGCAGCACGTCGTTGATGATCTCAAGGGCGGGGCGCTGCTCCAGCGCGGTGTCGAGGTCGGCCTCCAGGCCCTTCTTCTCCCCGTCGATGATGCGCCGCTTGAGCCGCTCCCACAGCGGCAGCGCGGCCAGCTCCTCGGCCTTGCCGGCCCGCATCGCGGCGGCGTCGACGCCCTCGAACAGCTCCATGAACCGCTGCAGCGGGTCGTAGCCCTCGCGGCGGCGGTCGTAGACCATGTCGAGCGCCACCTGGCGCTGCTCGTCGGGGATGCGGGCCATCGGCAGGATCTTGGAGGCGTGCACGATGGCGGAGTCGAGGCCCGCGTTGACGCACTCGTTGAGGAACACCGAGTTGAGCACCATGCGGGCGGCCGGGTTGAGGCCGAAGCTGATGTTGGACAGGCCCAGCGTGGTCTGCACGCCCGGGTAGCGGCGCTTGAGCTCGCGGATGGCCTCGATGGTCTCCAGGCCGTCGCGCCTGGTCTCCTCCTGGCCGGTGGCGATCGGGAAGGTCAGGCAGTCGACGATGATGTCCTCGACCCGCATGCCCCAGTTGGTGGTCAGGTCCTCCACCAGGCGGGTCGCCACGCGGATCTTGTGCTCGGCGGTGCGGGCCTGGCCCTCCTCGTCGATGGTCAGGGCGACCACGGCCGAGCCGTGCTCGCGGACCAGCCGCATGATCTTCTGGAAGCGGGAGTCGGGGCCGGCGCCGTCCTCGTAGTTGACGGAGTTGACCGCGGCGCGCCCGCCCAGCATCTCGAGACCGGCCTGCAGCACCGCCGGCTCGGTCGAGTCGAGCATGATCGGCAGCGTGGAGGCGGTGGCGAAGCGGAAGGCCAGCTCCTTCATGTCGGCCACGCCGTCACGGCCGACGTAGTCGACGCACAGGTCGAGCATGTGGGCGCCGTCGCGGGCCTGGTCGCGGGCCATCTCCACGCAGTCGTCCCAGCGGCCCTCCAGCATCGCCTCCCGGAAGGCCTTGGAGCCGTTGGTGTTGCAGCGCTCACCGATCGCCAGGTAGGAGGTGTCCTGCCGGAACGGGACCGTCTGGTAGAGCGAGGAGGCGCCCGGCTCGGGGTGCGGGCGGCGCGCCGCGACCTCCCTGCCCCGCACGCGCTCGACCACCTGGCGCAGGTGCTCGGGCGTCGTGCCGCAGCAGCCGCCGACCAGGGACAGGCCGTAGTCGCGGGTGAAGGTCTGGTGCGCGTCGGCCAGCTCCTGCGCCGACAGCGGGTAGTAGGCGCCGTCGGCGGTCAGCACCGGCAGGCCCGCGTTGGGCATGCACGACAGCCGCAGCCGCGAGTGACGGGCCAGGTACCGCAGGTGCTCGCTCATCTCGGCGGGGCCGGTGGCGCAGTTGAGGCCGATGATGTCGACGCCGAGCGGCTCGATCGCGGTCAGCGCGGCACCGATCTCCGAGCCCAGCAGCATCGCGCCGTTGGTCTCGATCGTCACCTGCGCGATGATCGGGACGTCGCGGCCCGCGTCCTCGATGGCCCGCTTCGCGCCGACGACGGCCGCCTTGACCTGCAGCAGGTCCTGGCACGTCTCGATGATCAGCGCGTCGGCGCCGCCCGCGATCAGGCCCGCCGCGTTGTCGCGGTAGGCGTCGCGCAGGCTCGCGTACGGCAGGTGGCCGAGCGTGGGCAGCTTCGTGCCGGGGCCCATCGAGCCCAGCACGAAACGCGGCTGGTCGGGCGTGGCCCAGTGGTCGGCGGCCTCCCGCGCGATCCGCGCCCCGGCCTCGGAGTACTCGAAGACGCGGTCGGCGATGTCGTACTCGCCCAGCGCGGCGAGGTTGGCGCCGAAGGTGTTGGTCTCCACGCAGTCGACGCCGACGGCGAAGTAGGCGTCGTGCACGCCCCGCACGATGTCGGGGCGCGTGACGTTGAGCACCTCGTTGCAGCCCTCGTGACCGTGGAAGTCGTCGATCGTCGGATCCTGGGCCTGGAGCATCGTGCCCATCGCTCCGTCGGCGACTATGACACGCTGGGCCAACACTTCTCGGAAGGTCGGGGAGATGCTCATGGGATGAAGCTTATCGGGTGCGCCTCGAGCGATGCTCGGGCGCGGCCGCACGCCTGCTCTACTCGCGCGCCTGCTCTACTCGCGCACGCCTGCTCTACTCGCGCGCGCCGGGATACGCGCGGCGCCTTCCTTCCGGCGATCGCCTTCCCTCTATGCGAACGCCTTCCCCCGCATCCCGCGGCAGGCGCTATCGTACGGTTCGTCATTGTACGCGGCGTCCAATTAGGGGCTCGCATGACCTACCGCACCGTCCTCGTCGGCACCGACGGCTCCGCCTCCTCCTTCCGCGCCGTCACCACCGCCGCCTCCCTGGCCGCCGCCACCCGGGCCACGCTCGTGCTGGCGTGCGCGTACCTGCCCATGCGGGAGAGCGCGCGGGCCGCCGCCGCGGACCGCCTGGGAGAACTGGCGTACAAGGTGAACGGCTCCACCCCCGCCGACGACGCCCTGCGCGCCGCCCGCGAGCACGCCGTGGCGGCGGGCGCCTCGGACGTGGTGCTGGCGGCCGAGCAGGGGGAGGCGGTGGACGTGCTCATCACCCTGGCCGGACGACACGCCGCCGACCTGCTCGTGGTCGGCAACCGCGGACTCAACAGCCTGGCCGGCCGGCTGCTGGGCTCGGTGCCGTCGGGGGTGACGCACCGGGCACCCTGCGACGTCCTCATCGTCCACACCACCTCCGGCCACTGACCGTCGCCTCGGCTCGGGCCGCCACCTTGCCAGCGCGCTGCCCACGCGCCGCTGCGGCCACGCCCATGCCCCCGCCCTCACGGCGCCGGGCCGGCGGGACGGTGGACGGCGCGGCTCGGCGCAACGCGCACGGCGCTCAGGGTGGCGCACCGGGATGGGGCGAGGGGACCCGGGACGGTGCAGGGGCGGTAACGGTGCAGGGGCGGTAACGGTGCAGGGGCGGTACAGGAGCGGAGGACAGCACAGGGCGCTGGAGCGCGGAGGCACACGGGCGCGGGGGCGAGCGGCGCGGCGGACGACGGCGCGGTGGTGAGGGCGTGACGGGTGGGTGATCGGCGCGTCTGGAGTTCGCGCGCCGCGAACGCCCCCAGCCACCCGCGCCGCCGCAAGAGCAGACGGGAGGCAGAGCGGGGACCCGCCCAACCTGTCCGCGCACGGCGCCACCAAGACCCCGATCCGGCCCGTACAAGGCCGTTCACCAGCCATGATGCGGCGTTCAAGCCCCGAACGCGCCGCTCGCCCCGTCACCGCGCGACGCTCGCCGGCGCCGCTCCCCCACCCCTGCGCGCCGCCGGACGCCCGTCGGTGGCGGTTGTTCGGGGGGAGATCGGTGACGGTGACGCCTCCTTACCGCATAGGCTTAGCGGGACGATGGAGAGAGGAGGCGACACGTGATAGAGCTCGAAGGGCTCCCCGAGCTCGTCGACCCGGTGCTCATTGCCGCGTTCGAGGGGTGGAACGACGCGGGTGAGGCTTCCAGCGGTGTGATCGCCCACCTCGAGTCGGCGTGGAAGGCCGAGCCGCTCATCGCGCTCGACCCCGACGACTATTACGACTTCCAGGTCACCCGGCCCGTCGTGGAGATGAACGACGGGCTGACGCAGTCGATCGTGTGGCCGACCACGCGGCTGCTGCGCGCCCGTCCGCCGGGGCTGGAGCGCGACGTGGTGCTGTTGCGCGGCATCGAGCCGAACATGCGCTGGCGCTCGTTCTGCGACGACATCATCTACATCTGCCGCGAGCTGGGCATCGAGCTGGCGGTGATGCTGGGCGCGCTGCTCAACGACTCGCCGCACACGCGTCCGGTGCCGATCCTGGGCGGGGCGACGAACGCGGGGCTGGCCCGCTCGACGAACCTGGAGCTGAGCCGTTACGAGGGCCCGACGGGCATCGTGGGGGTGTTGCAGCACGCGTTCGGCAAGGCCGGGCTCGACGCGATCTCCTTGTGGGCGTCGGTGCCGCACTACGTGGCGCAGCCGCCGAACCCGAAGGCCACGCTGGCGCTGCTGCGCCGGCTGGAGGACGTCCTGGAGATCCCGATGCCGCTGGGCGACCTCGACGAGGAGGCCAGGGCGTGGGAGCGGGGCGTGGACGAGCTGGCCTCGCAGGACAGCGAGGTGGCCGAATACGTCAAGGAGCTGGAGGAGCGCAAGGACGCGGCCGAGCTGCCGGAGGCCAGCGGCGATGCGATCGCGGCGGAGTTCGAGCGTTACCTGCGGCGTAGAGACCGCGACACTGACAGCTGATCCTCAGGGGCGAGGGCCGACTTTTTTCCGCACCTTCGGGTAATAATCGGAGACTCGTATAGGTTTGCACCAAGCACCGCCCCTGGATTCGAGCATTCACAAACCCGGTACCACCGGCATATCGGCTTCGCACGTGATGCCTGCACAACTGACCGCGCACGTTAGGCATGCCATGGCGACACCACCGCACGTAGACCCGCACCAGAGAAGCCAGGACACCCGGCAGCGGGTGCTCCAGATGGCCGTCTCGCTCAGGGAAGACCGCACCGGCGGCTCGGTGGACTACTTCCTCGCCCTGCTGCAGGACCGGCTCCCCCTCTGGCTGAGCATCCTGCACGATCTGTCGCACCACGCCGGGAAGGGGTCCGTCTCCGGCAACCTTCTCCCGGTGGCCCGGGCGGGGATCGATCACTACATAGACGTGCAGAGCGCGGCGCTGCCCGCGTTCACCTCCCCGAACGTGACCGTCCGTTTCCGCCAGGCCCTGCGTGACACGGGCCTCGGGCCGCAGACCGAGATCGCGCCGCTGGCCGCGTACCTGGCCGCCGAGCAGCGGCTCGGGCGGGTGCGGGCCGACGCCGACCCGGAGGCGAGCGCGCGGCTGCTGGTCGCGGGCTGCTTCCATCGGGCCTACATCGAGATGTTCGTCGGCGCGGACGCCTGCCCGGCCCGGGACGTCAGCGCCCGCGAGATCGTACGGGAGCTGCGCCTGGAGCCGGCCCCTCAGCCCGCCGGCCGCTGATCGCGGCCAGGTGAAGGCGGACGGCGGCCGCATCGCGCGGCCGCCGGTTCGCCGGCCCCGTCGCGGAGCCGCCGGTTGCCGGGAGGGTCAGGCGCGGCGCAGCGGCTGGGGTTCGGCTGTGCTGCGGTGGCGGTGGAGCGCCTGGTCGTAGCGGTGCCAGATCAGGGCCGCCACGTCCGGGTCGGCGCCCAGCGGGTCGCTGACCAGGCCGGCTCCGGCCGCGGTGAGGCGGTCGTGGAAGAAGCCGGGGGCCAGGACGTACGAGGCGATGGCGACGCGGGCGGCCGGGGTCGAGCGCAGCCGTTCCATGGCCTCCTCCAGCGACGGGGTGCCCGCCGAGGCGAAGGCGGCGGTGACCGGGCGGGCCAGCCGGACGGCGAGCTGGTGGGCGGCGGCGCGCACGTCGGCCAGCGCCGACGGGTCGGAGGAGCCGGCGGCGCCGAGCAGGACGGCGTCCGTGGCGCGCAGGCCCGCTCTGGCCAGCTTGCGGGTCAGCGCCGAGGTGAGGAGCCGGTGCGGGCCGAGCCAGCCGGCCACGATCGCGTCCGGGCGGTGCTCGGCGATGACCTCGGGCAGGTCGATGTGCACGTGGTAGCCGCCCGCCAGCAGCAGCGGCACCACGACCACCGGGCCGGGGATCGTGGGCAGGACGTCCGCCAGGAGGGGTGCGCTGATCTCCAGGTAGCTGAGCTCGACGCGCTGACCGGGGCGGGCCCGGCCGACCGTTTCCGCCAGGGAGGACAGGGTGCGCTCGCCCTCGGCGCTGCGGGTCCCGTGTGCGGCCAGGACGAGTGCGGGCCTCACCGGCTCCTCCCGGCACGCCTGTCGCGGCCGGTGGGGGTGGTGGTGCCCCAAGGCATGGCGATCTCCTCCTGGTGGTGCGGGTGGGCATGGTGACGGTGCGGGTGGGGGCGATGGTGCGGATGGGGGCGATGGTGCGGGGGCCGAAGGTGCTGGTCCCCGTGCGGGTGCCGATGGTGCCGGTCCCCGTGCGGGTGCCTGTGGGGCTGGGGTGAGGGACGGGGTGGCGGCTGGGTCACGGGCCTGCCTCGTACTGGCAGGCGAGGCGGTAGCCGCGCTTGACGACCGTCTCGACGATCCCGCTGGGCCCGAGGGCGCGGCGGAGCCGGGTGATGGCCATCTCGACGGCGTGCTCGGCCGATTCGCGGGCCACGCTGCCCGGCAGCACCGTGCGGAGGTCGGCGCGCGACACCACGTGCCCCGGCTTGTCGGCCAGGCGTTTGAGCACCGCCATGGGGGCGGGCGGCAGGGGCCGCAGCTCGCCGTTCACGACGACGGCGTGGCCGCGGATCTCGAGCCGGTGGTCGCCGGCCGTGAGGCGGGTGACGCCGTGCTCGGGCAGGTGGCGCGCAAGGGCGCGGGCGAGGGCGCCGAGGCGGGAGCGGTCCGGCTGGAGGGTGGGGACGCCGCGCGAGGTGAGCGGCTCGGCGGTGACGGGCCCGACGCAGGCGGCCACGACGGCCCCGCCGAACGCGGCCAGCAGCGCTTCTTCCAGCCCTTCCGCCCTGGCGGCGCCGAGCATGGCGTGCACGGCGGGCGCGCTGGTGAAGGCGACGGCGTCCACGGAGCCGGAGATGGTCTGGCTGATCAGGCGGCGCAGCGGCGAGATGTCGCGGTACGGCAGCCACCGGTAGACGGGGATCTCGATCACCTCGGCCCCGGCCTCGCGCAGGGCGGCCACGAAGTCGCTGAGCGGCTCGCCGTGCTGCTGCACCGCGATGCGCCGCCCGCGCAGGTCCTGGGCGAGGAGGTAGTCCTTGACCTCGTTGCAGGATTCGGAGGAGGGCGTCCAGTGGTCGTTGAGGCCGGCGGCGCGCACCGCTCCCCTGGCTTTGGGGCCGCGGGTGAGCAGGCGGGCCTTGGACAGGTGCTCGCCCAGGTCGGCCGACAGCCCCCAGCCTTCGGCGGCGGCCATCCAGCCGCGGAAGCCGACGCCGGTGGTGACCACGACGTCGTCGAGCGGCGCCTCCAGGCTCTGGCGGGTGGCGGCGAGCAGGTCGGCGTCCTCGGCGAGCGGGACGAGCCGGATGGCGGGGGCGCTGACCACGCGCGCGCCGCGGCGCTCCAGGAGCGCCCCGAACTCCTCGCGCCGTCGCGTCGCGGTGACGCCGATGGTGAAGCCCGCCAGGGCGTCGGGCGCCGTCTCCGGGGAAGAGCCGCCCTCTTCGGGAAGCGCGCTCATGACTGCACCTCCAGGTAGTCGAAGATGCCTGGCCGGGCCCCGAGCACCCGGCCAGGCATCACACGCGCGTGTGACGCAAGTGAGATCACCCTCCGATACTGCTTTCGGGTGGTTTCGCCACTGGGTCTCTTCTGTTACCGCTGTGCTACAAGGCATGACCTTCGCGATTGGCGGGGCGCACCGCTGGGAAACGTTCTTGGTGACGATCGCGGCCTATCGGGGAGTTGCGGGTGACGGTCCGGCCTATTCGCATGTTCGATGATCCGGTGCTCCGCTCGGTCGCGGCGCCGATCCAGGATTTCGATCGGGAGCTGAGACGGCTGGTCAAGGCGCTGACGGCGACGATGCGGGCGGCGTCGGGGCGGGCCGGGCTGGCGGCTCCGCAGATCGGGGAGCCGGTGCGGGTGGTGGTCTATTCCTACGACGGCAGGTCGGGGCACCTGGTGAATCCGCGGCTGGAGCTGTCGGAGCGCAAGGTGACCGCCGACGAGGCGTGCCTGTCGGCGCCGGGCGTGTGGTGGCCGCTGGAACGCTCCTACATGGTCACGGCGCGCGGGCGCGACATGTTCGGCAAGCCCGTCACGGTGCGGGCGCTCGGCGTGCTAGCCCGGGTGCTGCAGCACGAGGTCGATCATCTCGACGGGGTGCTGTTCAGCGACCATCTCGAGGCGGCCGAGCGCGAGCGCTTCCTGGCGGAGGCGCTGCCCGCCGCACCCTGAGCCGGCACCCGCCGCGCCCTGAGCCGGCGGTTCCCGGCGCCGCCTGAGCCGGCGGTTCCGGCGCTTCTCGAGGCGGGTGAAACGCGTCAGGGGCAGGTTCGGCGGTAGGGGAGCTCCGGGATGTGCCGGCGCCACTCGGCCGGCGACAGGCCGCCGTCCTGGCGGCAGATCGCGGTGGCGGCCGCGCCCGGATCGACGATGATCCTGCGCAGGGCGCCGTCCGAGGAGGAGATGAGCAGCGCCGTCCGGTCGAACGCCACGGCCGGCACGGAGTCGGTGTAGTAGCTCATCGGCGTCCCGATCCGCTGGTGTCCTCGCCAGTCCCACAGCTGGATGCCGGTGTCGCCCTCGCTGCCGACGGTGGCGAGCAGTTCCCCTCGCGGGTAGGGGACGAGCGCGGCGACCGAGCCGGTGTAGAGGGCCTGGGGCGGGGCGAGGAGCGTGCGCAGGTCGCGGTCCCAGAACGTCAGGCGCCCGTCCGGGTCGCCGATCGCGGCCTTGTCCCCCATGAAGAGGATCCGCCCCTGGGCGCGGCCGTCGCTGTGGTGGGGGCGTAACGCGCCGGTGGCCAGGTCGACCAGGACGCGTCCTTTGGTGGATTTGTCCACGAGCAGGCGGCGCCCGTCCGGCTCGAAGATCAAGGTCTGGGCGCCCGCGTGGGCGACGGTCCGCAGCCACCTGCCGGTCCGGACGTCCCACAGCTCCAGGTCCCCGATGTACGGGCCGCCGGCCCCGCCGCCGAGGGGTGCGATCGCGAGCGTGCGCCCGTCGGGAGAGAAGGCCACGGACAGGACACCGACGGCGGCGGGCTCGCGCACCCGCAACGCGCCGGTGGCGCGGCCGGTCGTGGCGTCCCACAACGTGACCACGGGCGAGGCGGTGTGGGTGAGCGCGAGCGTGCGCCCGTCGGGGCTGAACACCGGGAAGTAACGGCTCTTGCCCGGGAGGTCGGCGACGGGGAGGGGGCCGCCGACGGGTGCGCGCGCGGCGACGTCCCACACGCGCACCTCCGGCCTGCCGTCCCGGTGCCCGGACGTCACGAGGAAGCGCCGTCCGGGCTGAACAGCCGCTCACCGCCGCCCGGCGCGAGCAGCGCGGGCCGGGTGTAGGGGGAGATGTCCAGGACGTGCACCGTCCCGTACGGGCCGGCCACCCGGAGCAGCATGCCGTCCGGCGAGAACCGGGGCTCGGCCTTCGCGTCCGCGGTCACGGAGGTGTTCAGCACGAGCGTCTCGCCGTCCACCCGCCGCAGGAGCACCCACCCGTCACGCCAGACCCCCGCCAGGAACCGCCCGTCGGGGCTGAACGCCACCCGGTCCGCGGGCGGGACCATCGGGCTCCCGAGTTCCTTGCCCGAGGGCAGGTCCCACAGCCGGACGCCGTAGGGTGTCGTGACGGCCAGGCGCCGCCCGTCCGGGCTGAACACGCCGCCCTTCACACCGGCCGGCAGCGAGGGGGCGCGCAGCGGCGCACGCTTGGAGAGGTCCCAGAGCGCGGCCCGCTTCCCGCCGCTCGCGGAGGCCGGCGGGACGACCAGGGCGAGCCGGCCGTCCGGGCTGATGGCGGCGACCGGCTCGTCGAGGACGGGGGTACGGTCGGCGAGGTCCACGGCGACGTTCGCCCCGTCGCGCACGCCGATGAGCCGGCGCCCGTCGGGGCTGAACCGTACGGGGTCGAAGCGGGGCAAGGCCGCGCCGAGGTCGGTGAGGCCGCCGGCGCCGACGGCCCACAGCTGGGCGTTGGCGCCGTCGTGGACGGCCAGGGTGCGGCCGTCGGGGCTCCACACCAGCTTGTGGACCCGCGGGCCGGTCCACCGGGCGCTCGCGACCTCCTTCCTCGTGGTCACGTCGAGCACGCGCAGCGCGCCCGGCGCGGGCGCCGTGCCGGGCGTGAAGAGGGCGAGCCTGCCGCCGTCCGCGCTGAGGCCCTGCACCAGGTCCGCCGGATCGTACGGGGCGGTGACGACGTCCACCAGCGGCAGCGCCATGGAGTCGATCAGCTCGCTCCTGGCCTCCGGGACGTGCGCGATCCGCCAGGCGGCGGCGCTCAGCCGGCGGGCCAGCCGCGGGTCGCTCGGCCGCAGGATGGCCGCGCGCCTGGCGGCCAGCCGGGCCGTCGCCTCCTCCAGGCGGCCGTCGGCCAGGCCCGCCTGCCGGATGGCGACCCCCGCCGCGACCAGGGAGGCGACCAGCAGGACCGCCAGCACGGCCGAGACCGCCACCCGCGTGCGCGAGGTGCGGCGGGCCAGCGCCAGGCTCGCGTCGGCGAAGCTCCGCTCGGACGGCGTGAGCTCGTCCCGGTCCCCCGGCTCGGCCAGCAGCTTCCCGGCGGCGGCCAGGCGGGCGCCCCGGTAGAGGAGCCCGGCGTCGCGGCCGTGCGCCTCCCACGCCCTGGCCGCGTCCGTGAGCTGCCGGTGCGCGCGCAGGCGGTCGCGCCCGTCGTCCACCCAGCCGCGCAGGCGCGGCCACGACTCGATCAGCGCCTCGTGCGCCAGCTCCACGGTGTCCTGGTGGAGCGTCAGCAGCCGGGCCCCGGCCAGCCGCTCGATGACCAGCGCCGTGTCCGGGTCGCCGCTCGGGTCCAGCTCCGCCCGCGCGGCCGGGCGGCGGGTCGCCTGAGCCTGCTCGCCCGGATCGATCAGCCGCAGCAGGATCCGCCGGGCGATCCGCGCCTGCGCCGGGGACAGGCCCGCGTAGACCTCCTCCGCCGTGTGGCTGATCGCCCCGTGGACCCGGCCGACGCTCTCGTAGGCGTCCAGGGTCAGCGTCTTTCCCGTACGGCGGCGCCACACCTCCCGCAGAGCGTGCGACATCAGCGGCAGCGCCTGGGGCTCGCCGGCGACGTCCTCGATGATCGCGGACGTCAGCGCCCGCTCCACGGTCAGCCCCTCGGCCATGGCCGGCCGGACGATGGCCTCCCGCAGCTCGTCCTGGTGCATCGGCCCGACCAGCAGGCCGGCCGCGCGCAGGGCCTCGGTGAGGCCGCGGTGCTCGGCGCAGCGGCCGTAGAAGTCGGCGCGCACCGCGATGACGACGCCTGCCCCATCGACCGGCCCGCCCGGCCCGCCCGATCCGCCCGACCCTCCTGGCCCGCCGTCAGGGCGGCGCGCGGTGAGCAGCAGGTCGATGAACTCCTCGCGCTCGCGCGGGTCGTGACAGAGCGTGAACACCTCCTCGAACTGGTCCACGACGACCAGCGCGCCACCGGCGGGGCGGAAGGCGCCGGCGTGCCGCATCGGGTGCTCCCCCGGCGTGATCACCACGGCCCGCGCGTTGACAGCGGGCACGAGCCCGGCCCGCAACAGGGACGACTTGCCGCTGCCCGACGAGCCGAACACCGCCGCGAACCCGTGCCGCCCCAGCAGCTCCCGCAGCTCCGCCACCAGCCCGTCACGGCCGAAGAAGCGGCCGGCGTCGCGGGTGTCGTAGGAGGCCAGCCCCGGGTACGGCCCGGCGGCGCCGTCGTCGTCCGCCCGCTCGCGGGCCAGCTCGGCGGCGGCCCGCCGCCAGCGCCGCTCCCACTCGGCGGGGTCCCCGCCGCAGGCGCGCACGAAGGCGAGGACGACGGGCAGCGACGCCAGCTTCTCCCCCGCCGCCGCCTGCGACAGCGTGGTGACCGAGTAGCCGGCCCGCCCGGCCATGGCCCGGTAGGTGAGCCCGCCCGCCTCCTGGCGCAGCTTGCGCAGCTCGTACGCGAAGCGCTGCACCGGCCCCGCCGCCGGGTCCACCGGGCTCTCGCGACGGCCCGCCACCGCTACGGGGCTCCCGGGGCGGAGCCGTACGCCGTGAAGTGCATTGTTTTCCTGCCTGATGAGGGGTGCCGAACAATCCTGCCGCCCCGATCCTGGTGCCGGGGAAGCCTCAGTGGCAACCGGCCGGGCCGCTGCCCGCGTCCGGCGGACGAAGGAGATGTGTGCGTGGGAGTGTCCCCGCCGAGGGGGAGGACGGCAGGCGGGCCCGGCGCCTCATGGAGCGGGTGCACCTCGGGGAGTGCGGCAGCGCGGCCGAGGCGCTGGGCGCCGCAAGGGAGGCTCTGGCCGTCTACCGGCGGCTGGCCGACGCCGGTCCAGAGCGCTACCTGCCGGAGCTGGCCGGCTGCCTGAGCAGTCTCGGGGTGACGCTGGGCGAGCTCGGGCGGCACGGGGAGGCGCTGGACGCCGAGCGGGAGGCGGTGGCCGTCCTGCGCCGGCTGGCCGCGGCCGATCCCGGCCGGCACCTGGCCGATCTCGCCGACGCCCTCATCGGCCTGGGGGCGACGCTCGCCGAGCTGGACCGGCCGGACGAGGCGCTGCGGGCCGAGCAGGAGGCCGTCTCGGCGTACCGGCGGCTGGCGGCGGACGATCCCGGACGGTACCTCGCCGATCTGGCGGAGGTGCTGGCCGAGGTCGGGATGACCCTGCACGAGCGCGGGCTGCCCGTCGAGGCGCTGCCGCTGGTCGTGGAGGCGGTCACGCTTCTGAAGGGGCCGGTTCTGAAGGAGGCGGGCTTGCAGGAGGCGGGCTTGAAGGAGGCGGGCTTGAAGGAGGCAGGCGCCGCCGGGCGGCATCAGGCGCGGCTCGACCGCGCCCGGGCGTACCTGGGCACCGTCCTGTCGGCGCTCGGCCGTCCGGCGAGCACCTGAACCAATGGGGCAGTCAGTGGCGGGCGGCGGCTTCCGCGCGCAGGCTGAGCTCCTCGCGCCGCTGTTCCGGGTCGGTGCCGCCCCAGACGCCGTACGCCTGCCCCGTGCTCAGCGCGTACTCCAGGCACGGCCGGCGCACGGGACAGCCGTCACACACGTGTTTGGCCCGCTCGACCTGCGACTGGCTCGGACCTTCCATGGAGATCGGGAAGAACAGTTCCGGGTCCAGGTCGAGGCAGGCGGCCCTGCGGGTCCAGTCGAGCATCATCATCATGCTCTTCGCGCCTACCCATCGCCCCGCGGGTCATACCTCGCTGAGCAGGGCATCCCAATCGGAGAGGAATCTTCCGAGCCCGTACCGTGACAGGGCGGCGGCTCTGGCGGCCTTGCCGGCCTGGCTCGCGACCTCGGGGTCCTCGGCGTAGGCGTGCAGGGCGTCGGCCAGCACGTGCACCTTGGTCGACAGGACTCCCGCCTCGGGCGGCACCGCCTCGATCGCCTCGGTGGCGGCCAGCGCGACGACGGGCATGCCGAGCGTCATGGCCTCGATGAGGGCCAGGCCGAGCGAGGTCCACCGGTAGGGGTGCAGGTAGACGCGCCTGCGGGCCAGCTCGGCGTGCATGACGTGCTGGGGCAGGTCCTCGTACGTGCCGTACGGGAGCCCGTTCACCTTCATGCCGAACACGTCGAGCGGCACCCGCTCGGCGAAGCGGGGCAGCAGGTCGGTGCCGGCGACCCTGGTGCGGCGCACGGGCTCGTTGACGACGACGCCGGCCCTGGGCAGCTCGCCGGTGTAGAGGTGGCCGGGGTCGGGGATGCCGTGCTCGATGACGCGGGTGGGGGCGCGGCCGTTGTCCCAGTACAGCTCGTTGAAGTAGGTGACGTGCACGATCGGGATGTCGGTGCGGTCGGCGAGGGGGTGGCGGGTGCGGGGCACGTCGCCGGCGGGCGTGTTGTGCTCGACGTACACGCCGGGCACGTCGCGGCCGAGCCATTCGCGGGCCAGGTCGATCTCGTGGGGGCGCTGGTAGACGACGACGTCCACGGGCTCGTCGCGCAGCCGTTCCCAGGGCACCTCGCGGGCGCTGTCCGGCCAGTCGTAGGTGGCCGCCCGCCCCCGGCCGTCGGGACCACGGCCGGGAACGAGCGGCAGCAGGTACTCGTGGGACCCGCGGATGAACGCGCTGGTCCACGAGCCGTGCACGTGCCAGATGAGGATCTTCACCAGCGGCTCCAGCCCATGGCGCGGGCCCAGGGCGCCGCTGCGGCGGGCACGGGGCTCTCGGCGTCGCTCAGGACGCGGTCCACGACGTCGATCAGGTCGTCGGCGACCTCGGCGGCCTGCGTGATCTCCTCGCGCAGCGTCTCCTGGGTCGGGACGAGGATGCCCCTGGCCCCGGCGGCGCGGGCGGCCTCCATGTCGCGGCCGATGTCGCCGACGACGACGCAGTCGCGGGGGCTGACGTCGAGCACGGCGGCGGCTCTGATGACGAGGCCGGGCGCGGGTTTGCGGCAGGTGCAGCCGTCGGCGTCGTCGTGCACGCAGATCGCCCACGCGTCGAACGGGCCGAGCAGCTCCTCAACCTTGGCGTTCACCTGGTCCATCTCGTCGGGCGTCAGCAGGCCCTTGGCGACGCCCGACTGGTTGGTGACCACGGCCACCGGGACGTCGGCGTGCCTGAGCCTGTGCAGGGCCTCGATCGCGCCCGGCATGGGCTCGACGAGGTCCGGATCGCCGTTGTACGGCACGTCCCTGATCAAGGTCCCGTCCCGGTCGAAGAGCACGGCGCCGGGACGTCGCTTTTCGAACACCTTTCACCTCCGTCGCGTGTCCGGCAGCTACCCGGCGCCTGTCCTGGCAAACAACTACTTAAAGTGACCAAGTGCAGGAGCTTCCGCCTGTTTTCGCATCTCCCGACGTCGCTCGATGTTTGAGAACCGCTTCTCTCGGTAGCGGTTCTCGACATCCTTAGGGGGAGGAAGCATGAAGTTTCTCGGCATCAACGCGATCTTCCACGACCCGGCCGCCGCCCTGGTGGTCGACGGGAGGATCGTCGCCGCGGCTGAGGAGGAGCGCTTCAGCCGCCGCAAGCACGGCAAGAGGCCGCTGGCGTTCTCAGCGTGGGAGCTGCCGGAGCTGGCCGCCGCGTGGTGCCTGCGCGAGGCGGGCCTGTCCCCTGAGGACATCGACGCGGTGGCCTACTCCTACGACCCGTCGCTGGTCGTGCAGAAGCCGGAGGGCGACTGGGAGGACCTGCGCACCAAGTACGCGGTGCGCGCCCCGGCCTTCCTCGCCACGGCGCTGCCCGGCCTGGACCCCGGCCAGGTGAGCTACGTGCCGCACCACGTGGCGCACGCCGCCTCGGCGGGCCTGGCGGCGCCGTGGCGCGACTGCGCGGTGCTGGTGGCCGACGGGCGCGGCGAGAACGTCTCGCACCTGGCGGGCCGCTATCGCGGCGGCGAGCTGGAGGTGCTGGCGGCGCAGGAGCTGCCGCACTCCCTGGGCCTCATGTACGAGGACGTCACCGAGCATCTGGGTTTCCTGCGCTCCAGCGACGAGTACAAGGTGATGGCGATGGCCTCCTACGGCCGGCCCCGCCACCTGGAGGCGCTGCGCGAGGTGATCTACACGACCGGCGACGGCGGATTCCGCGTCGAGCCGGTCGACTGGAGCGGGTACGCCAAGGCGCTGAAGAAGGGCGCCCCGTGGACCTCCGACCACGCCGATCTGGCCGCCAGCGTGCAGGCCAGGCTGGAGGAGGTGCTGCTGGAGCTGGTGCGCTGGCTGCACGAGCGCACCGGTGAGCGGCGGCTGGCGCTGGCCGGCGGGGTCGCGCTGAACTGCGTGGCCAACACGCGGCTGCTGGACGAGGGCCCGTTCGAGGAGATCTGGGTCCAGCCGGCGGCGGGCGACTCGGGCACCGCGCTGGGCGGGGCGCTGCACCTGGCGCAGTCGTACGGCGAGCCGGCGGGCCCCATGCCGGACGCGGCGCTCGGGCGCGGCTTCACCGACGAGGAGCTCGGGGCGTGGCTGGACGTCGCCCGCGTCCCGCACACCCGCCCCGCCGACCTGGCGGCCGCGGTGGCCGCGGAGCTGGCGGCCGACCGGATCGTGGCCTGGTTCCAGGGGCGGGCCGAGTACGGGCCGCGCGCGCTGGGGCAGCGCTCGCTGCTGGCCCATCCGGGGCACGCCCGCAACACCGAGCGGCTGAACGACGTCAAGGGGCGCGAGCAGTTCCGGCCGATCGCGCCGATGGTGCTGGAGTCGCGGGCCCGCGAGATCTTCGGGCGGGGCCCGGTGCCGTCGCCGTACATGCTGTTCGTCCACGACGTGCACCCGGACTGGGCGGCGCGGATCCCGGCGGTCGTGCACGTGGACGGGACGGCGCGGATCCAGACGATCTCGCCGCGCGAGCAGCCGCTGATGGCGCGGGTGCTGAGCGAGTTCGAGGCGCGCACGGGGCTGCCGGTGGTGGTCAACACGAGCCTGAACACGGCCGGGCGGCCCATGGTGGACGACCCGCGTGACGCGCTGGAGTGCTTCGGGTCCTCGCCGGTGGACGTGCTGGTCCTCGGTCCGTACGTGGTGCGGCGAGGGGAGGTGTTCGCCTCGTGATCACCGTGGTGATCCCCACCATCGGACGGCCCACCCTGTGCGACACGCTGGCGGCCGTGGGGCCGGGCGTGCCGGTGATCGTGGTGGACGACAGAGCCGATCCGACCCCGGCATTGGAGCCTTTGCCGTCGAACGTCCGGGTCGTCCGGTCGGGCGGGCGGGGCCCCGCGGCGGCGCGGAACGTCGGATGGCGGGCCGCGGACACGCCGTGGGTGGTGTTCCTCGACGACGACGTGATCCCCGCGCCGGGGTGGGCCGAGGCCGTCTGGAAGGACCTGGTGGACCTGCCCGACGACGTGGCCGGCAGCCAGGGGCGCATCGTGGTGCCGCTGCCGTCCGGCCGCAGGCCCACCGACGGCGAGCGGCACACGGCCGGGCTGTCGGGCGCGCTGTGGGTGACGGCCGACATGGCCTACCGGCGGGCGGCGCTGGAGGGCGCCGGCGGGTTCGACGAGCGGTTCCCGCGGGCCTACCGGGAGGACGCGGATCTGGCGCTGCGGGTGATGGAGGCCGGGCACCGGCTGGTCATGGGCGAGCGGGTGACCGAGCATCCGGTGCGGGACGACGGGTTCTGGGCGAGCGTGCGGTTCCAGCGGGGGAACGCCGACGACGCGCTCATGCGGCGCCTGCACGGGCCGTCCTGGCGTTCCAGGATCGGCGGCGGGCCGGGGCGGCTGCGCCTGCACGCGGCCACGACCGCCGCGGGCCTGTCGGCCCTGCTCCTGGGAGCGGCGGCGGGACGGCCCGGGGCGGGGCGCGGGCCGGCCCTGGCGGCTTGGGGTGCGGCGGCGGTGTGGGCGGCGCTGACCGCCGAGTTCGCCTGGCGGCGGATCGCGCCGGGCCCGCGCAACCCCGAGGAGGTGCTGCGGATGGCCGTCACCAGCGTGCTGATCCCGCCGGTCGCCTGCGTGCACCGGCTTCGGGGGGAATGGAGGGTCCGGCGATGAGCAGGAGTGCGCAGGAACGTTCCAGCAAGGGCCGTGCCACGAGGAACAGGACCGCTGAAGACAGGACCGCTCAAGACAGGGCCGCTCAAGACAGGGCCGCTCAAAACAGGGCCGCTCAAGACAGGACCACCCCAGACAGGGCCGCCAGGAGCGAGAGCGTGCGGGACAGGGGGCGCGTGCTCGTGGCGCGCCTCGACGACGCCGGGGACGTGCTGCTGGCCGGGCCGGCCGTGCGGGCCGTCCGGACCAGGGCCCGCGAGGTGGTCTTCCTGGCCGGCCCGAACGGCAGGGCGGCGGCCGAGCTGCTGCCCGGCGTCGACCGCGTGATCGGCTGGCGGGCCCCGTGGATCGACCACACGCCGCCGCCCGTGACGGTGCAGGGCGTGCAGGAGCTGGTCGGGCAGGCCGGCGGGATCGATGAGGCGGTGCTGCTGACGTCGTTCCACCAGTCGGCGCTGCCGCTGGCGTTGCTGCTGAGGCTGGCGGGGGTGAAGCGGATCACCGCGATCAGCAACGACTACCCGGGCTCGTTGCTCGACGTGCGGCACGTGGTGGACGAGAGCGTGGACGTGCCGGAGGCGGAGCGCATGCTGGCGGTCGCGCGGGCGGCCGGCTTCGAGCTGCCGGAGGGTGATGACGGGAAACTCGCTGTTCAGCGCCCGTTGCCGGATATAGCGAAATTTACGGGGCAATGGGTAGGCGTCGGCGGCGTAGCCGACAAAGGCGCGTATGTCGTGGTGCACCCAGGGACCTCGGCCCCCGCCCGTACCTGGCCTGCGGAAAGGCACCGGCAGGCGGTGCGGGAGCTGGTCGAGGACGGGCACCAGGTCGTCGTGACCGGCACGGAACGTGACCTCACCGCCTACGTGGCCAGCGACGTCGCGGTCGATCTGGGCGGCGTGACCACATTCGCAGAACTGGCTGCCGTGATCGAGCGTGCCGGCGTGCTCGTGGCGGGCAACACCGGCCCCGCGCACCTGGCCGCGGCGGTCGGAACACCGGTCGTGAGCCTGTTCGCCCCCGTCGTCCCGGCGGTGCGGTGGGCCCCGTACGGCGTGCCGGTGGTGCTGCTGGGCGACCAGGAAGCGCCCTGCCGTGGAAGCAGGGCGCGGACCTGCCCGGTGGCCGGGCACCCGTGCCTGTCCCAAGTGACGAGTGAGCAGGTGGTCAAGGCAGTGAGGGAGCTGACGCAGTGAAGGTCGATCTCATCTCGGAGCACGCGGACCCGCTGGCGGCGGTCGGCGGCGTCGACTCCGGCGGCCAGAACGTTCACGTCGCCGCGCTGGCCGTGGCCCTGGCCGAGCGCGGGCACAGCGTCGTCGTCCACACCCGTCGCTCCTCCGAGGCGCAACCGGACTCGGTGAGCCTCGCGCCGGGCGTCACGGTCGAGTACGTCCCCGCCGGGCCCGCGGCTCCCGTTCCGAAGGACGAGCTGCCGCCGTTCATGCCGGAATTCACCGAATGGCTGGCCGCGCGCTGGTCCGCCGGCCCGCCGGACGTCGCGCACGCGCACTTCTGGATGAGCGGGCAGGCGGCGCTGCGGGCGGCGGCGCCCCTGGGGGTGCCCGTGGTGCAGACGTTCCACGCGCTGGGCACCGTCAAGCGGCGCTGGCAGGGCGCGGCCGACACCAGCCCCGCGCACCGCATCGAGACCGAGCGCGAGATCGGCCTGCGGGCCGACATGGTGCTGGCGACGTGCAGCGACGAGGTGAACGAGCTGTGCGCGATGGGCATCCCCGAGCACCGCATCGGGGTCGTGCCGTGCGGGGTGGACCTGTCGAGGTTCTGCCCGGAGGGGCCGGTGGCCCCGCGTACGGACGGGCCGCTCGTGCTCAGCATCGGCCGGATGGTGCCGCGCAAGGGCGTGGACACCGTGATCGCGGCGCTGCGCCAGCTCCCGGACGCCAACCTGGTGATCGCCGGCGGCACCCCGGACGACGAGGAGGCGGTCCGGCTGCGCGAGCTGGCCGAGGGGTACGGGATCGGCGATCGCGTGCACGTCATCGGCTCGGTGCCGCGCCCGCACGTGCCGGCGCTGATGCGCTCGGCCGACGTCGTGGTGACGGTGCCCTGGTACGAGCCGTTCGGCATGGTGCCCGTGGAGGCCATGGCGTGCGGCGTGCCGGTCGTCGCCTCGGCGGTCGGCGGCCACCTCGACTCGGTCGCGGGCTGCGGCGTGCTCGTGCCGCCGCGCCGCCCGCGCGCCCTGGCCAGGGCGCTCAAGGACGTGCTCGGCGACGACGAGCGGCGGGCCGCCCTCGGCGCCGCCGGCGCGGCCCGGGCCAGGGAGCGGTACGGCTGGCCGCGCGTGGCCGAGCTGACCGAGGCCGTGTACACGCAGGTCATCGACGGAAAGGTCTGCCGGCTGGCGGCCCTGGGGGGTTGATCATGGATGCCCATCTGGAGAAGCTCTGGAACACCCTGGAGAAGGTCGATGACCACGCGGTCACCGTCCGGGGCTGGGGAGGCCGGCTGGCCGCCGTGCTGGCCGCCGGGGGCAGGCTGCTGGCCTGCGGCAACGGCGGCTCCGCGGCGGAGGCGCAGCATCTGACGGCCGAGCTGGTGGGCCGGTTCAGGGACGACCGGCAGCCGTACGCGGCGATCCCGCTGCACGCCGACGGCTCGTCGCTGACGGCGATCGCCAACGACTTCGGCGCCGAGCAGGTCTACGCCCGCCAGGTGCGCGCGCACGGCCGTACCGGGGACGTGCTGCTGTGCCTGTCCACCAGCGGCGGCAGCCCGAACGTGCTGGCCGCCGCCAGGGCGGCGCAGGAGGCCGGGCTCTCGGCGTGGGCCATGACGGGCCCGGCCCCGAACCCGCTCGCCGACCTGTGCGACGAGGCCGTCACCATCCCGGGCGAGACCGCCACCGTGCAAGAGGTGCACCTGGCGCTCATCCACCTGCTGTGCGACGCCGTAGAGGAGGCGCTGTGACGGACGGACCGCTGGTCGTCATCGGGGACACGCTGCTCGACGTGGACGTCGAGGGCGAGGCCGACCGGCTCTGCCCGGACGCGCCCGTGCCGGTGGTGGACGTCGCCACCGAGCAGGCCCGTCCCGGCGGGGCCGGGCTGGCGGCGCTGCTGGCCGCCCGCGACGGCGCCGACGTCGTGCTGATCACCGCCGTGGGCGACGACCCCGACGGGCACCGCCTGTGCGGGCTGCTGTCGGAGGAGCTCGACCTGGTACGGCTGCCGCTGCGTGGCGGCACCGTGCGCAAGACCAGGGTCAGGGCGCGCGGCCAGACGCTGGTCAGGCTGGACAGCGGCGACGGCACGGCCAGGTACTCCCCCACCACGGAGGCGGTCGAGGCGATCAGGCGGGCCGGCGCGGTGCTGGTCTCCGACTACGGCAGGGGCGTGGCCAGGATGGCCCGCGAGCTGCTGCGCGACCTCGACGTGCCGGTGGTGTGGGACCCGCATCCGCGGGGCGAGCAGCCGATGCCCGGCTGCGCGCTGCTGACGCCCAGCGAGGCGGAGGCGCGGATGCTCTGCCCGTCCGGCTACCACGGCCCCGACCAGGCGGCCCGCCGCCTGGTGCGGGCGCTGCGGGCCGGGGCGGTGGCCGTCACGACCGGCGAGCGCGGGGCCGCGCTCGCCGTGGCGGGCGGCCCGCTGACCACGGTGCCGCCGCCGGTGCGGGCGGGCGGCCAGGACGCGTGCGGCGCGGGCGACCGGCTCGCCGGCGCCGCGGCGCTGGCGCTGCGCGACGGCGCGGACGCCGAGGAGGCGGTCACGATCGGCGTGGGCGAGGCGTCCCGCTTCGTCGAGCGCGGCGGGGCCGCCTCCGTGAAGGTGCAGGAGCAGCGGCTCGGCGACCGGCCGCGCACGGCGCTGGAGGTGGCCCGGCTCACCCGCGCGAACGGCGGCCGGCTGATCGCCACCGGCGGCTGCTTCGACCTGCTGCACGCGGGCCACGTGAGCCTGCTGCGGCGGGCCAGGGCGCTCGGCGACGCGCTGGTCGTCTGCGTCAACTCCGACGACTCGGTACGCCGGCTGAAGGGCCCGTCCAGGCCCATCGTGGACGTGCGCGACCGGGTCGAGGTGCTGCGGGCGCTGGGCTGCGTGGACGCGGTGCTGGTGTTCGACGAGGACACCCCGGCCGCCGCCATCGAGCAGCTACGCCCCGACGTGTGGGTGAAGGGCGGCGACTACGAGGGGGAAGTGCTGCCCGAATCCGAGGTCCTCGGCAGGCTCGGCGCGGAGATCGTCGTGCTGAGCACGCTGCCGGGGCGTTCGACAACCAATCTGATCAGGGAGATCCAGTGAATGTATTGATCACCGGGGGCGCGTCCGGGCTCGGCCTGGCCACGGCCGAGGCCGTGGAGAAGGAGGGCTGGAAGGCGCTCGTCGTGGACGTGCGCGAGCCCGACCAGCGCTTCGAGCACGTGACCGCGGATCTGGCCGACCGCGGCGAGGCCGAGCGGGCGGTGCGCGAGCTGGCCGAGCGGGCCGGCGGCCTGGACGCCGTCGTGACGGCCGCCGGCATCGACGCGTGCGGCCGGCTGGAGGACGTGCCGGCCGACGACTGGGAGCGGGTCATCCGGGTGAACCTGCTCGGCACGGCCTCGGTCGTGCGGGCGGCACTGCCGTACCTGAAGCACACCCGCGGCAAGGTCGTCACCTGCGCCTCGACGCTGGGGCTGCGGCCGCTCAGCGACGCGTCGGCGTACTCGGCGTCGAAGTTCGGCGTCGTCGGCTTCACCAGGGGCCTGGCGATCGAGACGCGCGGGGAGATCGGCGTGACGCTGCTGATCCCCGGCGGCATGCGGACGGGCTTCTTCGACGGACGCCCCGACCAGTACAAGCCGGGCCCCGAGGCCGGGCTGAACGATCCGGCCGACGTGGCGCAGGCCATCGTCTTCGCACTGAGGCAGCCGGCCGGATGTGAGGTGAGAGAGCTCGTCGTCTGCCCGTCCACGGAGACGTCATGGCCCTAGAACTTCTCGCCCTGCGCGGGCTCGGCCTGGGCGACCTGCTCACGGCCGTGCCCGCCCTGCGGTCCCTGCGCCAGGCGTTTCCGGCGCACCGGATCACCCTGGCCGCGCCGCGCTCCCTGGAGGCCCTGCTGCCGCTGATCGGCGCGGTGGACGACCAGGTGGACGTGGCCGGGCCGGGTCCCATCCCGATGGAGGCGCTGCCGTTCGAGCGCCCCGACGTCGCGGTCAACCTGCACGGCCGGGGGCCGCAGTCCATCGAGGCGCTGCGCGCCACGGATCCGGGGCGGCTGATCAGCTTCGGCACCGGCCCGCAGTGGCAGGACGGCGTGCACGAGGTGCGGCGGTGGTGCGACCTGCTGGAGTGGCACGGCATCCCCGCCGATCCCGGCGACCTGACGCTCGGGATCTCCGACCGGACGGGGCCGGCGATCGTGCATCCGGGCGCCGCCTACCCCGCGCGCCGCTGGCCGCCCGAGCGGTTCGCCGAGGTGGCCGCCGCGCTGGACGACGTGGTCGTCACGGGCAACGCGGAGGAGGTGCCCATCGCCTCCCGGGTCGCCGAGCTGGCGGGGCTGCCTCCGGAGCGGATGCTGGCCGGGCGCACCCGCCTGGCCGACCTGATCGATCTGGTCAGCAAGGCGAAGCTGGTGGTGTGCGGCGACACCGGCGTGGCCCACCTGGCGACGGCGTTCTGCGTGCCGTCGGTGGTGCTGTTCGGGCCGGTCTCGCCCAAGCTGTGGGGCCCGCCGCCCGGCTGGCGGCACGTGGCGTTGTGGGCCGGGCAGAACGGCGACCCGCACGGCCAGCGGCCCGACCCGGGCCTGCTGAAGATCGAGGTATCCGAAGTCGTCGACGCCGCCATGGAGGTCATCTCATGAGGGCTCTGGTCACCGGAGGCGCCGGGTTCCTCGGCTCCTACCTCTGCGAGCGGCTGCTGGAGGAGGGTGCGGAGGTCGTCTGCATGGACAGCTTCCTCACCGGCGGCCCGCGCAACGTCGAGCACCTTCTCGAACGCCCCGAGTTCCGGCTCATCGAGTGCGACCTGACCGGGTACGTGCACGTCCCGGACCGGCTGGACCTGGTGCTGCACTTCGCCTCGGCCGCCTCTCCGGCCGACTACCTGCGCTACCCGATCGAGACGCTGCGGGTGGGCAGCGTCGGCACGCTGCACGCGCTGGGGCTGGCCAGGGAGAAGGGCGCCCGGTTCGTGCTGGCCTCGACGAGCGAGGTGTACGGCGACCCGCTGGAGCACCCGCAGAAGGAGACGTACTGGGGCAACGTCAACCCGGTCGGGCCGCGCAGCGTGTACGACGAGGCCAAGCGCTTCGCCGAGTCGCTGACCACCGCGTACCGGCACTCGCGCGGCACCGACACCGGGATCGTGCGGATCTTCAACACCTACGGCCCGCGGATGCGGCCGTTCGACGGCCGCGCGATCCCGACGTTCATCCGCCAGGCGCTGACCGGCGAGCCGATCACGATCACCGGCGACGGCTCGCAGACCCGCTCCATCTGCTACGTCGACGACACCGTGTCGGGCATCCTGGCCATGGCCCGCAGCGACTTCGCCGGGCCCGTCAACATCGGCAACCCCGACGAGCTGACCATGCTGGAGCTGGCCACGCTCGTGAAGAAGCTGACCGGGTCGTCGTCGGAGATCCGCTTCATCGACCGGCCGGCCGACGACCCGAAGGTGCGCCGCCCGGACACCTCGCTGGCCGCCGAGCGGCTGGGCTGGCGGGCTCAGGTGCCCGCCGAGGAGGGGCTGCGCCGCACGATCGAGTGGTTCTCGGCGGAGCTGGCCGCGATCGAGCAGCTCGAACGCCTCCAGGTCTGACGGCCCGAGTGCTGCCCCCGCCGGAGTTCCGGCGGGGGCAGGCTGTCGTTCAGCGCTCGTTGCCCGCGCGCAGCCACTCCAGGTACTCGCCGACCGCCCGCACGGTGTCGTAGGCGGGCTCGAACCCGGTGTCCTCGCGCAGCCGCGTGATGTCGAGGGGGTTGTCGACGCTGCCGGCGGCGCGGCCCGGTTCGACGCCGTCGAGGCGGGCGTCGGGGACGTGCTTCCTGATCGCCTCGATCAGCTCCCCGTTGGTGGTGACGCGCCCCGAGGCCACGTTGTACGTGCGGTGCCGCAGCGCGCCGGCCGTCTGCAGCAGCGCGAGCGCCCGCGCGCAGTCCTTGACGTAGCACACGTCGATGCCGTTCTCCAGCCGCGGCTCCCCCATCATCCCGGACAGGTCGGGCTCGGTGCCGCGGGCGGCGGCGTGCACGAGCTGCGGCGCCGGGAAGAACGGGTCGGGGTTGTGCCCGAGCGGCCCCCAGATGCCGCCGATGCGGTAATTGACCGTCTCGATGCCGAGAACGCCTTCCAGGTGGCCGGCCAGCAGCTCGCCGATCTTCTTGAAGCGCGGGATGACGTGCGGGGCGCTCATCGTCAGCGGCAGGTCCTCGTGGAGCGGCCCGTCGACGGTGACGCCGGCGTACACGCCGATGGTGCTGGCCAGGCCGAGCCGCCGCACCCGCCAGTCGCGGGCCGCGCGGAACAGGGTGAGCAGGCTGCCCAGCGCCCGCTCGGTGTGCTCGATCGGCTCGTACGCGCCGACCGGCCAGGGCATGGAGCCGGCCAGGTGCAGGATGCCCGTGATGTCGTGCCGCTCGCCGATCGCGAGCACGGCCCGCTCGTCGGCGAGGTCGGCCTGCTCGACGAAGAGCCGCTCGCCGGCCTCGGCGGCGAAGGCGGCGGGCACCTCGGCGGGCCGGCGCTGCACGAGCACGCAGGACTCGCCCAGGTCGAGCAGGGCGCGGGTGGTGTGCGTGCCGATGAAGCCCAGCCCGCCGGTGATCAGAATCATCGTGAATGCTCCCTGATAATCAGTGCTGCTGATTATCAGCCTAGCCCAGCTTGCTCGGGAGCGGTAGTGCGGGACGCGATCCCCTCTTTCCGGGCGCACAAGTCACCGGAAAGCAAAAAGCGGCCGCCCAGGCAGGGCGGCCGCTCGGCGAGCAGGCGGGGTCAGCGGAGGGAGACCCCCATGAGGGCGTCGGTGAGGTCGCGGACGAGGCCGGGGGCCGAGGCGTCGTGGCCGCCGCCGGCCAGGGCCTGCTCGGCCCAGGCGTCCACGGCGGCCAGCGCGCCCGGCGAGTCGAGGTCGTCGGCCAGCCGCTCGCGCACCCGCGCCAGCAGCTCCTCCGCCGGCGGGGCCTCGGCCAGCGCGGTGGCCGAGCGCCACAGCTCCAGCCTGCGCTCGGCCGCGGCCAGCATCTCCGGCACGTACTCCCAGTCGGCGCGGTAGTGGTGGGCGAGCAGCACGAGCCTGATCGCCATCGGGTCGTGCTCCTGGCGCAGCTTGGAGACGAAGACCAGGTTGCCCTTCGACTTCGACATCTTCTCGCCGTCGAGCGCCACCATGCCGGCGTGCGTGTAGAACTTCGCGAACGGCCACTCGCCGGTCGCGGCGTGCCCCTCGGAGGCGCCGCACTCGTGGTGCGGGAAGATCAGGTCGGAGCCGCCGCCCGCCACGTCGTAGCCGGCCCCCAGGTGGTCGAGGGCGATCGCGGTGCACTCGATGTGCCAGCCCGGACGGCCCCGGCCCAGCGGGGAGTCCCACGCCGGCTCGCCGGGCCGCTCGGCCCGCCACAGCAGCCAGTCGAGCGGGTGGCGCTTGCCCGGCCGCTCGGGGTCTCCGCCGCGCTCGGCGAACAGCGCCAGCATCTCCTGCTCGCCGTAGCCGGACACCTGGCCGAACTTGGGCGCGTCGGCCACGCTGAAGTAGACGTCGCCGTCGAGCTCGTAGGTGACGCCCTTGGCGCCCAGCCTGGCGATCAGCTCGGCCACGCCGCCGACGACCTCGGTCACGCCGACGTACTCGCGGGGCGGCAGGATGCGCAGCGCCTCCATGTCGCCCCGGAACAGCTCGATCTCCCGCTCGGCGAGCCGCTGCCAGTCGACGCCGGTCTGGGCGGCCCGCTCCAGCAGCGGATCGTCCACGTCGGTGGCGTTCTGGGTGTAGTGCACCTCGTGGCCCGCGTCGCGCCACATCCGGCCGACGAGGTCGAAGGCGTGGTAGGTGTTGGCGTGGCCGAGGTGGGTGGCGTCGTAAGGGGTGATACCGCAGACGTACATGCGGGCGGTGGGACCGGGATCGGTCTGCCGCACCTGCTTGGCCGAGGTGTCGTAGAGACTGAGCGGGACGCTCTCACCTGGGAGTCCGGGAACGTTCGGGGCAGACCACGATCTCATGCCTTTGAGCCTATCCGTCCCGTTCAGCGGTCAGGTCGGTGAAATCGTAGGTCACGTCGTCCTGACTGATCGTGACCTCCATCACCGACAGGGAGGCGAAGACGCGGCCGTCCGGCAGCTCGTGCCGGACGATGAGCGCCCCGGGGTCGCCGGACGGCTCGGCGGTGATCAGCTCGTGCCACCGTTCGGAGTCCCTGAAGCGCGGCAGGTGCGTGATCACGCGGGGACTGGCGGCGTCCAGGCCGGTGTTGACGACCATGCTGGTGCCCTGGGGCAGGTCCTGGACGGTCGCGCGCGCGCCGTCCCAGCTCAGCACCTGGATCCGGGTGAGGCCGGCCAGCACGAGGTGGAAGGGGTCGTAGACGGTCAGGCCCGTCTCGGCGGGAAGCTCGCCGGTGAAGGCCGCCCGCAGCGCGAGGTCGCCCCGCGAGACCTTCGTGCGCTCGTCGGCGGGCTTGCCGGGGCCGTTGAGCAGCGCCGCGGCGCGGCGGGCCGCCGGGTGGACGGCCAGCCAGGTGCCGCCCGCCTTGAGGTCGCGCCCGCCGATCACGCCCGGGTACTCCGGCCAGTGCTCCGCCGGCCCTTCCCAGGGCCGGTCGGCGTACTCGTCGCGGACGCCCATGAGGCTCAGCCGCCGCCCGGTTCTCACGATCAGCGTGCACATGGGCAAAGGGTATTAAACGGGCCCTCGATCGTTCAGATGGGGGGCCAGGGTATGGCCGGCCAGCCCTCCGACGGGTACGGATGCACGCCGGTGTCGAGCAGCCGCCTGACCCGCTGCCAGGTGGCCTCCACCTCCGCGGCCGTCAGCAGCTCGCGCAGCCGCCGCCCGAGCGAGCCCGACTCGATGTCGCGCTCGAGCTTGGCCAGCACCGCCACCGCCTCGCGGGCCAGGGGCTTGCCGCGCCACTGCCACAGGACCGTGCGGAGTTTGTCCTCCACCGAGAAGCAGACGCCGTGGTCGACGCCGTACACGTGGCCCGTGGGCAGCGGCAGCAGGTGGCCGCCCTTGCGGTCGGCGTTGTTGACCACCGCGTCGAACACCGCCATCCGCCGCACGACCGGGTTGCGGCTCTTGACCAGCCGCATGAGGTCGATCTCGCGCTCGGTGTCGATCCACAGCTGGCACATGCCGGGGCCGAACGGCCCGTCGCGGTAGACCGTGGGCGGGACGATGCGCCAGCCGGTGGCCTGGGAGACCTCGAACGCCGCCACCTCGCGGGCCGCGAGGGTGCCGTCGGGGAAGTCCCACAGGGGGCGCTCGCCGCGTACGGGCTTGTAGACGCAGGCGGCCGACCTGTCGCCCAGCTTGACCGAGCAGTACAGCGTCATGTTGGTCGCCTCGACGAGGCGGCCGGCGACCTCGAGCGTGCCGTCGCGCAGCAGCGCGAGCGCCTCCTCGTCATGCATGGACGGCGGTGGGGAGGGAGGCTTGATGGCCGGTTCGCTCTCGGGAGCGGTCATGAAGCCGCCTCACCCCCGCGGTAGCCGTTGAGACGGACACAGACGTGACCGGCGGCGTCGAGGGGCTGCCCGCACAGGGGGCACGGCGGTCGGCCCGCCGCGACGATCTGGAGGGCTCGCTGGGTGAAGGCGCGCGCGGCCCCGGCGCTGATGCGCACGCGCAGCACCGCCGGATCGGGCCTGTCGAGATCGTCCTCGTCGATGACCTCCTGCGCCTCTATCACCACCTGCGACTTCTCGGCATCCCAGGTCAGCGCCATGGTGCCGACGCGGAAGTCCTCCGCGACCGGCGCGTCGAGCGGAGCGTCGTCGGCCAGGTCGGCCGGGGCCAGTGCGGGCACCTGCGCGGTGCCCCCGCTGAGCCGCAGCACCTCGTCGAGCAGCTCGTCGAGCCTGCCCGCGAGTGCGGCGACCTGCAATTTCTCCAGCGCCACCGTGGTCAGTCTGCCCTCGGCCCTGGCCTGCAGAAAAAAGACCCGTGCGCCTGGCTGCCCCAAGGCACCGGCGACGAACCTCTCTGGTGGGTCGTAGTCGAAGACCGGCATAGCCTGACCTTACGTGGTTCCGGACCCGCCGCCGACGGCGGCATCGCTCCCGGTGAGGTTTTCTCCCCCGTCTTTCTCCTCCGAATCCTCAGGAAGCCGCAATTCCCCCATATCGTTGAGCCTGAGAACAAAGGGGCGCAAGGGGGCATAGCGAATGACGGTGACAGCCGCCGGATCAGCCGTTATCCGCTGAAACTGATCGAGATGCAGGCCCAGAGCGTCCGCGACGATCGCCTTGATCACGTCGCCGTGGCTGCACGCCAGGTAGACACCCTTACTACCGAGAGTACGGTTCCATGCACGGATCGCCGCGACCGCCCGGTGCTGCATGTCGGCCAGCGACTCCCCGTCCGGAAACGCCGCCGCGCTCGGGTGCGCCTGCACGACCTGCCACAGCGGGTCCTTGGCGAGCTCCTTGAGCGGCCGGCCCGTCCACTCGCCGTAGCCGCACTCGATCAGCCGGTCGTCGACCTGGACGTCCAGCCCCCGTCCTCGCGCGACCGCTTGTGCCGTTTCCCGGCAGCGCTCCAGCGGACTGGAGACAATGGCGTCGAGCCTGACGCCCGCGACGCGCCCGGCGAGCGCGGCGGCCTGCGCCCTTCCCGCCTCGCTCAGATGCACCCCTGGGGTGCGGCCGGCCAGCACCGGCCCGGTGAGGTCCGTCAGCCCGTGCCGGACCAGAAGCAGCGTGGTCATCCAGCAAGTGTCGCAGGCGTCGATCACCACGTTTCATCGGCCTGGACGGTAACCTGGCAGGATCATGGAGCAGCGCTATGTCGGCCACAGCGGCCTGTCGGTGTCCCGCCTGGGGCTCGGCACGATGACCTGGGGTCGTGACACCGACGCGGACGAGGCCGCCGCCCAGCTCCGCACGTTCATGGACGCGGGCGGCACCCTGGTCGACACCGCCGACGTCTACACCGGCGGCGACGCCGAGCGGCTGCTGGGGCGGATGCTGCGCGACGCGGTGCCGCGCTCCGAGCTGGTCATCTCCACCAAGGCCGTGGTGACACCGGCTGGCCGCCGCCCCCGCGACGCCTCCAGGCGCCACCTGATCGCCGCCGTCGACGACTCGCTCAACCGCCTCGGCCTCGACTACGTCGACCTGTGGCAGCTGCACACCTACGACGCCGAGGTGCCGCTGGAGGAGACCCTGGCCGCGCTCGACGCCATCGTCTCCTCCGGCCGCGCCGTCTACGCCGGAGTCTGCGACTACACCGGCTGGCAGCTCGCCGCCGCCGCCGTGACCCAGAAGATGATCCCCGGCCGCATCCCGATCACCTCCGCCCAGGCCGAATACTCCCTGCTGGCCCGCGAGCCGGAGCGGGAGCTGCTGCCCGCCGCGGCGCACCTGGGGGTGGGCGTGCTGGCCTGGTCGCCGCTGGGGCGCGGGGTGCTGACCGGCAAGTACCGCACCGGCATCCCGGCCGACTCGCGCGCCGCCACGCCGCACTTCGCCGACTTCGTCCGCCCCTACCTCGACGAGCGCAGCCGCCGGGTGGTGGAGTCGGTCATGACCGCGGCCGACGGGCTCGGTGTCTCGCCCCTGGCCGTGGCCCTGTCGTGGGTGCGCGACCAGCCGTGCGTGGCCTCCGCCATCGTCGGGGCGCGCACGCACGCGCAGCTCAAGGGAGTGCTGCCCGCCGAGGACGTCGTGCTGCCCATAGAGATCCGCGAGGCCCTCGATGACGTCTCCTCGCTCGACTGACCGGCCGCCCGGGCGGCACGCGAGCGAACGAGAGACGTTCTCGCGTATCACTACTCGATACCGAATCGCAACTTTACCCGGCAAACGCCTGCGTCTGACGCGCGATGTCCATAAAGATTTCCCCCGGAAGCGACGCAGGAGGGGACGGATGGGGAGCAGGACCGCGATCTCGGCTGGAGTTCTCGCGGTGGCGCTGGCGGCCGTCCCGGTGGGGGCCCCTGCCGCCTCGGCCGCCGTCCAGGACTGCACGCGCGACGGGGGCCTGCTCTCCGGGGTGACCAACACGTTGTGCGACGTCGTCGACGCCGTCACCGGCACCGTCGACACCCTGACCGGCGGCGCCACCGACCCCGTGACCGACGGCGTCGACAAGGCCACCGACGAGGTGCTCGGCCGGGTCGGCGAGGCCGTGCCCACCACCAAGGCGACCCCCTCCACCGCCGCTCCCAGCACCTCCTCCCCCAGGCCGTCCGCTACCTCCTCCCCCAGGCCCACCCGCACCGGCCTGGTGCCGGAGACGCTCGGCAACGTGTGCCTGCCGGTGCTCGCCTGCGAGGACCAGGGCGTCGTCGGCAAGATCACCCCCCGGCCCACGCCGCCGTCGGCCACGCCGGGCGCCGTCCGCACCGGACGGGGCTGGGAGAGCACCGCCACGGTCCCCGCCGCGCCCCGCACCACGCAGCCGGACAGCCGCCCGCAGAGCGTCGACACCGGCGCGCCCGTCGAGGAGAAGAAGACCGCCCACGCCGAGGAGCCGCGGGTCGACCTGCTGTGGCCCAACCCGTTCGCGCACGAGCTCGCCGTCCCCATGCAGGACCAACGCGTCGTGCGGCCCACCCCGCCCGCCTCCGACGTGCTCGGCACCGTGCTGACGATCGCGCTGCTCGGCTCGGCGGTGCTGGCCACCCGCATCGTCCAGCAGCGCCGGCAGCGCCACGAGCCCGCCGACTCGATCCCCTTCGAGCCCGCCAGGGCGGGCAACGGCCGGCACCGCCTCGCGTGACACGGTGTGTTGCAACGGACACGAAGCGGCTTATCTTGGTAGGTGAGCCCACCTCCAATGCCGGGGGCGGATGATGGGGCCGCCGCAGTGGCGGGGTGACGCTCGCGCTTCGAGGAGCCGCCATGTCCGCACTGGAGCGTTCTCCCCTGGAAGTCCCCGGCCCGTTCGGGGTGGATCCCCGGCTGAACGACGGGTTCCGGCGGCTGGCCAAGGCCGCCGGCGAACGCGCCGCCCGCGCCGCCGAACGCGCCCGCAGGGCTCGCGTGCGATTAGAGGCCCTGCGCCAGGGCGGCCCGCCCGCCGGCCCCGACGCCTCCCGCCCCGTTCCCGTGCCGCTGCGCGCCACCCTCGACCAGGCCCTCGCCTACCAGGTCCTCATCGGCGTCCACGAGCAGGCCGCCCACCACTTCCGCGCCCGCGCAGAGCGCGGCCACGGGGACACCGCCAGCCACCTCGAACGCGCCGCCTGGCACGATCGCGCCGCCGAACAGGCCCGCCTCGCCAAGATCGCCTGGGTCACCTCCTCCCGGCCCGGATCCGCTCCCACCGCCCCGGATGGATCGCCGCCGTGAGGGCAGGTGAAGTCCGCCCAACCATGCCGAACCGGTGGGACGATCAGGGATCGTGGCGGAACGCAGGGAAGTTCCGGACTTCCAGCGCACATGGGCGGTCATCGCCCTCAGTGGCAGTCTCGACGATGCCACCGTGGACCAGGTCGAGCGGGAGATCGCCCAGCTCTGCGGCGAAGGGGCCCGGCTCATCGTCGACGTCAGCGAGCTGCACTTCCTCGACGACTACGGCGTGGACGTCCTCGTGCTCCTGGCCCACCACATGCGGCGGCAGGGCGGCCTGATGGCGCTGACCGACCGCCGCGGCTCCATCCACGAGGCCCTGGGCCGCGGCGGCCTTGCGGACCTGCTGCCGCTGTTCACCTCCGTCGCCGAGGCCATGGCCGCGCTGGACCTCGGCTGAACCTCAGAACGGGTGCCTGGGCTTCTGCTTGCCGCGCTCCCCGCGCAGCACCTCCCGCCCGTGCTCCACCGTCTCCCGCGCTCCCGGGCAGCCCTCAAGCCCTGCCGCCACCAGCTCCAGTGCCGGGAGCAGGGTCTCCTCCGGGACGTCGCGGGCCGTCAGGACGCCGGCCGTCCAGAGGAGGAAGCGGGAGAACAGGGTCCGGTCGGTCACGTAGAGGGACATGGCCAGGAAGTCGATGATGTGGCCGATGTCGTCGCGCGTGTGCTTTCTCTGGCGGGCGGTGTAGGCGGCCATTTCGGGGAGGTGCTCGCTGAGGTCTTGGACGACCGAGTCGGCGAGGTCCTGGGCGATCCCGGCCACGTAGGCGTACTCGGGGCCGGGCGGAGCGTCCTGGCCGGCTCGCTCCGGCGCGGCCATCTCCGGCGCCGGGCTCGTGGTGGGGTCCGGCACGCTGCCGCGCACCGGGCGGCCGGCCAAGTGGTACGCGGCGCCGCGGCCGTCCGGGGCCCAGCCGTCGGCGCCCAGCATGCGGGCGTAGCGGCCGTCGGCGCCGAACGCGGCACCGCCCGCCAGCACCGGCCTGCCCGTCTCCCGGCACGCCCTGATCGCCTCGTGCGCGGCGGGCAACCGGGTGGGCAGCGACGCCGACAGCAGCACCACGTCCGCCTCCGAGCCCCGCACGTGAATCGGCAGGTACGGGGTGGGCACGTGCGGGCCCAGGTAGTCGACCCGCCAGCCGTTCAGACGCAGCACCTCGGCCAGCAGCCGCGCGGGAAAGGCATGCCACTCACCGTCCACGCACGCCACCGCGGCCCGCCCGTTGACGCCCACGTGCCGCGCGCGGGCCGCCCGGTGACGCGCCGCGGCGGCCAGCACCCGCTCGCCGACGGCGGTGGCGATGTGCTCCTGGGCGACGGTCACCTCGTTGGCCGCCCACGCGTCCCCGACCCGCAACTGGACGGGGGCCACCACGTCGAGCAGCAGGTCCTCCACGGGCAGGCCGTCGTCGAGCGCCGCCACCGCGGCGTCGACCGCGCCGTGGTCGTCCCCGTCGAGCGCCGACGCCCAGATCTTCCCGATGAGGCTCTCGATGCCGTCGCCCATGGGGCCGCCTCCCTCGTCGTGGACGATTCCCGGCCAACATCGCGCGCCGCGGGCAAGCGGTCAAGCACCCGCCCACCGCCCCTGACGGCTCAGGCGCCCGACCGCTCGCTTGGGCGCCGCCCGCGTTGCGCCGGGCTTCACCGCACACCTGCTCGCGACGCGGCGCCGGGAGCGGGTGTGGCCTGCTTGCAGGGCGTCGGGCGTCTCCAGCACCGAGCGCCGTCCGCGTTGCGTCCTGCTCCGCACAGCCGCCGACCCGGCGCCAGGAGCCGTCGCGCCGGAGCCGGGGTGCGGGCGCCGAGGAGCGAACCCCAGAGTGCGGGCCCGGCGCGCGGGGCCCGATGGGCGAGGCCCGCAGTGCGGCCCAAGGTGCGAGGCGCCGGAGTCGGAGCCCTGGCGTACGGGTCTCAGCGCACGAGACCCCGGAGCGCGAGCCCTGGCCGGGGCCCGTTCGTGTGGTGCATGGGATGGGGGTGCCACGCGGATGGCCCACGATGCGCGCGTTGCGGTGGCCGGCCCGGGAGCCGGAGGAGCGTGCCCCTGGACAGGGGCCGGCCACGTGCGGCGGGTGGCGCGCCGTGGGCTTTGCCGTAAAAGATGGGTGTTTGCCCGAAAGCCCGCAAAAAGATGCGGTCAGGTGCCGATGGCGTGGACGCCGCCGTCCACGTGGACGATCTCGCCCGTGGTGGCCGGGAACCAGTCGGACATCAAAGCCACGCACGCCCGGGCCGTCGGCAGCGTGTCGGCGAGGTCCCAGCCCAGCGGGGCCTTTTCGGGCCAGCTGTCCTCGAACTCCTTGAAGCCGGGGATCGACTTGGCCGCCATCGTGCGCAGCGGGCCGGCCGCCACCAGGTTGACGCGGATGTTGTGCTTGCCGAGGTCGCGGGCCAGGTAGCGGTTGCAGGACTCGAGGCCGGCCTTGGCGACGCCCATCCAGTCATAGACGGGCCACGCCTTGGAGGCGTCGAAGTCGAGGCCGACGACGGCGCCGCCCTCCTTCATGAGGGGCAGGCAGGCCACGGCGAGCGACTTGTACGAGTACGTGGAGACCTGCAGCGCCGTGGCGACGTCCTCCCAGGAGGTGTTGAGGAAGTTGCCGCCCATCGCGGTCTGCGGGGCGAAGCCGATGGAGTGGACGACGCCGTCGAGGCCGTCGACGTGCTCGCCGACGCGGGCGGCGAGGGTGTCGAGGTGCTCGGTGTTCTGGACGTCGAGCTCCAGCACCGGCGCCGGCGTGGGCAGGCGCTTGGCGATGCGTTCGACGAGGCTGAGCCGGCCGAACCCGGTCAGGACGACCGTGGCGCCCTCTTCCTGGGCCAGCTTGGCCACCGCGAACGCGATGGAGGCGTCGGTGAGCACGCCGGTGACGAGGATCCGCTTGCCTTCGAGAATGCCCATGTCAGTGCCCCATTCCGAGTCCGCCGTCGACCGGGATCACGGCTCCGGTGATGTAGGAGGCGTCGTCGCTCGACAGGAAGCGGACGACGCGCGCGATCTCCTCGGGGGCGGCCTGCCGTCCGAGGGGGATGTTGGCCACGATCGCCTCGTGGTCGAGGTCTGCGGTCATGTCGGTGGCGACGAAGCCGGGCGAGACGACGTTGACGGTGATGTTGCGGGAGCCGTACTCGCGGGCCAGGGAGCGGGCGAAGCCGACGAGGCCGGCCTTGGAGGCGGCGTAGTTGGCCTGGCCGGCCTGGCCGGACAGGCCGACGACGGAGGAGATGAGGATGATGCGGCCGCGCTTGAGCCGCATCATGGGCCTGATGGCCCGCTTGGCGACGCGGTAGGCGCCGGTGAGGTTGGCGTCGATGACGTCGGTGAAGGTCTCTTCCTTCATCATGGCCAGCAGCGTGTCTTTGGTGATGCCGGCGTTGGAGACCACGACCTCGACGGGGCCGTGCTCGGCCTCCACCTTGTCGAAGGCGGCCTCGACGTCGGCGGTGCTGGTGACGTCGCAGCGCACGCCGAACAGGCCCTCGGGCGGCTCCCCCGATCGGTAGGTGACCGCGACGGCGTCGCCGGCCGCGGCGAGTTCACGGGCGATCGCGAGGCCTATGCCGCGATTGCCCCCGGTGACGAGTACAGAGCGTGCCATGAGACCTGACGCTATCTCGTACGGGCGAGTTTCGGCTTGTCCGGGTGGCACAAGATCACAGGGTTAGGATCGTGGACATGCGCCAGATCGACCCCGATTTCCTGGAGCTGCCGCTGCGGCAGCTGGCGGACGCCGCCCTGCAACGCGCTCGCGAGCTCGGCGCGCAGCATGCCGACTTCCGGCTCGAACGCGTCAGAGCCGAGACGCTGAGCCTCTACGACACCCGGCTCGAAGGCGCCATGGACGCCGACGATCTGGGCTACGCCGTCCGCGTCGTCAAGGACGGCACCTGGGGGTTCGCCGCCGGCATCCACCTGACGCCCGAGGCCGCCGCCGTGGTGGCGGAGCAGGCGGTGCGGGTGGCGGAGGTGAGCGCCCCCATCAACAGGGAGCCCATCGAGCTGGCCGCCGAGCCGGTGCACGCCGACGCCGTGTGGGTGTCGGCGTACGACGTGGACCCGTTCGAGGTGCCGGCGGCCGACAAGGTCGGCCTGCTGGCGGAGTGGTCGGCGGGCCTGCTGAAGGGCGCCGACCACGTGTCGGCGCGGCTGCTGCAGGTCAAGGAGCAGAAGTTCTACGCCGACACGGCCGGCACGGTGACCACGCAGCAGCGGGTGCGGGTGCATCCGAAGCTCAACGCGATGAAGGCGACCGAGAGCGGCTTCGACGACATGTCGACGATCGCGCCGCCGGTGGGCCGCGGCTACGAGTACCTGACCGGCACGGGCTGGGACTGGCAGGGCGAGCTGGCCCGGCTGCCGGAGCTGCTGGCGGAGAAGCTGGCGGCGCCGTCGGTCGAGGCGGGCGACTACGACCTGGTGATCGACCCGTCCAACCTGTGGCTGACGATCCACGAGTCGATCGGCCACGCCACCGAGCTCGACCGGGCGCTGGGCTACGAGGCGGCGTACGCGGGCACCAGCTTCGCCACGTTCGACCAGCTCGGCGAGCTGGTCTACGGCTCGCCGGTGATGAACGTGACCGGTGACCGCACGGTCGAGCACGGCCTGGCCACGGTCGGCTTCGACGACGAGGGCGTGCAGGGCCAGAGCTTCGACATCGTCAAGGACGGCATCCTGGTGGGCTACCAGCTCGACCGGCGGATGGCGCTGATGAAGGGGCTCGGCCGCTCCAACGGGTGCGCGTTCGCCGACTCGCCCGGCCACATGCCGATCCAGCGCATGGCGAACGTGTCGCTGGCGGCGGCGCCCGGCGGCCCCTCCACGGAGGAGCTGATCGCGGGCGTGGAGCGGGGCATCTACATCGTCGGCGACAAGAGCTGGTCGATCGACATGCAGCGCTACAACTTCCAGTTCACCGGCCAGCGGGCGTACAAGATCTCCCACGGGAAGCTGGACGGCCAGGTCAGGGACTTCGCCTACCAGGCGACCACGACGGACTTCTGGCAGTCGATGGAGGCGGTCGGCGGGCCACAGACGTACGTGCTGGGCGGCGCCTTCAACTGCGGCAAGGGCCAGCCGGGCCAGGTCGCGCCGGTCAGCCACGGCTGCCCGGCGGCGCTGTTCAGGGGCGTGCGGATCCTCAACACCGTGCAGGAGGGTGGGAAGTGACTCCTCAGGAGATGGTGGAGAGGGCTCTGGAGCTCTCCCGCAACGACGGCTGCGTGGTGCTCGTGGACGAGGGCTCCACGGCCAACCTGCGCTTCGCGGGCAACACCTTGACCACGAACGGCGTCGCCCGCTCCGCCCGCCTGACCGTGATCTCGATCGCGGGGCAGGGCGTGGGCGTGGTGTCGCGGGCGGCCGTACGCGACGAGCAGCTGGCCGACGTGGTGGCGGCGGCCGACGCGGCGGCGCGTGACGCGCAGCCCGCCGAGGACGCCCGCCCGCTCGTCGAGGCCGGCCCCGCCTCGCCGCACTGGGGCGAGGACGTGCGGCCGACCGACATCGGCGTGTTCGAGGGGTTCGCGCCGGCGCTCGGCGAGGCGTTCTCGGCCGCGGAGGCGGGCGGCAGGAGGCTGTACGGGTTCGCGGAGCACTCGCTGACCTCGACGTTCCTCGGCACGTCCACCGGCGTGCGGCTGCGGCACGACCAGCCGACCGGGCGGCTGGAGCTGAACGCCAAGTCCGGCGACCTGAAGCGCTCGGCGTGGACGGGCGTGTCCACGCAGGACTTCACGGACGTCGACGTGGCGGCGCTCGGCAACTCGCTCGCGCAGCGGCTGGAGTGGGCCAAGACGCGGGTCGACCTGCCCGCCGGCCGCTACGAGACGCTGCTGCCGCCCAGCGCGGTGGCCGACCTGATGATCTACATGTTCTGGTCGTCGGGGGCGCGCGACGCGCTCGACGGGCGCTCGGTGTTCGCCAAGCCCGGCGGAGGCACTCGCGTGGGCGAGCAGCTCGCCACCCTGCCCGTGTCGCTGTCGAGCGACCCGGGGGCGGCGGGCATCGCGTGCGCGCCGTTCGTGACGGCCCACGCCTCCGGGCGGGAGAGCTCCGTGTTCGACAACGGGCTGCCGCTGGGGCGTACCGACTGGATCAAGGACGGGCGGCTGGAGGCGCTGCTGCAGACCCGCTACTCGGCCGAGCTGAGCGGCCTGCCGGTGACGCCCGGCATCGACAACCTCATCATGTCGGGTCCGGCCGGCGGGCCCTCGCCGTCCCTGGAGGAGATGATCGCCTCCACCCGGCGCGGGCTCCTCGTCACCTGCCTGTGGTACATCCGCGAGGTCGACCCGCAGACGCTGCTGCTTACCGGGCTCACCCGCGACGGGGTCTACCTGATCGAGCACGGCGAGGTCGTCGGCGAGGTGAACAACTTCCGGTTCAACGAGAGCCCCGTCGACCTGCTGGGGCGGCTGACCGAGGTGGGGGGCAGCGCGCAGACGCTGCCGCGCGAGTGGAACGACTACTTCCAGCGGACGATCATGCCGCCGGTGCGGGTGCCGGACTTCAACATGTCGACGGTCAGCCAGGCCAGCTGACCCCGGCAGGGTCTCCTGCTTGACCGACGGGCCTCGGGCGCGCGACGTGCGCGGCCGGGGCCTGTCCGTGTGTGGCGGCCTCGGGACGCACGGCCGGCTCGGGACGCACGGCCGGACTCGGCGCGGCGGGCTCGGGGCGCGGCGGGCTCGGGGCGCGGCGGGCTCGGGGCGCGGCGGGCTCGGTGGGGTCAGCGGGGGCCGAGGAGGGCGGCGAGGGCGTGGCTGAGCGAGGCGCCGAGCGTCTTGGCGCACGCCTCGTAGCCTTCCGGCGGCCCGCCGTACGGGTCGTGCACCTCGGCCGGACGCCGCCGCGCGCGCCGCTCCGCCGCCGACTGGACGATCGCCCGCGCCCGCTCGACCGTGTCGGAGCGGTAGCGGCGCTGCCCGGCGCCCGCCGCCAGCTCGGCGAACTCGGGCAGCGTGAACGTCCGGCCCGCCGCCCGCGGATCCAGGGCGACGGCGACGGCGCGGTGCGCGTCCTCCATCGTGAGCAGCAGGTCGGCGGAGGCGATCAGGTCGCGGTCGAGGAGGCGGGCGCGGTGGGCCCTGCCGTTCAGGCCCAGCCGGTCGAGGGCGGTGATCGCGTGCGGGGCCATGGGGTGGCCGACCAGCGCCCGCACCCCCGCGCTGCCCGTGACCACGGGCAGGGCCGCGGAGTGGAGCATCGCCTGGGCGATCACCTCGGCCATGGCGGAGCGGCAGATGTTGGCGGTGCACACCAGCAGGATGCGGAACTCGCCCCGCCCGGAGCCCGCACCGCTCGCCCCGCCACTGACTGAGCCACTTACCGGGCCACTGACTGGGCCACTGACTGGGCCACTTGCTGGGCCGCTTGCCGCACCGCTCCCTGGGCCGCTCGCGGCGGGAGGAATGGCCATCGTCTGCCCTCCCGTGGGTCACAGCCAATCTAGCCGCTCGGCGCCGCCCCGGGACGGCCGTTCACGGGACCCGGGGCGTCCTCATGCGGCCTCAGGCGTCTTCAGCCGGCCCCGGCCGGCCTCGGCCGGACTCAGGCGTCCTCCAGGCGGAAGCCCACCTTCATGCCGACCTGGAAGTGCGCGACCTCCCCCGCGTCGATGTGCCCGCGGATCTCCGTCACCTCGAACCAGTCGAGGTGCCGGAGGGTTTCGGAGGCCCTCCTGATGCCGTTGCGGATGGCCTGGTCGACGCTCTCCCCCGAGGTGCCGACGATCTCCGTGACCCGGTACGTGCGATCCGTCATCTCCACATCCTCCTTACTCGAAGGCCATGATCGCATGACCTCCGTGCCGGTGCCGGGCTGCCGTCGCCACCGTGTCCCCCTGGAGCTACCGTGGAAGGCATGAAGGGGTGGCGCAGGAAGCCAGATGTTCACCAGGTCACCGACGCCCGGCCGTCACTGACCGCGGACATCCGTAAGCGTGAGGTCAGCTACCTCATCAAGATGGGGATCCGGACGATCTGCCTGATCCTGGCGGTCGTGGTGCCGGTGCCGTGGCCGTACCGGCTGCTGTTCATCGCCGCCGCAGTCTTTTTGCCATACATAGCGGTAATCGGGGCCAATGAGAGGGACAAGGGTGCCCCGCCACCTACCTTTCAGTCCCCTGAAGCTAACCAAACCGAGATACCGCTGCATCGACGCGAGATCGGGTCGTGACTAAGTCTTGACGCATCCCACGGGTTGTAGGTGTACGCTTTAGCCAAGCGCTCCGGTCCCCCGTCGGAGTGCTGGTGCCGGCGTTCCGGGCCCCCGTCGGAACGCCGATGAAGCGACGCCGGGTGGTTTGCCCCCGTAACCACCCGGCGTCGCCCTTTTCCCGGCCACGTTTCGATCAGTGTGCGCCGTCCCCACGGTTGGATAGGACGGCTTTCCCGAAATCGTTTACATCCGCCCCCGCCTCGTTATTCACAGGAAATCTTCAGGCGGGGGCGGGCTTGACTTCAAGAGTTCGTTCGAGTGTCAGCCGTCTGTCAGCGTCTCAGTAGTCGCTTCGCTCCAGTTCTTCGCCAATGTGGTCAAACGCGCCACGGCGTCCTCGGGCGCGGTCCCCGCCCCCTGGGCCAGGCCCAGCAGGTACGCCGTCAGCGGCGCGGCCGGCCTGGCCACCCCGTGGGCGACCTCCTTGGTCAGGTCGAGTATCTGGTCGCGGTCCACCGTGGCCGGGTCGATGCCCAGCTCCTTGCAGGCCAGGGCGGTCCATTCGTTGAGCACGTGCATGTGAGCCTCCTCCTGGGTGTTCATTGTGGCGCAGCCCGGTCACGGGTGCTCGGGCGGCGCTGGGGCGGGCGTGTCCGGGGGTGACGCTACGCCGCGCCACGCCGCGCCGTGCTTGGCCGCCCACTCCGCTCGCTGAGGCCGCGCTGCCGCACCTCGCCCCGCTGTGCGGAGCGGGTCGGTGTGGCGGACGTAAGCACCGAGCGTGTAGCGCATCGGGTGCCGGACGTGCAGGCGAGAGCGGGCGCTGGGCGCACAGGCGCGTTCGGGTTTGGCCCTTGAGCGTGCGGGCGCAGCGCGTGCTGGCACAGCGTGTACGGGTGCAGCGTGTACGGGCGCCAGCGGGTGTGGGGTTGTCAGGAGTGGGACTTGGGAGGAGTAGGGCGGAGTCTGCGCGGCCGGGTTCGGGCGGGGGGCCGGCGTGGCGGGGAGGCCCGTGACTGCGGTCAGCCGCCGATGGCGGACATGGGGCGGGAGGGCTGGAGGAAAGACGGGTCGTCGATGCCGTGGCCGGCGCGCTTGCGGGAGACGGCGGCCATCCAGCGCTCCGCCAGCTCCTCGTCGGAGGCGCCGTCGCGCATCGGCGTCTTCAGGTCGGACTCCTCGGTGGCGAACAGGCAGTTGCGGATCTGGCCGTCGGCGGTGAGGCGGACGCGGTCGCACGCCCCGCAGAACGGCCGGGTCACCGAGCCGATCACGCCGACCCGGGCGGGGCCGCCGTCCACGAGGAAGCGTTCGGCGGGGGCGCTGCCGCGCTCCTCGGCGTCGTCGGGGGTCAGGTCGAAGGAGGCGGACAGGAGCTGGAGGATCTCGTCGGCGGTGACCATGCCCTCGCGGCTCCAGCCGTGCTGGGCGTCGAGCGGCATCTGCTCGATGAAGCGCAGCTCGTAGCCCTGGTCGAGGCACCAGCGCAGCAGCGGGACGGCCTCGTGGTCGTTCACGCCGCGCATCAGGACGGCGTTCACCTTGACGGGGCGCAGGCCGGCGGCGTCGGCGGCGGCGAGGCCGGCGATCACGTCGGCGTGCCTGTCGCGGTGCGCGAGCCGCTTGAACGTGGCGGGGTCGAGGGTGTCGAGGGAGACGTTCACCCGGTGCAGGCCGGCGGCGGCCAGCGGCTCGGCGAGGCGCGCCAGGCCGATGCCGTTGGTGGTCAGGGAGATCTGCGGCTCGGGGGTGAGGGTGGTGGTGCGGCCGACGATGTCGACCAGCTCGCGCCGCAGCAGCGGCTCGCCGCCGGTGTAGCGGACCTCCTTGATGCCCAGCCGTTCGACGCCGATCGTCACCAGGCGGACGATCTCGTCGGCCGTCAGGAGCTGCACGCTCGGGAGCCAGTCGAGACCTTCGGGTGGCATGCAGTACGTACAGCGCAGGTTGCACTTGTCCGTGAGGGACACCCGTAGATCCGTCGCCACCCGCCCGAACGAGTCTCGCAACACGGGGCGTCACCTCCTGCTCGTACACCAGAGGGCCCAGACTACGACGGGTGCCGGTCCGCCCCCAAAATCCGCCACTTCAGGCAGGACAACACATTGTCGCCTAGATCGATTCCGGGAGGGTGTGGTGGGGTCAGGAGGCGGCGTGCCAGGCGTCGCGGGCGGCGATCAGCTCGGGCAGGTGCCGGCGGGACCACTCGCAGCCGGCGTTCATCGGCTCCAGGAGGCTGCGGCCGAGGTCGGTGAGCTCGTACTCGACGCGCGGCGGGATCTCCTGGTACGCGGTGCGGGTGAGCAGGCCGTCGCGTTCCATGGCGCGCAGGGACTCGGTGAGCACCTTGGGGGTGATGCCGCGCAGCGGGGTCTGGAGCTCGGTGAAGCGGCGGGGCCCCTGCTCCAGGCAGCGGATGATCTTGGCGGTCCATTTGTCGCCGATGCGGATCGGGGCGGCGACCGGCGGGCAGCCGGTGAACAGGTCCGGATCGAGTGGCTCGGGCATCCCGCCATCGTAGTTCGCCTCCCGCCGGCCGGGCGGGCCGTGCCTTCGTCCTGCTCGCCGGGGCTCCTTCGTCCTGCTCACCGGTGACTATCGTTGCGGGAAGTGACAGGTCGCCCTCTACCGTCTGCGCGGGGCGGCCGGAAGCGCCGGCCGCCGGTTCATCGAACGTGGTGGAGGCAGGCAGTGAGCAGGATCGTGGTGTTCGGGGCCGGGGGACGCGCCGGGGCGAACGTGGTCGCGGAGGCGGCCGGGCGCGGGCACGAGGTGACGGCCGTGGTGCGGGACCCGGCGCGGTATCCGGAGCTGGGCGGGCCCGGGGTGCGGGTGGTCGCCGGGGACGTGACCGACGGCGGCAGCGTGCGCGAGGCGGCGGCGGGGCACGACGTGGCGGTGCAGGTGGCGGCGCGGCTCGACATGTCGTCGGAGGAGTTCTACACCTCCGCGACGCGGGCGCTCGTGGACGGGCTGGGGCGGGCGGGGGTGTCCAGGCTGGTGGCGCTGGGGATCGGGACCCTGCTGGAGGTCTCCCCCGGCGTGCGGCTCATCGACACGCCCGGCTTCCCGGCCGACGCGCGGGCGTTCTCGCTGGGGCACGCGGCCGAGCTGGAGCTGCTGGAGGCGTCGGAGCTCGACTGGGTGGTGATCGCGCCGCCGCCCGTGCTGCTGGACGAGAAGGCGTCCAGGACGGGGCGGTACCGGTTCGGGGACGGGCGGGTGCCGCAGGCCCGGGAGGGGGATCCGGTCTTCTCGTTCGCCGATCTGGCGGTGGCGGTGGTGGACGAGGCGGAGAGCCCGGCGCACCACCGGGTGCAGGTGGCCGTGTCCTCCTGAGTGCCACCCCCTGACATGGCGGACGCCCGGCCGAGACCGGCCGGGCGTCCGAGGTTACCGGTGCGTCAGTGACGGCCGATGACCTTCACCCAGTCCGTGCCCTCCGAGGGCTCGAGGTGCCTGCTGCCCTCGAAGACCGCGCGCCACGTGCCCGACTCCCGAGCCGGCACCCGCAGGCCGAAGTAGCCCTTGCCGCTGGTGCGGACGGTCTCCACGTGCTCCCAGCGGCCGCTGCCGTCGGCCCGGAAGAGGATGACGACCCGCTTGTACGCCAGGCGGTGCCAGGTCTCCTGCTTCTTGCAGTAGTCGGCGTGGTGCACCGAGACGAAGCCGCTGATGTAGTCCTCGTCGCACTCCACGGAGAGCTTGCCCTCGACCGTGAGGGGCTTGCCCCGCCAGGCGGGCTCGGGGTTCACGTCGAGCTTGAGGCTGGTGTGGCCGCCGGCGACATCCGGGTCGAGGCCCGGGTCGTCCGCGAGCGCGGGCGAGGCGGCGGTGGCCACCACGGTCGCGCCCAGGGCCGCAGCCGCCAGGCCGGCGGCTAGACGTCGCATCTTCAAAACAGAAATCCTTCCCCGTCCGAATGACCGCACCCAACCGGGTGCGTCAAATGCCAATGACGCGTAAGGGTAAGGAAAAGTTGCGACAAAGTTGATCACAGTTCGGCAACGGCGGACGAGGCGCAACCTCGCACTATTGGGCTATTTGTCGGGCTTTGGAGAGATCTGCCGCGTAGTGTCCTGTTCCGGGGAAGCGGACGCGCCAGAAGCCGTCCGTCCGCCCCTGGACCGTTCCGACGAACGCGCCGGCCGCGTCCGTCGTCGCCTCCCCCACCGCCTGCCAGGGCGAGCTCTCGTCCGGACGCCACAGCACCTCCAGGCGCTGCTTGGCGAACGGCCCGTAGTCCGTCAGGCCGCGCGGGTCCACGCGGGTCAGCGAGCCGCGCAGCCGCACGCCGCCGGCGCGCGCCGACTTTTCCGCCCGTACGGCGGTGAGCCTGCTCTCGCGCTTCAGCTCGAACGAGGCGTACTGCGTGACCGTCGCCCCGTTGGCGCCCTTGGCGGTGGCGGTGACCGTCCAGGTGCCGGCCGGGTAGAAGCGGTTCAGCTTCTTGTCCGGCAGGAAGCGCCAGGTCTGCCAGTCGTCCGTCAGCCTGGCCGCGCCGCGGCCGTGATCGAGGACGGGCTTGTGCGCGGCCAGGCGCCACACCAGGCGGGGCGGCAGCAGCGGGCGGTTCGCGCCCGGGACGCCGTCCTTCGGCGCGGCCGGCTCCATCGCCGGGACCGGGTGGTGGCCGGTCAGGGCCGGCTGCCCGTGCCCGGGAATCGCCATGCCGGGCCGCAGGGCCTGCTCGGCGCCGCCCAGAGGGGCCGTGCCGGCGGCGGGGCTGGGCACCGGGGCCCGCGCGGCGGCCAACGCGGGCGAGGCCGCCGACTGGGCGGGCGCCAGGGCAGGCGATGAAGGGCCGGGCTGCTGGGCAACCCCCTGGGCCGGCTGCTGGGCGGCCTGCTGAGGGGCCGGCGGGGCCTGCTGGTACGGCTGCTGGGCCGGCGCCTGACCATAACCCTGTCCGGAGCCCTGGGCGGGCTGCTGCGCCGATCCTTGGCCAGGGCTCTGCGCGGACCCGGAGCCCTGTGCGGGGCCCTGAGCCGGGGGTTGAACCGGCGCCTGGACGGGCGGCTGCACCGCCCCTTGCGCGGGCGTTCCCGGCGAGGCGTGCGCGGGCTCCTGCGGCGACGACTGGCCCGGCCCCTGGGCGGGCGGCCGCACGGGGGCTTGCGCGGGCGGCCGGGCAGGGGTCTGGGCGGGCGGCTCCACCGCCCCATGGCCGGGCGGCTGGACGGAGCCGGGACCGGGCGGCTGGACGGCCCCGTGGCCCGGCGGGCGGGCGGGCTCGTGAGCGGGCGGGCGCCCCGGCGGGTTCAGGACGGGGCGGGGTACGGGGGCCGCCTGGGCGGGCGGGGCGCCGGGTTCGACCTTGACGGTCACGCCGTCCTTACCGCGTACCACCCCTTTGGCGATCACATCGATCACCAGGCGGACGGACCCCTGCGCCCCCACCACGGGGCTGGCCGGGCGGACGGTGATGGCGCGGATGGCGGGCTCGGTCGCGGCGGAGGCAGCAGGTGCGGGCACCGTGAGCGACCCCGCCGCGAGCGAGACGAGAAGCAGACTTCTGGTCATGATCGAGACGGTAGGAACCATCCGGTAATGGACAGGACCACAACACACGCCCCGAATGGCAAAAGCCTCACTAAGGTCGCCCGTAGAGCCCTTCGATGATGTCGGCGTACTTGGTGTGGATGATGCGCCGCTTGAGCTTGAGGCTGGGGGTGAGCTCCTCGGTCTCGGCCGTCCACTCGACGCCGAGCAGCGCCCACTTCTTCACCTGCTGCACCCTGGCCAGCTTGGCGTTGGCGGCCTGCACGGCCGCCTCGACCTCGGCCAGCACCGCGGGGTGCTCGGCCAGCTCGGCGAGCGAGCCGAACGTGATGCCGCGCGCCTGTGCCCAGCCCGGCGCCACCTCGGCGTCGAGGGTGAGCACGGCGACGGGGTGGGGGCGGTTGTCGCCGTAGGCGAGGGCCTGGCCGATGAGGCTGTGCTGCTTGAGGTGGTTCTCGATCTCGGCCGGGGAGATGTTCTCGCCGCCGGCGGTGATGATCAGCTCCTTCTTGCGGTCGACGACGCGGTAGAAGCCGTCGTCGTCGACGGTGCCGATGTCGCCGGTGTGCAGCCAGCCCTCGGCGTCGATGAGCTCGGCGGTGGCCTGGGGGCGGTTGAGGTAGCCGGCGGTGTTGAGGGGGCTGCGGGTGAGCAGCTCGCCGTCCTCGGCGATGCGGACCTCGACGCCGGGCTCGGCCCTGCCGACGGTGCCCAGGCGGTAGCAGGCGGGGCTGTTGCCGGTGAAGGCGCCGGTCGTCTCCGTCATGCCGTACACGTCGATGACCTTGAGCCCGAGCCCGGCGTAGAAGCGCTGCACCTCGTCGGGCAGGGGTGCGGCGCCGGTGGCGGTCCATTCGGCGCGGTCGAAGCCGATCATGCCGCGGATGATCGACAGGAGCGAGGCGTCGGCCTCGTCGTAGGCGGCCTGGATCTCGGGGGTGATCGTGCGGCCGTACTGGCCGGCCTCGACGTAGGCGACGCCGGCGGCCATGGCCTCGCGTACGGCGGCCTGCTGCTCCTCGGGCTGGGTGGCGAGCACGGCGAGCAGGCGCGCCATCATCTTCTCCCACACGCGCGGCACCCCGAAGAACATCATCGGCCTGACCTGGCCAAGCGTGGCGCCGAGGTTGGCCAGGTCGGTGCAGAAGTGCACGTGGGAGACCTTGACGAGGGGCAGGTAGAGGCTGAGAATGCGCTCGGCGATGTGGGCGTAGGTGAGGTAGGAGATCTGGGTGCCGCGCATGGGCAGCGCGGTGAGGCGGTCGGTGGCGGCGACCTCGTAGAAGATGTTGGTGTGGGTGAGCGGCACGCCCTTGGGGGTGCCGGTGGTGCCGGAGGTGTAGAGGACGGTCGCGACGTCGCCGGGCGCGACGGCGCGCAGGCGGGTCTCGACCTGGGCGGGGTCGGCGGCGAGGCGTTCGCGGCCGAGGGCGAGGAAGTCGTCCCAGGCCATGAACCGCTCGCCGGCCGGGGCTCCGTCCAGCATGATGATCCGGCGCAGGCCGTCCAGGCGGTCGAGCACGGGCTCCCAGCGGGCCAGGTCGGCGGGCCCGCCGAGCACCGCGTAGCGGGCGCCGACGTCGCCGGCCACGAAGGCGATCTGGTCGGGGGCGAACGTCGAGTAGACCGTGCAGCCGACCCCGCCCGCGTGCACCGCGCCGAGGTCGGCCAGCACGTGCTCGCTGCGGTTGACCATCATGAGGGCGACGGCCTCGCCGGGCTCCAGCCCGAGCGCGACGAACGCGGCGGCGATCTCAAGGACCCGCTCGCGGGCCTGCCCGTAGGTGAGCGTGCGCCAGCCGTCCCCTTCGGGGTCGGAGTAGGCGGGTGCGTCGTGGTGTTCCTCGGCCGCCCGCGCGAGCTGCTCGCACACGGTACGGCCGGCGATCTGCCGCTCGATCTCGGCCCGGACTTCGAGGACTTCGCCCATCGCAACGGCCTCCGGTCAGTAATCACTTGCATGATTTCGATGCATCGCACCACACCCCCGGGGTAGCGGCAAGAGCCTGCGGAGAAACACCGGCGTCCGTCACGTAAGGTGATCGTGTGGATGCGGAGGGTGTGAGCTGTGGTGACTGACAGGACGTTCTTCGGGCATCCGCGGGGGCTGGCGACGCTGTTCGGCACCGAGATGTGGGAGCGGTTCTCCTGGTACGGGCTGCGGGCGATCCTGGCCACGTTCATGGCGGCCTCGCCGGCGCACGCGGGGCTCGGGCTGTCGCAGGAGACGTCGCAGGCGGTGGTGGGGGTCTACGGGGCGCTCATCTACCTGGTGGCGCTGCCGGGCGGGTGGATCGCCGACCGCATCCTCGGGGCGCGCAGGTCGGTGTTCTGGGGCGGGTTCGTCATCATGCTGGGGCACATCAGCATGGCGATCCCGGTGGCGTCGTCGTTGTTCGTCTGGCTGGGGCTGCTGCTCATCATCGCCGGCACGGGCCTGCTCAAGCCGAACATCTCGGTCATGGTGGGCCGCCTCTACCCCGAGGAGGACGACGGGCGCAGGGACGCCGGGTTCTCCCTGTTCTACCTGGGCATCAACCTCGGCGCCTTCTTCGCCCCGCTCGTGGTGGGCTGGCTGGCCGAGGGCGACCGCTGGCACCTCGGGTTCAGCGCGGCGGCGGTCGGCATGGCGCTCGGCCTGGTCCAGTACGTCCTGGGCGGCCGGAGCCTGCGCGGCGTCGGCGAGCGCCCCGGCCTGCGGCTGACCCCGCGCGAGCGCCGCCGCTTCGGCCGCCTGGTGGCACTCGGTGTGGTGCTGACGCTGGTCGTGCTGGGCGCGTGGGCGGCGACGGGCACGCTGACGGTCGACCGGTTCACGGTGGCGCTCACGCTGGTCATCCTGATCGTGCCGGTGGCGTACTTCGGCTACATCATGTTCGGCAGCCACGACCTGACCGAGGACGAGCGGATCCGGATGAAGGCGTACATCTGGTTGTTCGTGGCGGCGGCCATCTTCTGGATGATCTACGACCTGGCGCCGAGCAAGCTGCTGTTCTTCGCCCAGGATCACACCGACCTGTCGCTGTTCGGCATCAGGATCAACCAGGCCGCCACACAGTCGTTCAACCCGCTGTTCATCATGATCTTCGTGCCGGTGTTCGCCGCCCTGTGGGTGCGGCTGGGCACCCGGGTGAGCACGCCGCAGAAGTTCGGGTTCGCGCTGGTCATGGTGGGGCTGAGCTTCGTGGTGATGGCCGTGGCGGCGGGGCTGGCCGGCGCCGGGCGGGTGTCGGTGTGGTGGCTGGTGCTGGTCTACCTGATCCAGGTGTTCGGCGAGCTGTCGCTGAGCCCCGTCGGGCTGTCGGTCACGACCAAGCTGGCGCCCGAGGCGTTCAAGGGGCAGATGCTGGGCATCTGGTTCATCGCCGTGTCGGTGGGCGACGCGGTCGGCGGCCAGACCGGGCGGCTCGGCCGGGTCCTGTCCGAGCCGATGTACTACCTGGTGCTGGCGGCGATGGCGATCGTGGCGGGGCTGGCGCTGTTCCTGTTCACGCGGAGCCTGCGGGTCATGATGGCCGAACACCACGAACCCGCCATGCGGTAAACATTCCGAACGTGTCTGAACTTCTCGACCTCGCCGGCATTTTCGTCTTCGCGCTGTCCGGCGCCCTCATGGGGGTCCGCAAGCGGCTCGACGTGGTCGGGATGGGGGTGCTGGCCGAGATCACCGCGCTCGGCGGCGGCGTCGTCCGCGACCTCATACTCAACGTGCGGCCGATCGCCTTCCAGAGCCTCGGCTACGTGCTGGTGCCCGTCGCCGCGACGGTGATCGTCTTCTTCTGGCACCCGCACGTGGCCCGCGTCATGCCCGCCATCCTCGTGCTGGACGCGGCGGGGCTCGGGCTGTTCTGCGCGGTCGGCACGGAGAAGGCCATGGAGTACGGCCTCAGCCCCCTGCACGCGACCCTCCTGGGCGTCACGACGGCCGTCGGCGGTGGCATGCTGCGCGACGTGCTGGCCGGGGAGATCCCCACGTTGCTGTACGACCGCCAGCTCTACGCGGTGCCCGCCCTGCTGGGGTCGGGCGTGATGGCGGGGCTGTCGTCGTACGGGCTGCACGGCTGGCCCGCCACGCTCGCGGCGGCCCTGCTGGCGTTCGGCCTCCGCATCGCCGCGATGCGCCGCAAGTGGCGCGCCCCGCTCGCCAAGGGCATCGGCGAATGACGGGCGGGCATTGCGGGAAAGCAGACGACATCCTGGCCGCGATCCACGAGAGCCGCGGTGAGCGGGTGATCTGAGCGCGCGCCACGGGCTCGTGCCGGGCGGCGGCATGGGCGGACGTCGAGGTGCATCCCCTCACACCATCGCGATGAGCTGGTCCGGCGGGCGGGGGGCGCCGGTGGGGCCGTGGTCGCGGGCGGCGCGCAGGCATTGGACGGCGTCCGCCAGCAGGGTGGGCGGCTGGGTGTACGGGAGGCGGAGGTGGCCCTCCAGGGTGCCTTCGAGGCCGAACCAGGGGCCGGGCGCCAGGCGTACCCCGTGGGAGAGGGCGGCTTCCGCGAGCGGGGTGGAGCCGGCGCCGTCGAGGCGGACCCACAGGGCGCCGCCGCCGGAGGGCAGCGCGAAGGTCCACTCGGGCAGGTGGGCGCGCAGGTGGGCGGCGAGGGCGTCGCGGGAGGCGCGCAGGGTGCGGCGGCGCTCGGCGCGGGTCTCCTCCAGCCGGTCGAACAGCCGCGCCACGACGAGCTGCTCCAGCACGGGGCTGGCGATGTCGACCGACGAGCGGAGCGTGGTGAGGCGGCGGGCGAGGGCGGCGGTGGCGCGGATCCAGCCGATGCGCAGCCCGCCCCACCACAGCTTGGAGGCGGAGCCGATGCTGATGACGTGGCTGTCGGTGTCGAAGGCGGCCATCGGGGAGGTGCGGGGCACGTCGTCGAGGGCCAGCTCGGACCAGGTCTCGTCGATCAGCAGGAGGGTGCCGGCGCGGCGGGCGGCGCCGGCGACGGCGGCGCGGACGGGGTCCGGCATGAGGGCGCCGGTCGGGTTCTGGAAGTCGGGCATGAGGTAGGCGAGGCGGGCGCCCGACTGGAGCATGGCGCCGGCGAGGAGGTCGGGCCGCCAGCCGTCGTGGGAGACGCCGACGGGGACGATGCGGGCGCCGCGCTGCCGGGCGGCGTCGATGGCGTGCGGGTACGTCGGCGACTCGACGATGACCGCGTCGCCCGGCCCGGCGAGCAGGCCCATGACGAGGTGGAGGGCGTGCTGGGCGCCGGTGGTGACGACGATCTGCTCGGGTCTGGTGGCCACGCCCCTGGCGGTGTAGCGGGCGGCGATGCGGTCCCTGAGCGAGGGCAGGCCCATGGGGTCGTAGCCGTTGCCCATGCCGTACCGGGGCAGGTCCTCGACCGCGGCCGTCATGGCGGCGAGCAGGGCCGTGGGGGCGGCGGGGGCGGCGGTGTGGAGCTGGATGAGGCCGTCGCGGTCGGTGCCGAGCCACGGGTTGTCGGGCCAGACGGCGGGGTCGGGCAGCGCGGTCCAGCTTCCCGAGCCCTGCCGGCTCTCCAGGTAGCCGCCTTCGCGCAGCAGGTCGTAGGCGGCGGTGACGGTGGTGCGGCTGACCTTGAGCGTCTCGGCGAGGTGGCGCTCGGCGGGCATGCGGACGCGTACGGGGAGCTGGCCGTCCATGATCAGCGCGCGGACGCCGTCGGCGAGGGCGCGGTAGTACGGGCGCGCCGCGGGGTCGACGTCGATGAGCCGGGCCACCTGCGTGGCTGACATGTGCCGCATAAGGCCACTTTTCGTGATTGGCCCTGTATTAGCAAATCGGAAGATGCCACTCTGGGGCCATCATGAGCGAAACAACCGTCCCGCTGCCGAGTTCCCTGCCCGCCCGCCTCGTCCGCCTCTATGGCGGTCTGGCCCTGTACGGCCTCGGCATCGCCCTCCAGGTGAAGTCGGGACTCGGCAACGGCCCCTGGAACGTCTTCCACGAGGGCGCCGCCCTGCGTACCGGCCTGACCATCGGCACCGTCATCCTCGTGGTCGGCGCGCTGGTGATGCTGCTGTGGATCCCCATGCGGCAGAAGCCGGGGCTCGGCACGATCAGCAACGTGCTGCTCGTCGGCCCGTTCGCGGACGCCGCCGTCTTCCTGCTGCCCACCCCGCAGCATCTGGCGTTCCAGACCTTCTACCTGGTCATGGGCGTCGTCACCATCGCCCTGTCGACCCTGCTCTACATCGGCGCCGGCATGGGCCCCGGCCCCCGCGACGGCATCATGACGGGGCTGGTGCGGCTCGGCCTGTCGGTGCGGGTGGCCCGCCTGTCCATCGAGGTCGCCGTGCTGATCGCGGGCTGGCTGCTGGGCGGCACGGTGGGCCTGGGGACCGTGGTGTTCGCGCTGGCGATCGGGCCGTTGACGCAGCTGTTCACCCGCTGGTTCCCTCTGACGTGATCCCGTGGCCGGGGCCGGGCATGACGCGACATGATCGGCCCGGCCACGGGATCACCCGTTCTCCGAGTAGCGTCTAGGCATGCGGATCGAGGATTACGCGCTGATCGGAGACATGCAGTCCGCCGCCCTCGTGGCACGGGACGGCTCGATCGACTGGCTCTGCCTGCCCAGGTTCGACTCGCCGGCGTGCTTCGCGGCCCTGCTCGGCAGCGAGCGCAACGGCCACTGGTGGCTGGGTCCCACGGGCAGGAAACCCGCCACCAGACGGCGCTACCGCCCCGACACCCTCATCCTGGAGAGCGAGTGGGACACCCCCACGGGCACCGTCCGCGTCGTCGACTTCATGCCGCCGCGCGACCGCAACCCCGACGTGGTGCGCATCGTCGAGGGCGTGTCCGGCTCGGTGCAGGTCTCCACGCAGCTGCGCGTGCGCTTCGACTACGGCCGCATCGTGCCGTGGGTACGCCGCACCAACGGCCATCTGCAGGCCATCGGCGGGCCCGACTCGGTGTGGCTGCACTCCCCCGTGCCGCTCAAGGGCGGCGACTACGCCCACCGGGCCACGTTCACCGTCAACGAGGGCGACCGGCTGCCGTTCGTGTTCACCTGGCACCCCTCGCACGAGCCGATGCCGCCGCAGATCCACTGCGACGCGCAGCTCGGCGAGACCGAGGCGTTCTGGGCCGAATGGGTGGGCCGCTGCACCTACTCGGGCCCGTACCGCGACGCGGTCGTCCGGTCGCTGATCACGCTGAAGGCGCTGACGTACGCGCCGACGGGCGGCATCGTGGCCGCGCCCACCACGTCCCTGCCCGAGGACCTCGGCGGGGTGCGCAACTGGGACTACCGCTTCTGCTGGCTGCGCGACGCCACGCTGACGCTCGACGCGCTGATCAGCTCCGGCTACCTGGAGGAGGCCGGCGACTGGCGGGCCTGGCTGCTGCGCGCCATCGCCGGGCGCCCTCAGGACCTCCAGATCATGTACGGCGTCGCCGGCGAGCGCCGCCTGCCCGAGCTGCGCCTCGACTGGCTCGACGGCTACGAGGACTCCCGCCCCGTCCGCATCGGCAACGAGGCCGTCAAGCAGCTCCAGCTCGACGTCTACGGCGAGGTGATGAACTCCCTGTACGTCTCCCGCACCCGCGGCCTGTCCGCCGACGACCGGGCGTGGACCATCCAGCGGCAGCTGCTCGACTACGTGGAGGACCACTGGCACGAGCCCGACGAGGGCCTGTGGGAGGTGCGCGGCCCGCGCCGGCACTTCGTGCACTCCAAGGTGATGTGCTGGGCGGCCCTCGACCGGGCCGTCAAGTACGTCGAGCACTTCGGCCGCACCGGCCCCGTCGACCGGTGGCGCGCGCTGCGCGACGTCATCCACGCCGAGATCTGCGACAAGGGCTTCGACCCGCAGCGCAACACCTTCACCCAGTCGTACGGCTCCTCCGAGCTGGACGCGGCGCTGCTGATGATCCCCATGGTCGGCTTCCTGCCGGCCGACGACCCCCGCGTGGTCGGCACGGTCGCGGCGATCGAGAAGGAGCTGATGTCCGACGGCTTCGTGCTGCGTTACCCGATCGCCGAGGACAACGACGTCGACGGGCTGCAGGGCGGCGAGGGCGCGTTCCTGGCGTGCAGCTTCTGGCTGGTGGAGGTCATGGCGATGCAGGGGCGCAAGGAGGAGGCCAAGGACCTGTTCGAGCGGCTGCTGGCGCTGCGCAACGACGTGGGGCTGCTGGCGGAGGAGTACGACCCGCGCTACGGGCGGCTGGTGGGGAACTTCCCGCAGGCGTTCAGCCACGTGCCCCTGGTGCACGCGGCCCGGGCGCTGTCGTGAGGCGTTGAGACCTGGGCCGTGTGGCGCTTCCTCGGCGTTCATGTCCGATTCATCCGGTTCCGCCACGCTCCCGCCGTAGCCGGCGCACCCTTTCCGGCGGGACGGAGAAAGCAGCCCATGAGCCACGGGCATCACCACCATGATCACGACCACGCGCACGAGCCCGTCGGGGACACCGAGGCCGCCGTCGCGCGGGACCTGTCCGTACCGGACGGCGAGCTGTCGCCCGGCCAGCTCTCCCGGCGGCGCATGTTCCGCCGGGCAGGGCTGCTGGGCGCCGGGCTGACCGCCGCCGGCGTGCTGGGCGGGGAGGGGCAGGCCGCGGTCGCGGCCACCGGCAGGGACGAGGGGCGCGGGCGCGAGCCCAGGGACGGCTACCAGTGGCTGGCCGGCGACCACCACATCCACACCCAGCACAGCTCCGACGGCATCTACCGGGTCATCGACCACGTGCGGCACGCCAACGCGTACGGGCTGGGCTGGATGGTGATCACCGACCACGGCGGCGCCACGCACGCCAAGATCGGCGTCGAGAAGGTCAACCCGGACATCGTGGCCGCCCGCGCGGCCGTCAAGGACACGCTGGTCTTCCAGGGCCTGGAGTGGAACATCCCGGCCGCCGAGCACGGCACCGTGTTCGTCGCGCCCGGCAGGAACGAGGTGGCGACGCTCAAGGAGTTCGAGAGCTCCTTCGACGGGTCCGTCAAGGGCGCGAGCTCCAACACGCCGCAGAACGAGGCGCTGGCCATCGCCGGCCTGAACTTCCTCGCCGACGCCGTCAGGAAGCGGCGCGTGCCGGACGCGCTGTTCTTCGCCAACCACCCCTCCAGGAAGGGCATCGACTCGCCGCACGAGATCCGCGGCTGGCGCGACGCCCAGCCGACGATCGCGGTCGGCATGGAGGGCGCGCCCGGCCACCAGGCGGCCGGCATCGCCAAGCCGAACGGCCCCGGCGGCGGGCGCGGCTACTACGACAGCAACCCCGGCGCCGACTCCTTCCCCGGCTACCCGGCCGAGAGCTACAAGACCTTCGGCGGGTTCGACTGGATGACCGCGACCGTGGGCGGCCTGTGGGACAGCCTGCTCGCCGAGGGCAAGCCGTGGTGGATCACCGCGAACTCCGACTCCCACTGGGTGCACGGCGACACCAGCGACCGCGGCCCCGGCGGCGACTTCAACGCCAACGGCCGCTACGAGGACCCCGTCTACAAGGGGGTGCCGAACTTCGGCTCCGGCGACTTCTGGCCCGGCTTCTACAGCCGCACCCACGCCGGCGCCGAGGACTTCTCCTACCGCGCCGTCATGGACGCCCTGCGCGCCGGCCGCGTCTGGGTGGACCACGGCGGCCTGATCAGCGGCCTGGTGGTGCGGGCCCGCCCGGCGGGCACCGGCCAGCGCGGCGTGACGCTCGGCGGCACCCTCCAGGTGCGTCAGGGCGCCCGCGTCGAGCTGGCCATCGAGGTCACCCTGGCCGGGCGGCCGAACTGGGCGCAGTTCGTGCCCACGCTGGCCCGGGTGGACGTCATCCAGGGCGACGTCACCGGCCCCGTCTCCGACAAGGACGCCTTCACCACGCCGAACACCAAGGTCGTGCAGTCGTACGAGGTGAACGGGAGCACCGGCACCGTCACCTTCACCTACCAGCTCGGCGCCGTCGACCGCCCCGTGTACGTGCGGCTGCGCGGCACCGACGGCAAGCGCAGCGCACCCGGGCTGCTGGGCGCGGCCGTGGACCCGAACGGGCCGCGGATCGACGTGTACGGCGACGCCGACCCGTGGAACGACCTGTGGTTCTACAGCAACCCGATCTGGGTGCTGCCGCGCCGATGATCGTCGCATTCGACGCGGGCAGCCGGACGGTGCCCGAGGCCGAGCACCTGCTCCACACGGTGGTGCGGGGGTTCGGCCTGCCGGGGGACACGATCGGGTGCACCCACTTCGTGCCGGCGGGGCCGGCGGGCGACGAGCCGCACGTCGCCTGCTCGCTGGCCGTCCCGGACTCGGTGACGCCCGCGGTCCTGTCGGAGCTCGTGCCCGGCGGGTCGTGGGTGCTGGGCGGGCACCGGGACGGGCCTCTGGCGGAGGGGGCGGCGCTGGCGGCGGCCGAGCACGAGGCCCGGCGCGGCGGCCGGGTCGTCACCTTCCCGGGCCGCGACCGCCTCACCGGCGTCCTCCCGCTGGGCGAGCTGCGCGACGCCTCGGCCATCGACCGGGTGCTGCTGCTCGCCTCCCCCGGCCCGCCGCCCGACGACGTGCTCGTCGTCACGAACGACCACGTCAGGCCCGTCTGGCGGGACGGCCTCATGACCCTGCTCACCATGCCGGCCGCCGGCGGCCGGATCACCCCCGCCGAGGTGCCGAACCCCACTCCCTGCTGCGCCGACCACGCCTGACCCTCCCGGGGACGCCGCTACGGGCCGGTCAGGCGGCGCTCCCCCTCGGTGGTGATCACGTACACCTGCCAGGTGTAGTACGCGTAGTAGGCGCGCGGGTCGCGCTTGATCCGGCGGGCGTGCAGGAGGATGGCGTTCACGTACGCCTGGGACGGGTTGTAGGCGTGCAGCGCCCGCCGGTAGTCGCGGGGGGCGCCGCTCGCCTTGAGGTAGTTGGCCGCGCCCATGATCGCGTCGTGCGGGTCGCGCACGTCCCCGCCCATCCCGTACGCCTTCCACGTGGCGGGCATGAACTGCATGGGGCCCTGGGCGCCGGCGTGGCTGTCGGCCCGTACGCGGCCGAACTTCGTCTCCGCGAACATCACCGCCGCCAGCACCTCCCACTCCACCCCGAATCGGCGCTCGGCCTTCTTGAAATAGCCGAGCAGCTCGCCCGCCGGCCGGGCCGGCTGGGTCTTGAAGACGGCGTCCGGCTTGATGGGGCGGGCCAGGGCGAGCAGCTCGCGGATGGCGGCGGTGTCGTCCCTGGCCTGGGCGGCGAGGGCGGCGGGCAGCCGGGCGAAGGTCTTGGCGGCGAGGTCGGGGTGGCGGGCGGCGTGGCGGTAGATGCGCTGCTGGTGCAGGGCCAGCAGCTCGACGTCCTCGGGCGGCTCGCCGGTCGCGGGCGAGCCGTGCTTCGTCCAGGCGTCGATGGACGCGTTCAGCGCGTCGGTGGTCTCCCGCAGCGCGGCGGCCAGCTTCGCGGGGCCGTCGGGGAGCTTCTCGGTGGGGTCCGGGAGCGGCTTCTCGGAAGGTTTCGGCGTGCTGGGCGCGGGCGTGGACGGGGCGGGCGCGGACGGAGCGGGCGCGGACGGAGCGGGCGCCGGAGGGGCGGCGGCGGGAGCGGGGCCGCACGCCGCCGCGCCGAGGAGCACCACCGCGCCCAGGACGAGCGCCGCCGCCTTCCGGGCGGGCGCGGCGGCGGCGCCGCGGGCGGCACTGCGGGCGGCACTGCGGGCGGCGCCGCGGGCGGCACTGCGGGCGGGCCGTGGTGGGTGCGGGTGCTTCTGGCGTGCCTCCATGGGGCGCCAACCTACCCGGTACGGGCGGCTGCGATCATCACGCGTACGGGCGGAGGAACTCCTTCGGCCGCAGGGCCCTGGAGACGATCCGCACGTCGCCGATCCACCCGTAGAAGCCCTGACCGTACGTCAGCGCGAACTGGGTCCCGCCGATCGCGAACGGCCGGCCGAGTGTCGAGATGCCCTTGGACGGCTGGCTCGGGTTGCGGGCGATCTTGGAGCCGTCGACGTACATGATGGTCCGGCGGGAGTCGTTGACGACGGCCACGTGCGTCCAGCGGCCGACCGGCAGGGCGTGGCTCCACGAGGTGGGGTCGGCGTCGCGGTCGGCGGGGTAGACGACGAACTGCAGGAAGCGCTCGGGCGACAGGTTGAGGCTGCACGTCGGCTCGTCGGGCGACCAGCCGCTGCTCTTGCCCGCGTCGCCGCTGCGGCCCTCCCAGCTCAGGATGCCCATCCAGGCGTGGTCGCCCTCGAACGGCTCGGGCAGCTTGATGAACGCCTCGATGGTGTACCCGGAGGTGAAGGTCATGCTGTTGACGGGGGCGTTCGGGCCGGACCTGAGCACGGCGCCCCGGTCGGGGGACTTGCCGCCGTCGAAGCGGAGGCTGGCGTGGGCGGGCTGGCCCTCGTGGTGCTCGGCCGACCACGTCAGCGTCTCGGGGGCGCTGGCGTGCAGCAGCTCCATGGTCAGGTCGTTGCCGCCGCCGGTCAGGTCGCGGGCGACGGTGCCGGCGGGCACGACCGCGCCGTCCGTGCCCGCCGCGCCCGCGAGCCCTTCGGCGTCGAACCTCCAGTACGCGACCGTGCCGCGCGGCATGACGGCCCTGGCCGGACGGGCCGGCGGCGGGGTGCGCGGGGCGAACCCGGCGAAGCGCTCGTCGAAGTCGATCTCGATGCTGAAGCGGTCCACGGGGCCGGTCAGCTCCAGGTGCTCGGCCTCCAGCGGGGTGCGCTCGTCCGGGTCGCGCTCCAGCAGCCACGGCGAGATCGTCTCCACGTCGATCACGTTGCGGACGAGGTCGAAGGCGTAGAGCCGGACCATGCCCGCGCCGCCGTAGTAGCGGTCCTGGTAGTTGGTGATGTGCACGTGCACGTCGTGGCCGGCGTCGTTCTTGAGCACGGTACGGCCGCAGGGCCAGTAGTGGCCGTTGAGCGTCAGGAAGATCTGGTCGTTGCGCTTGATGAAGGCGTCCCAGAGGCGCTGCCCGTGCTGCGACAGCGCCGCGGCGCCGGTGTCGTCCGCCCAGGCCAGGTCGTGGGTGGTGAGGATGGCGGGCAGCGTCCTGTTCGCGTCGATGACGCTCTGCGCCCAGCGCAGGCCCTGGTCGGAGACGCGCCAGTCGAGCGCCAGCACGAGCCACCGCCGGCCGCCCGCCTCGATCACGTGGTGGCTGTTGTAGCCGTCGGGCGACGCGCCGCGGAAGGTGGACATCCTGGCATACCGGGAGGGGCCGAACGCCTTCAGGTACGCGCTGTCGCCGCGCTGGTCGTCGGCGCCGCTCACGTCGTGGTTGCCGGCCAGGACGCTGTACGGCAGGCGGCCGTCGAGCTGCCGGAACGTGTCGGAGGCGAGCGCCAGCTCCTCTTCGGTGCCGTGCTCGGTGACGTCCCCTAAGTGCGTCATGAACGCGATGTTCCTGCTCTCGCGCTCGCCGCCGGTCAGGAAGCGGAACGTCTGGCGCACGGGGGCGGGGTCGGAGCGGTCCTCGTCGAAGAGGTACTGCGTGTCGGGCAGGACGCCGATCGTGAAGCGGGGGCTCTCGCGGTCGAACCGGCCGCCGTGTCCGGACGCGTGCGCCGGGGAGGCGGCGGGGCCGGCGAGGGTGCCGGCGGCGGGCGCGGCGAGGGCCGCCGTGAGCAGCGCGCGACGGCCGAGGGTGGGGTGTGCCATGGGGTCGTACTCCGTTTCAGGGTGCCGCGCAGCACCTTGATCGTCGTACGTGGCCCGGCGGTTCCCGCAGCGATAACTCCCGCCTTCGGCCGGAAGAACTTCTCACCGGCCGCCGCGGCCCAGGTGCGCCTTGCGCAGAGCGTCCACGTGGTTCATGACCGGGGTGGCGGTGACGCCGTGCAGGACGACCGAGGCGAGGACGGTGAACCCGGTGACCGCCCACAACTCCTCCGCCGGCACGCCGAAGTCGGCCTGCCCCAGCGCGTACGCCAGGTAGAACAGCGACCCGATCCCCCGGATGCCGAAGAACGAGATCGCCAGCCGTTCCCTCGGCCCCGCCCGCCCGCGCCACTGCACCAGCCAGCCGGCCAGCGGGCGGATGACGAGCAGCAGCAGGAGGCCGACGGCGGCGCCGCGCCAGGTGAGCGCCGCCAGGCCGCCGGTCGCGACGAAGCCGCCGAGCAGGAGCAGCAGCCAGGCCGTGAGCAGCCGCTCGATCTGCTCGACGAAGCCGTGCAGCACGTTGTTGTAGCCGTGGCCGTGCTCGGCGCTCCTGATGGCGCACGCGGTGACGAACACGGCGACGAAGCCGTACCCGTGGGCCAGCTCCGTCACCCCGTACGCGAGGAACGTGCAGGCCAGGGCGACGAAGCCGTCACGGCGCTCGGCCAGGCGCAGGCCGTCGGACCTGGCGCGGAAGAACAGGCGGCCGAGCAGGCCGCCGATGAACAGGCCGAGCAGGGCGCCGGCGGCGGTGCGGTAGAGGACGTCCGTCAGCGCCCACTCCCCCGCCCAGCCGGCGGTTCCGGCCGCCACGGCGATGGCGGCGTACACGATGGGGAAGGCCAGCCCGTCGTTGAGGCCCGCCTCCGAGGTCAGGGCGAAGCGGACCTCGTCGTCGGCGTTCTGGGCGTCCACGGGCTCGCCCACGTGCACGTCGGAGGCGAGCACCGGGTCGGTGGGGGCGAGCACGGCGCCGAGCAGCAGCGCGGCGGCGATCGGCCAGCCCGGCAGGGCGACGGCCGCGGCGGCCACCCCGGCCACGGTGAGCGGCATGGCCAGGGCGAGCAGCCGCCACGTGGTGGACCAGCCGCGCGGGCCGATGCGGCGGTTGATCGCCAGGCCGGCGCCCATGAGGGAGATGACGACGCACAGCTCGGTGATGTGCTCCAGCGCGACCCGGTGGGCGATGGGGTCGGGGTCGGGCAGCCCCAGGGGGAGGGTGAACAGGAGGATGCCGGCGAGCAGGTAGACGAGGGGCAGGGAGAGGGCTCGGCGGGCGAGGAACTCCGGGAGGATCGCGGCCAGCAACGCGGCGGCGCCGCCGAGGGCCAGGATGAGGTCGAGGGTGGACATCGCGAGCCTCCTGCCCGGAAGATCGCTATATATCCCCTTTGTGGCTGATCGGCCGCGATGGACCAGGCGGACGCTGGTCGTGGTGGACGTCGCGATCGTGGCCGTCCAGCGGCGCATCAGGGCCGCGCGGCGACGTAGGCCGCCCGCTCCGCGGTGACCTCGTCGATGGTGGCCGGATCGAGGACGTGCTCGACGACCATGACGGCGGCGCCCACGACGCCGGCCCGGTCGCCCAGCTCGCCGGTCCTGATGCCGAGGTGCTGCGTGGCCAGCGGCAGCGACCTGCTGTAGATGGTCTCCCGCACGCCGGCCAGCAGCTGCTCGCCGGCCTCGGCGACGTCGCCGCCGAGCACGATGACGGACGGGTTGAAGAAGTTCACGATCGCGGCCATCACTGTGCCCACCTCGCGGCCCGCCTGCCGGACCAGGCGGGTGGCCAGGGGGTCGCCGGCGCGCATGAGGGCGACCACGTCCTTGCTGCCGCGCGCGTCGGCGCCGGCCTCGCGCAGGGTGGCGGCCATCGAGGCGCCGCCCGCGACCGCCTCCAGGCAGCCGGTGTTGCCGCACCGGCACGGGGCGCCGGAGGCCGGCACCCGGATGTGGCCGACGTCCCCGGCGGCGCCGCGCGCGCCCCGGTGCAGCCGGCCGCCGGAGATGATGCCGCAGCCGATGCCGGTGCCGATCTTGATGTAGATGAGGTGGTCGACGGCGGGGCGGGCGGCCCAGTGCTCGCCCAGCGCCATCACGTTCACGTCGTTGTCCACCAGGACAGGCGCGCCCGGCCACTCCCCCGGCCGATCGCGGGGCCGATCGCCTGGGCGTTCCTCCGGCAGCTCCCCCAGTCCATCGCCCGGCCGCTCCGCCAGCCGTTCCGCCAGGAGTTCGCGCAGGCGCTCAGGCACCGGGGAGCCGTCCCAGCCGGGCATGATCGGCGGGTTCACCGGGCGGCCGGTGCGGTGCTCGACCGGGCCGGGCAGGCCGATCCCCACCCCGCACACCTGCGCGGGGTCGCGCCCGGCCGTGGCCAGGAGGTCGCGCAGGGACGCGGCGACGGCGGCGAGCACCGGCTCGGGGCCGAGGTCGACGGGAAGGCCGGCGACCTGCTCGGCCAGCACGTTCAGGCCGAGGTCGAGGACGGCCAGGCGGGCGCGGGTGGCGCCCAGGTCGGCGGCGAGCACGACCCGGGCGCCGCCGTTGAACGTGAACATCGAGGCGGGCCTGCCCCCTGAGGAGATCACGCCTTCGTCCTCGACGACCCAGCCGGAGCCGATCAGCGCGTCCAGCCGCTGGGAGACGGTGGACCTGGACAGGCCGGTGAGCCGGGCCAGCTCGCCCCTGGTGCGGGGCTGCCCGTCGCGCAGGATCGCCAACAGTGCCCCCGCCCCCACCGCGTGCCGGCCGTTGGTTGGCATGGATCCACCTTACTTCGAACATCGGCCGACTTATGGTGATGAGAAGTGAAAGTAGGCGCCGTCGTCCGCGAATGTCCGGGGACATATGCGGCGCTTCACGAGCCGACATATCGGCGCTTTCCGAGGACGTGCGGCCTCTCACGAGCTGCCCGCGCTGCCGGGCTGCCACAGGTCGCACTGGTGCTCGGCCGCCATCGTCGCCTCCGGGACCGGCGTGGAGCGGCCGGCCGCGCGCAGCGACATGACCGCGTCGCCGAGCCGCGGCCAGCGGGCCGACCCCCTGGCGTACGGCTGCCCGGTGCGGGTGAACCCGCCCCAGTAGTGCACCATGTCCCGGGCCAGCCGGCGCTCGCCCGCGTCGAACGTGGGCGCGATCGGGGTGCCGTTGTCGAAGCTCGGCCACAGGTACGCCAGCTCCGCCGCGTGCCCGGCACCCCAGACGTACCCGGCGGGCTCGGGGGTGAGGCCGGGGCCGGTGCGGTGGTCGAAGCGGTAGCCGTAGACGGTGGTGTACGCCGACAGGTCACGTGCGAGGCGCAGGGCGGGGCAGCCGCCGATGCCCGCGAAGAGGCCGGCGTCGGTGGCGATCGCGCCCGTCAGGTAGGCCGGGGTGAACGCGTCGGAGCGGGCCGGCCACGGGTAGCGCTCCAGGACGGCGGCGGCGCGGTCGCCGAACACGGTGCGCACCCACTCCTCGTACCGCTCCCGCGTCCAGCCCCGGTTGCCCTGGAAGAACGTGCGGCCCTCGTCGCGGTTGTAGCCGATCATCAGCGGCACCCGCTGGAAGCGGCCCGCCCGCACGGCCGTGTCGGGGCTCTCCGGCAGGGCGGGCGTGCCGTGCGTGAAGGAGGTGTACTGCGGGCCGTCGATGAGCCGGCCGGGCGGGAGCGCCCGCAGGCAGGCGGCGGCGGTGGCCGGGTCGGGGCAGCCGAGCGTGGCGGCGATCTGGGTGCCGGTGCGCTCGCCGTCCTCGATGGGGCGGCTGACGCAGGATCCGCTCTGCATGATGCCGCGCGCGAACAGCCCGGCCGAGCCGGGGGCGGTGAGGTGGGCGCAGACGGAGAAGCCGCCCGCCGACTCGCCGTCGATGGTGACGCGCCGGGGGTCGCCGCCGAATGCGGCGATGTTGCGCCGCACCCAGCGCAGCGCGGCCTGCTGGTCGAGCAGGCCGTAGTTGCCCGCCTGGCCGGACTCGGCGGCCAGAGCGGGGTGAACGAGGTAGCCGAGCACGCCGAGGCGGTAGTTGACGCTCACCACGACGACGTTCTCGAGCTGGGCGATGAGGGTGCCGTCGTGCTGGTTGGCCGAGCCGTTGACCAGGCCGCCGCCGTGGATCCAGAACAGCACCGGCAGCCGCTGCCCGGCCCGGGTGCCCTCGGGGCGGAACACGTTGAGGTACAGGCAGTCCTCGGTCTCGGAGCGGGGGCCGTTGCTGCCGGCGGCGGCCGGGCAGCGGTTGCCCCAGGCGTCCGCCGCGCGCACCCCCTGCCACGTCGGCGGGGGTTGCGGGGCGCGCCAGCGCAGGTCGCCGACGGGCGGGGCGGCGTACGGGAGGGCGAGGAAGCGCTCCACCCCGTCGGCGCGCGCCCCGCGCACCAGGCCGGACTCCGTGCGGGCGACGAGCCGATCACCGGTCGTGGAGGCGGCGGGTCGCTCACCGGACACCGAGATGGCGGGTCGCTCACCGGACGCCGAGGGGGCAGGCGGGATCGCGGGTGTGGTGGCGAGTAACAGGGCGGCGGTGGCGAGTGCGATGACGGTGGCCATGGCGGACAGCTCCTCCTGACTGATCCGTTAACCCCCCGTCTCATGATGTTGTGAGGGGAGCCGCCCGTCCAGGGGTGAGAGTTGCGGGTGCGGGATGATGTGTGATGGTGTGCCGCTCCTGGTCCCCTTCCTGGCTCTAGGAGGCTCTTTCATGCCGTTCGTTGTGAATCTGGCCAGCGGAAACGTGACGAAGGAAGACCGGTTCGCGGAGAAGGGGCACTACGGCGGCTCCATCCTGGGGCTGCGGCTGTTGGCCGAGCGGACGGCGGCGGGGCTGGATCCGTACGATCCGGAGGCGCTGCTGTACGTCGCGGCCGGGATGCTGGGCGGGACGGCGGCCCCGGGGCTGGCCAAGGCGGTGTTCCTGGCGAAGTCGCCGCTGACGGGGGTGGCCGGGGAGGCGCACGCGCTGGGCCCGTTCGCGGCGGGCATGCGCGGGGCGGGGGCGAAGGCGCTGGCCGTGGTGGGGCGGGCGGAGCGGCTGTCGTACCTGCTGGTGGCGGGCGGGGAGGTGAGCGTGCACGACGCGGAGGACCTGCGCGGGCTGGGCACGGCCGCGACAACCGACGCGTTGCGCGCCCGGCACGGCGCGGGGGCGCACGTCGCGGCGATCGGGCCGGCCGGGGAGCATCTGGTGCGGTACGCGAGCGTGGTGACCGATCACGCGTTCGCCGCCGGCCGGTACGGGCTCGGCGCGGTCTTCGGCGCCAAGAACCTCAAGGCGATCGTCTGCGCCGGCCCCGCGCCCGCCGAGGCGGCCGAGCAGGCGGCGCGCGCCGGCCGGGCCGACCCGGCGCCGGTGCCCGACCTGGCGGCGCTCGGCGAACTGGCTGGCCAGATGGCGGCGCGCGCCGAACGGGCCGACCCGGTGGCGGTGGCCGACCCGGAGGCGATCGCCGCGCTGGTCGCCTACTACCGGGAGGCGATGGCCACGAACAAGCTGGCCGCCTGGCAGGCGGGTCTGCCGGGTTTCGCGGCCTGGGCGGGCGACCCCATCGACCCGGGTTACGCCTCGGTGCGCAACTTCTCCGTGACGGGAGCGCCCCGCCTGCGGGTGCCGTCGGCGGGCGATTACGACGGCCGCGCGGTCGCGACGACCGGCTCGTGCCCCGGCTGCCCGAACGACTGCCTCAAGGTGTACGCGCCGCCCGGCGTGGAGCGGCGTACGGGCGGGCTCGGGCAGGAGGCGTTCGTGTCGCTGGGGTGGAATCTCGGCATCGACGACCTCGACGTGATCCTGGCCGCCAACGCCCGCTGCAACGACCTTGGCCTCGACGTGGTGTCGCTGGGCGGCACGCTCGCGTTCGCGATGGAGTGCGCGGAGCGCGGCCTGCTGCCGGCCGGCCCGGCGTTCGGGGACGCGGCGGCGCTGCCGGGCCTGATCGAGGACGTGGCCGCGCGGTCGGGCGCCCTGGGCGACCTGCTGGCGGAGGGTTCGGCGCGGGCGGCGCGGCGGATCGGGCGGGGCGCGGCGGCGTACGCGATGACGGTGAAGGACGCGGAGGTGCCGTGCATCGACCCGCGCCCGCAGCCGGGCATCGGTCTCGGCTACGCGCTGGCCCCGGGCGGCCCGCGTTACGACGCGCTGGAGCACGACCTCGACTTCGACCCGGTGGTGGGGCTGGCCTACTGCTTTCCCGAGGCCGCGCGCGTCGGCGCGCGGCCGGCTCCGGCGGGCGAGCTGGACGAGGAGCGGGGCCGGCGCACGGCCCGGCTGCTGCGGTTGTGGAGCGGCCTGGACGCGCTGAACGTGTGCCTGTTCGCCTCCAGCCCGACCCGTCCTCTCACGATCGACCATCTGACGGCGCTGGTCACGGCCGTGCTGGGCGTGGAGTTCACGCTGGAGGACCTGCTGGTGGCAGGGCAGGAGCGCCTGGACGCGATGCGGGCGTACGCGCTGCGCGAGAGCGGCGGGCGCCTCGACGAGGCGTTGCCGGCGCGCCTGCCCGAGGAGGCGATCACGGAGGGGCCGCACCGGGGCGCCGTCCTCGACCGGGCCGCGTTCGAGCGGGCACGCGCCGCCTTCTACGACGAGCTCGGCTGGGACCCGCGCGTCGAGGCGTGATCCGACATCCCCGCGCCGCTCCACCGCTCCCCCGGGCCGATGACTTCGCAGGGGCCTGGCGGTCTACCGGTCATGAGCAAACTGCTGTACTCGGTGACCATGTCGGCGGACGGCTTCCTCGCGGGCCCGGGCGGAGACATGTCCTGGCTGACCCCCCACCTCGGCCCCAACCCGCTGGTCGACGACCTCGTCGGCGAGATCGGCGCGCTGCTGGTGGGCAGGCGCACCTACGCCGGCGACGACCCGAACAAGGGCACGGACAAGGAGGGCGCGTTCGAGGGCGCCTGGCAGGGCCCGCAGGTCGTCCTCACCCACCACGTCCCCGGCGACCCGGTCCCGGGCGTCACGTTCGCCGGCGACCTGGCGTCCGCCGTGGCCGCCGCCAAGCAGGCCGCGGGCGGCAGGTACGTCAACGTGCTCGGCGCGGACGTCGCCCGCCAGTGCCTGGAGGCGGGCGTGCTGGACGAGGTGCTGACGATCGTGGCGCCGGTGCTGCTCGGGGACGGGGTGCGCCTGTTCGAGCACCCGGGCGGCACGAACGTCAGGCTCGAACGCCTCCGCGCCGGCCACGTGCCGCACGCCGTGAACATCTGGTATCGCGTCGTGTCCTGAACCTCCTCCGCCGGGGAATCGGCCGGGCCCCGAACGGCCCGGCCGGAAAGGGTGACGCGGCGCAGCCTCCGATTTGTTAGCGTTAACACCGCTGATCGAAAGCGGCCCGACCGTACGAACCCTGACCGGCCCTGTCAAGACCCGGACCGCCGGCCCTCCGCATCCCCGCAGGTCACCCCACCACCCCCGTGTAAGTTTCACGACCGGGTTGACGATCTCCGAAAACCGCACCTACATTGCCTGCGACGCACCGGCGCAGCGTCCCACCCCTCAAGGAGGACCCTTGCGCCGCCTGCCCCGCATCGTCGCCGCCGCAGCGAGCGTGCTCGCGCTCACGGCCGCCGCGCTCGCCTACCCCAACCCCGGCCGGGTCACCGGCGACGTCGTCGTGCACGACCCCACGATGATCCGCACCTCGTCCAGCTACGTGCTCTACTCCACCCACGGCTACCTGGAGGCCCGCACCTCCACCGACCGCATCACCTTCACCCGCGCCGGCTCCGCCTTCCGCACGCCGCCGTCGTGGTGGCGGACGTACTCCTCCGCCAACGACCCCTGGGCGCCCGACATCTCCCAGCAGGGCGGCAGATACCTCATGTACTACGCCGTCTCCAGCTTCGGCTCCAACAACTCCGCCATCGGCCTGGCCACCAGCTCCACCGGCCAGCCCGGCACCTGGTCCGACCAGGGCGTCGTCTACGCCACCACGACGAGCAACGACCACAACGCCATCGACCCCAACCTCCTGGTCGACGCCTCGGGCCGGTGGTGGCTGAGCTTCGGCTCGTACTGGACGGGCATCCGCATGATCCGCCTCGACCCCGCGACCGGCAAGCGCCACTCCTCCGACCGCACCCTCTACCACCTGGCCACCCGCCCCGACGCCCCCTACGCGGTCGAGGCCCCCGACATCATCCGCCACGGCGACTACTACTACCTGTTCGCCTCCTACGACCGGTGCTGCGCCGGCACGTCCAGCACGTACAAGATCAAGGTCGGCCGCTCGACCAGCCCGACCGGCCCGTACGTGGACCGCGCGGGCACCCCGATGCTGAACGGCGGCGGCACGATGGTCCTGGAGACCCACGGCAACGTCATCGGCCCCGGCGGGCAGAGCGTCATGTCGGACGTGGACGGCGACCTGCTCGTCTACCACTACTACGACGGCAACGCGGGCGGCACGCCGAAGCTCGGCGTCAACCTCATCGGCTGGGACTCGGCCGGCTGGCCGTACGTGTACTAGAGAACGACCCTCCCTAGGGGCCGGATCGGGCCAACAGGCGCCGGCACCATTGTCGGCGCCCCGGGATTCTCGTACATTCCGGCCGCCGCGCCGTTTCGAGTGGCTGCGCCGGCTCTCGGAGGGGATGACGGTGGGCCTGCTCGCCGACGGGGTCGGTTACTCGGAGCGGGCGATGTTCCGGCAGCTCAGCGACCTGTACGCGAAGCTGCACGTGAGGAACCGCATGGAAGCTCTGATGTACGGCCGCGAGCGCGGCCGGCTGTGACGGTGTCCCCTATTCCGGTCACCCGAATTCACCCCATTGACATCCCCACAAACCGGACTTTAGCGTGGTGCGAAACGTTTCGACCGCCATAACGGCCCCCGGAGCCTCATGACCTCTCTGCGTGACGTGGCCGAGCGCGCCCGGGTGGCCGTCAGTACCGCGTCCGCCGCGCTCAACGGCACCCGCCCCGTGGCGGCGGCCACCCGGCGGCGGGTCGAGCGGGCCGCGGCCGAGCTGGGGTATCGGCCCAATCTGCTGGCCCGGGGGTTGCAGAGCAAGCGGACGCGGATCCTGGCGCTGCTGTTCCCCGCTCCGCGCAGCGGTTTCGGGCTGACCGAGATGCAGTTCGCGACCGGGGCGGCCGAGGCGGCCAGGGAGCGGGGTTATCACCTGCTCCTGTCGCCCGAGAGCGCCGACCCCCTCGAGGAGTTGCGGCACATCACCGGCCTGGGGCTGGTGGACGGGGTGCTGCTGATGGAGGTGGGGCTGGACGACGAGCGGCCGGCGGTGCTGGCGGCGGCGGGGGTGCCGTTCGCGATGATCGGGCGGACCCGCGAGCCGGGCGGGATCGACCACGTGGACATCGACTTCGCCGCCACCGCTGAGGAGGCGGTGGCGCACGTCGCCGGGCTGGGGCATCGCAAGCTGGCCTTCTTCAACCGGGCCGTGGACGCGCACGCCGCCGGGTACGGGCCCGCGGTGCGCGCCGGGCGGGAGTTCGAGCGGGCGGCGCGCGAGGCGGGCCTGGCGTACGTCGGCGGGTACCGGCCGAGGTCGGCCGAGGCGGGCGGGAAGGCGTTCGAGGAGCTGCTCGGCACGCATCCGGACGTGACGGCGCTGGCCGTGATGGACGACCACGCGGCGGCCGGGGTGATCGCGGCCGTGGCGCGGCTCGGGCGCCGCATCCCGGAGGATCTGACGCTGCTGCTGGTGCTGTCGTCGGCGCGGGTGGCCGGGATGTTCCATCCCCGGCTGACGACGCTGGAGCCGCCCAGCGCCGAGCTGGGCCGGATCGGCGCCCGGATGCTGATCAATAGGGTGCAGGGCGGAACAAAGGGCGAGACACAGGGCGGGCCGCAGCGGCGGCTGCTGCCCTGCCGGCTGGTGGTGGGGGACAGCTCCGCGCCACCTCGTGAAGGGGGAAGATGGTGAGGCCGGGGATGCGTGCGCTGACCGGGCGCCGCGGGCTGCTGTTCGGCGGAGACTACAACCCGGAGCAGTGGCCGGAGGAGGTGTGGCGGGAGGATGCCGAGCTGATGCGGGCCGCCGGGGTCAACCTGGTCACGGTGGGCGTCTTCAGCTGGGCGCGGCTGGAGCCGGAGCCGGGCAAGCACGACTTCGGCTGGCTCGACCGGGTGCTCGACCTGATGGCCGGGCACGACGTCGCGGTGGACCTGGCGGTCCCGACGGCGTCGCCGCCGCCGTGGCTGGGGCACCGCCGGCCGGAGACGCTGCCGGTGGACGAGGGCGGGCACCGGCTCTGGTACGGCTCCCGCAACCAGTTCTGCCCTTCTTCGGGCCCATATCGGGAGCGCTCCCAGTCGATCACGACGGCGCTGGCCGAGCGGTACGCGGACCATCCGGCGCTGGCCATGTGGCACGTCGGCAACGAGTACGGCGAGGTCTGCCACTGCGACGTGTCAGCGGAGGCGTTCCGCGGCTGGCTGCGCGCCCGCTACGGCGACCTGGCCACGCTCAACGAGGCGTGGGGCACCACGTTCTGGAGCCAGGGGTACGGCGACTGGGCCGAGGTGGTGCCGCCGCGCCGCGCCCCGTACCTCATCAACCCCACCCAGCGGCTCGACTGGTGGCGCTTCTGCTCCGACGAGCTGCGCGCGCACTTCCGCGAGCAGCGCGACATCCTGCGCGCCCACACCCCGGGCATCCCGGTGACCACGAACTTCATGGGCTTCTTCAAGCGCGTGGACTACTGGTCGTGGGCCGCCGACCAGGACGTGATCTCCAACGACTGCTACCCGGAGCCGGGCGATCCGCTCACCCCCGCGAGGACGGCGCTCACCCACGACCTCATGCGCGGCCTGGCCGGCGGGCGGCCGTGGCTGCTGATGGAGCAGGCGACGAGCGCGGTCAACTGGCGCGCGCACAACCTGCCCAAGCCGCCCGGCCAGCTCCGCCTGGAGTCGCTGCAGGCGGTGGCGCGCGGCGCGGACGGGCTGTGCTACTTCCAGTGGCGGGCCTCCCGCTTCGGCGCCGAGCGCTTCCACGCCGCGATGGTGCCGCACGCGGGCCCGGACACGCGGCTGCACGCCGAGGTGCGCGCGCACGGGCAGGAGCTGCGCGGGCTGGCCGAGGTGGCGGGCGAGCCGGTGCCGGCGCGGGTGGCGATGGTGTTCGGCTGGGAGAGCTGGTGGGCGCTGGAGGACCGCGGCCGGCCCAGCGACCGGCTCAACGCCGTCGACCAGCTCCTGGACTACTACGTGCCGTTCTTCGAGCGCGGCGTGAGCGTGGACGTGGTGCCGCCGGGCGCCGACCTGTCGGCGTACGCGTTGGTCGTGGTGCCGAACCTGTTCCTGCTCGGCGACGGGGACGCGGCCGGGCTGACCGCGTACGTGGCGGGCGGCGGCGTGCTGGTGGTCGGGCCGTTCTCCGGCGTGGTGGACGAGAACTCCCACGTGCGGACCGGGCGGTTCCCGGTGCCGCTGCGCGAGGTGCTGGGCGCCTCCGGCGAGGAGTGGCTGCCCGCGCCGGAGGGGCAGCCGGTGCGCTGCCGGTGGAGCGGCGGCCTGGACTTCGAGGCGCGCACCTGGACCGAGCTGCTGCGGGCCGACGGCGCCGAGGTGGTGGCCGAGTTCGCCGAGGGCGACCTGGCGGGCCGGCCGGCGATCCTGCGGCACCGCTCGGGCGCGGGCGTCGCCTGGTACGTCGGCACGATGCCGGAGCCGGCCGCGCTGGCGAGCCTGGCCGGGCGGGCGCTGGCCGACGCGGGCGTGCGCGGCGTGCTGCCCGACCTGCCGGCGGGCGTGGAGGCGGTGCGCCGCGGCGCGGTGCTGTTCCTGCTCAACCACGGCGCCACGACGGTCCGCGTGCCGATCCCCGAGCCGGGCGTCGACCTGCTGACCGGCGCGCGCGCCGAGGGTCACGTGACGCTGACGCCCCGCGCGGTCGCCGCGCTGCGCCAGGAGGTTCCCGCGGCATGAAGTTCAAGGACGGCTACTGGCGCCTGCGCCCCGGCGTGCGCGCCGGCTACGCGACCGCGGCCTTCGACGTCACCGTACGGGACGGCACGCTGCGCGTCCTGGCCCCGACGCGGGAGATCGCCCGCCGCGGCGACACCATCGACGGGCCGGTCCTGCGGGTGGACCTGTCCTCGCCGATGCCGGACGTGATCCGCGTCCGCACGGTGCACTTCGCCGGGTCCGTGCCCGCCTCCCCCGCCTTCGACGTACGGGACGACCGGCCCGACGTGAAGATCGCCGTGGACGGCGAGGAGGCGGCGCTGACCAGCGGCGACCTCACGGTCCGGGTGCGCAGGGACGCGCCCTGGGAGATGACGTTCAGCGCGGGCGGGCGGGAGCTGACCCGCAGCGCGGGCAAGAGCCTGGGCCTCATGCGCGACCCGGACGAGCGGCACTTCATGGTCGAGCAGCTCCGCCTGAGCGCCGGCGAGCTGGTGTACGGGCTCGGCGAGCGCTTCGGCCCCCTCGTCCGCAACGGCCAGTCGGTCGACATCTGGAACGAGGACGGCGGCACCAGCAGCGAGATCGCCTACAAGAACGTCCCCTTCTACCTCACCAACCGGGGCTACGGGGTGTTCGTGAACCATCCGGGCCGGGTGTCGTTCGAGGTCGGCTCGGAGACGGTGTCGCGGGTGCAGTTCAGCGCCGAGGGCCACGACCTGGAGTACCTGATCATCCACGGGCCGACGCCGGCGGACATCCTGCGCCGCTACACGGCGCTGACCGGCCGTCCGGCGCTGCCGCCCGCGTGGTCGTTCGGGCTGTGGCTGTCCACGTCGTTCACCACGGACTACGACGAGGCCACGGTGACGGCGTTCGTGGACGGGATGGCGGAGCGGGACCTGCCGCTGAGCGTCTTCCACTTCGACTGCTTCTGGATGCGGCGCTTCCGCTGGTGCGACTTCGTGTGGGACCCGGAGGTGTTCCCCGACCCGGAGGGCATGCTGCGCCGGCTGAAGGAGCGCGGCCTGCGGGTGTGCCTGTGGATCAACCCGTACATCGGGCAGGCGTCGGAGCTGTTCGAGGAGGGGGCCGCGGCCGGGCACCTGCTGCGCCGGCCGGACGGGACGGTCTGGCAGGATGACCACTGGCAGGCCGGGCGCGCGCTGGTGGACTTCACCTCGCCCGCCGCCCGCGAGTGGTACGCGGGCAAGCTGCGGGGGCTGCTCGACATGGGGGTGGACGCGTTCAAGACCGACTTCGGCGAGCGCATCCCCACCGACGTCGTCCACGCCGACGGCTCCGACCCGGAGCGGATGCACAACTACTACAGCCTGCTCTACAACCAGACGGTCCACGACGTGCTGGCGCAGCGGCGCGGGCCGGGCGAGGCGGTGCTGTTCGCGCGCTCGGCCACGGTCGGCGGGCAGCGGCTGCCGGTGCACTGGGGCGGCGACTGCGAGTCGACGTTCGAGGCCATGGCCGAGTCGCTGCGCGGCGGGCTGTCGCTGGGGCTGGGCGGGTTCGGGTTCTGGAGCCACGACATCGGCGGCTTCGAGGGGCGCCCCGACCCGGCCGTGTTCAAGCGGTGGGTGGCGTTCGGGCTGCTGTCGTCGCACAGCCGGCTGCACGGCAGCGGCTCCTACCGGGTGCCGTGGCTGTTCGACGAGGAGTCGGTGGACGTGCTGCGCGCGTTCACGCGGCTCAAGGCGCGGCTGATGCCCTATCTGTACGGGGCCGCCGTGCAGGCCGCGGCCGAGGGGCTGCCGATGATGCGGGCCATGCACCTGGAGTTCCCGCACGACCGGGGCTGCGACCACCTGGACGCCCAGTACCTGCTGGGCCCCGATCTGCTGGTGGCTCCCGTGCTGTCAGCCGATGGGGACATTTCGTACTACGTGCCTGAGGGCGTGTGGACCCGGCTGCTCGATGGCACGACCGTGACCGGGCCCGGGTGGCGCGGCGAGCGGCACGGGTTCGACAGCCTGCCGCTGCTCGTCCGGCCGGGCGCGGTGATCGCGACCGGCGCCCGCGACGACCGGCCCGACTACGACTACGCCGACGGCGTCACCCTCCACGCCTACCAATTCGCCGACGGCGCCACCCGTACCGTCACCGTCCCCGCCCTCGACGGCACGCCCGCGGCCGTCTTCGAGGTGTCCCGCCACGGCGACCGGCTGCGCGCCCGCCGCCTGAGCGGCGCGCCCGCCCCCTGGAACCTCCGACACGCCGCGGCGCACGCCGCCGCGGCTCCCGAGATCGACCACATCGAGATCACGCTCAGTGCCAAGGAGTGACATGCCTGCCTTCCCCGAGAACTTCCTGTGGGGCACCGCCACCGCCGCCTACCAGGTCGAAGGGGCCTGGAACGAGGACGGCCGCGGCCCGTCGATCTGGGACACCTTCTCCCACACGCCCGGCCTGGTGGCCAACGGCGACACCGGAGACGTGGCCTGCGACCACTACCACCGCCTGGAGCAGGACCTCGACCTCCTGCGCGACCTGGGCGTCGGCGCCTACCGCTTCTCCATCTCCTGGCCGCGCGTGCAGCCGGGCGGGCGCGGCGAGCTCAACCGGCCGGGCGTCGACTTCTACAACCGGCTCGTGGACGGGCTGCTGGCCAGGGACATCGCCCCGGTCGCCACGCTCTACCACTGGGACCTGCCGCAGGAGCTGGAGGACGCGGGCGGCTGGCCGGCACGGGAGACGGCGCTGCGTTTCGCCGAGTACGCCCGGCTCATGGGCGAGACCCTGGGCGACCGCGTCCGCACCTGGATCACCCTGAACGAGCCGTGGTGCTCGGCCTACCTGGGCTACGCCTCCGGCGTGCATGCGCCCGCCCGTACCGACGCCGCCGCCGCGCTGGCCGCCCTGCACCACCTCAACCTGGGCCACGGCCTGGCCGTGCAGGCGCTGCGCTCGACCGCCGCCAAGGACGCGCAGATGTCGGTCACGCTCAACCTGCACCACGTGCGCGGCGTGTCCGAGCGCGACGCGGACGCGGTGCGGCGCGCGGACGCGCTGGCCAACCGGGCCTTCCTCGGCCCGATGCTGGAGGCCGCCTACCCGCAGGACCTCATCGCCGACACCGCGTCGGTGACCGACTGGTCGTTCGTGCGCGACGGCGACGAGGCCGCCGCCTGCCAGCCACTGGACGTGCTCGGCGTCAACTACTACAACCCGACCCTGGTCCGCCAGTGGGACGGCGCCTCGGCGAAGGAGACGGCCGACGGGCACCAGGACGGCGCCGCCTCGCCGTGGATCGCCTGCGAGGACATCGAGTTCGTCAGGCAGCCGGGCCCGTACACGGAGATGGGCTGGAACATCGACGAGACCGGCCTGACCGAGCTGCTGCTGCGCCTGCACCGCGACTACCCGGACCTGCCGCTGATGATCACGGAGAACGGCGCCGCGTTCCCCGACCCGGTCGGCGAGGACGGCGTCGTGCACGACGCCGACCGCATCGACTACCTGCACCGCCACCTGACCGCGGTCAGCGAGGCCATCGCGGGCGGCGCGGACGTGCGCGGGTACTTCGTGTGGTCGCTGATGGACAACTTCGAGTGGGCGCACGGCTACGCCAAGCGGTTCGGCATCGTCCGGGTGGACCGCGAGACGATGGAGCGCACCTGGAAGGACAGCGCCCACTGGTACCGCGAGGTGGTCGCCACCGGCAAGCTGCCGGCGGCCTGACCGGCGGCTAGGGTTTGCGCCCCACACCCCCGACGAAGGTGTGGTACGTGATGCCGGGCATGGCCTGGTGGTCCCCCGTCTCCGGACGCCATTCCGGGAGCGGCACCAGGCCTGGCTCCAGCAGTTCGAGCCCGTCGAAGTAGGCGAGGATCTCCTCGCGGGTGCGCCACCGGCCGGTGCCGAGGTGCTCGTTGAACAGCTGCTCCGCCGTGAAGGCCTGCTCCGAGACCTCGGGGTGGGCCTCCATGGGGTTGTGGAAGTGGGAGATCACCACGTGGCTGCCCGAGGGCAGCGGGCGGATCAGCCGGGCCGCGATGCCCGCCGGGTCCTCCTCGTCCTTCAGGTGGTGCAGGATGCCGAACAGCAGCAGCCCGACCGGCTCGCCGAAGTCGATGAGGGCGCGGGTGCGCGGGTCGTCGAGGATCTTCTCGGGCTCGCGGGCGTCGGCGTCGACGATCGTGGTGGTCTCGTCCACGGCCAGCAGGGCCCGGCCGTGGGCGAGCACGATCGGATCGTGGTCGACGTAGACGACGTGCGCGCCGGGGATGACGGCCTGGGCGATCTCGTGCACGTTGCCCTGCGTGGGCAGGCCCGAGCCGATGTCCAGGAACTGCCGGATGCCCGCCTCGGCGGCCAGGTGGCGGACCGTGCGCCGCAGGAACTCCCGGTTGGCCTGCGCGGCCTGCGGCGCGTCCGGCGCGATCTTCAGCGCGGCCTGCGCCACGTGCCGGTCGATCTCGTAGTTGTCCTTGCCGCCGAGCATGTAGTCGTAGACGCGGGCGACGCTCGGCTTGGAGGTGTCGATCCCGCTGGGCGCGCTTTCCTGCTCGCTACCTGGCACTCCGGGCTCCTCAAAGGATCAGGGGTCAGCGCGATGATCCTAAGGCTGGGCACCAGGTGCGGGCGGGGTATTCATGAGGTTTTTTCGTGATCTGTCGGCTTACCAGCCGTCCACGTGCAGCACCTCGTCCAGCGGCTGCCGGCGGGCGGGCCTGAACGTCTCCCCCGTGTAGTACGCGGTCGGCAGCAGCACCCCCTGCCGGACGTCGCCGGGGATGCCGAGCAGCTCGGCCACCTCGCTCTCGTACGCCAGGTGCAGCGTCGTCCACGCCGTGCCCAGGCCACGGGCCCGGGCGGCCAGCATGTAGCTCCACGCGGCCGGCAGCAGCGAGCCCCACAGCCCGGCCTGGTTGCCCTCGGGCAGCCGGGGCGCGGCCATGCAGCCGATCACGTGCACCGGCACCTCGCCCATTCGCTCGGCCAGGTAGGCGGCGCTGCCGGACACGCGCTCCTGCGCCGCCGCCCGCTCCGGGTCGTCCTTGAACAGCGCCCTGGCCGAGGAGCCGGAGGCGTAGTAGGTGTCCCAGGCCCGCTTGTAGTAGCCGCCGATGGCCGCGCGCTTGGCGGGGTCGGTCACCACGATCCAGCGCCAGAGCTGCGCGTTGCCCCCGGTGGGCGCCTGGAGGGCGATCTCCAGGCACTCCCGGACCAGCTCCATCGGGACGGGTCGGGTGAGGTCGAGCCGCTTGCGTACGCTGCGGGTCGTGGTGAGCAGTTCGTCCGCTGAGATCGTCATGCGGCCATCATGCCCGTCAGGCGGCGGCCAGCCACAGATCAGGGCCGAACACCTCGTAGTGGATGTCACGCGGTGCGACCCCGGCCTCGATGAGCGCGGTGCGGGCGGCCCGCATGAACGCCACCGGCCCGCACATGTAGACGACGGCGCCCTCGGGGATCGCGACGCCCTCCAGGTCCATGAGCCCGGCCCGGTCGCCGTCGCTCGGGGTCTCGTACCAGAAGACGCGCTCGCCGGCGGGCAGCGCGTCGGTGTGCCGCTCCATGTCGGCACGCAGCGCGTGGTCGGCCCTGGAGCGGTCGGCGTGCAGCACCAGCACCCTGCGCCGGGAGCCGGTGTCGGCGAGGTGGCGCAGCATCGCGGTCATGGGGGTGCAGCCGATGCCGGCCGAGACCAGGACGAGTGGCGCGTCGCCGTCCTCCAGCGCCACATCGCCGAACGGGGCGGAGAGGGTGAGCTCGTCGCCCTCCTTGACGGTGGCGTGCAGCAGCGAGGAGACCTCGCCGTCGCGCACCCGCTTGACCGTGATGCTGCGGTGGCCGTCGTGGCCGTGCCCCGACAGCGTGTACTGGCGCAGCTGGCGGACGCCGTCGGGCATGGTCACGCGCACGCTGACGTACTGGCCGGGGCGGGCCGGCGGCACGGGTTCGTCGCCCAGAGGGCTCAGCACGAGCGACACCGTGTCGGGGGTCTCCTCGCGCCGCTCGACCACCCGCCAGGTGCGCCACGTCTTGCCGTCGCGGGCCCCGGCCTCGGCGTAGATGCGGGATTCCATCGCGATCAGCGCGCCGGCCATCAGCCAGTAGACCTCGTCCCAGGCGGCCGCGACGTCGGGGGTCAGGGCGTCGCCGAGCACTTCGGCGATGGCGCCGAACAGGTACTTGTGCACGATGACGTACTGGTCGTCGGTCACGCCCACGGCGGTGTGCTTGTGGGCGATGCGCGCCAGCAGCTCGTCGGGACGCCGCCCCGGGTCGGCCAGCAGGGCGGCGGCGAAGGCCGCGAAGGCGCCCGCCAGCGCCTTGCGCTGCTCGCCGTTGCGCTGGTTGCCGCGGTTGAACAGGCCGTCGAGGAGCTCGGGACGCTCGGCGAACATGGTGTCGTAGAACCGCGCCGTGATCGTCTCCAGCTCGGCGCCGACGACGGGGAGCGTGGCGCGCACGAGATCGGCGGCTTTGGCGGACAGCATGGGGGAACCTCCAGACGTGAACGGGTGCCGCGCGATCGGGGCACCCGGCGCTTAAATCAGCATCTGAGATTCATATTAAATGGGCGGGGCTTCGGTCCTGACTCCGGGGGGTGAGTGCCAGCAGCACGGGCCCCGTCGGCGCGTCCACCAGCGACGCGACGGTGACCTCGTCGAGCGAGGCGAAGAACGCCTCCTGCGCCTGCCGCAGCGCCGAGCGCAGCCGGCAGGCCGCCCGCAGCGGGCACGGAGTGTCATCCTCGCAGCCCACGACGTCGCCGGCGCCCTCCAGCTCGCGGACGAGGGCGCCGACGGTCGTGCCACGACCGGCCGGAGTGAGCTGCATGCCGCCACCCCGGCCGCGCCTGGCCTCCACCACGCCCATCTCGCTCAGCCGGGCCACCGCCTTGGCCGCGTGCGTGTACGGGACGGCGAGCAGGTCGGCCGCCGCGCGGGTGGTGAGCAGGTCGTCCGGCTGCGCCACGGCCAGGCGCATGACGATGCGCAGCGCGATGTCGGTGAAGGCGGTCAGGCGCATACCTCTACGGTAGGGGGTGGCCCCGGGTCGGCAGGTCGCGTCGGCAGGTCGGAGCCGGCCGGGCGCCCGGACGCCGGGCCGGCCTTCGTCAGAGCCGGCCGGACGCCTGGACGCCGGGCCGCCCTTCGTCAGAGCCGGCCGGACGCCTGGACGCCGGGCCGCCCTTCGTCAGAGCCGGCCGAGCACCGCCATCGCGGGCAGCGCCCGGTCGTCGTAGCCGAACAGGGCCTGGTTCTCCCAGCCGTTGCCCGAGGACGGGTCCGCCGGGTCCCAGCCGTTGCCCTTGACGCCCGTCCACGTGGCCTCCCAGGTGAACAGGCCGAGGCCCAGGCCGTTCGGGACGGCGCGGACGATGTCGGCCACCCGCGCCAGCATCGCCGACTGGCCCTGCGGCGTGGCGCGGTAGCCGGGGTACGGCTCGGCGGCGGTGATGATATTGGCCCAGCCGTCGTCGTCGGCGGTGGTGAACGGGTAGGCGGTCTCCACCACGACGACGGGCTTGCCGTAGCGGGTGGCGACGTCGTTGATGTTGGCCTGGAAGGCGTCGAGCGTGCCGTGCCAGTAGGAGTAGTACGACAGGCCGATCACGTCGTAGCGGATGCCGCTGGCCTGCGCGTTGTCGAACCACCACCGGTACAGGCCGTTGTCGCCGCCGTTGGCCAGGTGCAGCACGACCTTGGTCGAGCCGGAGACGGCCTTGACCGCGTCATAGCCGGCGTTCAGCAGCGCCGCCGTGTTCGCCCAGTCGGCGTTGGAGCCGTCCGGCCAGAGCAGGCCGCCGTTGATCTCGTTGCCGACCTGCACCATGTCGGCCGTGCTGCCCTGGTCGCGCAGGGCGCGCAGCACATCGTAGGTGTGGTCGTACAGGGCCTGCCTGAGCTGCGCGAACGGCAGCGACGCCCACGCGGCGGGCTTGGTCTGCTTGCCGGGGTCGGCCCAGGTGTCGGAGTAGTGGAAGTCGATGAGCAGGCCCATGCCGAGCGCCTTGACCCGCTTGGCCACGGCGAGCACGCGGGCCTTGGTGTTGTAGCCGTCGGCCGGGTTCACCCAGACCTTGAGCCTGATGAAGTTGAGCCCGGACCGGGACAGGATGCGCAGCGCGTCGCCCCTGCGCCCGGTGGCGTCGCGGTAGACGCCGCCGAGCGCCTCCGACTTGGCCAGGCTGGAGACGTCCGCACCCCTGATCGGCAGGCGGCCCGGCCCGGTGTGGGCGTGCGCGGGGGCGGCGAGGGCCGTGAGTAACAGCAGCAGCGCGGCGAGGATGACGCGTTTCATCGGGTCTCCCTAGGGGTGGGGGGTTTCCAGCAGGACGGTCACCGCTCCGGCCGGGACGGTGACCGGCCCGTCGTGCCGCACGCCGTCGAACACGCTCACGCCGCTCACCCCCTCGGCCGTCACGGGCCGGTCGCCATGGTTGATCAGGAAGACGTGGCCGCCCCTGCGCACCAGTTCGAGGGTGTCGGGCAGGCCGCGCGGGCGGGACACGCCCGCGTGGTCGAGCACCCGCGCGAGCAGGTCGCGCAGGCCGGTGACGGGCGCGGTGGCCAGGTACCAGGCGCTGCCCGCGCCGAGGTCGTGGCGGGTCAGGGCGGGGTGGCCGGCGTCGGGGCCGTCGGCGAAGCCCTCGACGGTGACCGCGCCCGCCGGGCGGACGCGTTCGGACCAGACGCGGGCCGGATCGCCGGAGGTGAGGGTCACCGTCTCGTGCTCGCGCAGCGGGTGGAACTCCTCGATCGACAGGCCGAGCAGCTCGCGCAGCGCGCCCGGGTGGGCGCCGGGGTGGATGGTGTCGTGCTCGTCCACGATGCCGGAGAAGTACGACACGAGCAGGTGGCCGCCCGCTTCCACGTACCGGTGCAGGTTCTTGGCGGACGCCTCGGTCAGCAGGTACGAGCTGGGCGCCACCACCACCCGATACCCCGAAATATCGGCGGAAGGGTGGACGAAGTCCACCGTGACGTGCTCGCGCCACAACGCCTCGTAGAAGGCGTCCATCCGCTCCCTGAACGTCAGGTCCACCGACGGCCGCCAGTCCAGCTCCAGCGCCCAGTACGACTCCCAGTCCCACACGAGCGCCACCTCGGCCCGCACCCGGCTCCCCCGCAGCCCGGCGAGCTTGCGCAGGTCGGCGCCGAGCCGCACGATCTCGCGCCACTGCTCGGAGCCGGTGCCGGCGTGCGGCACCATCCCGGAGTGGAACTTCTCGGCCCCGAACCGCGAGGCCCTGAACTGGAAGAACAGCACGCTGTCGGAGCCGCGGGCGACGTGCGCGAGGCTGTTGCGGCGCATCTCGCCGGGCCGCTTGGCGAGGTTGCGCGGCTGCCAGTTGACCGCGCCGGCCGAGTGCTCCATGAGCATCCAGGGCCGCCCGCCCGCCACCGACCGCGCGAGGTCGGCGGACATGGCCAGGTCGATGTGGTTGTCGGGCCGCTCGGCCTGGAGGTAGTGGTCGTTGGCGATCACGTCCAGCTCGCGGGCCCACTGCCACAGGTCGGTGGACTTGCAGTTCACGGTGCCGGCGAAGTTCGTGGTCACCGGGAGGCCGGGGGTCAGCTCGCGCAGGATGTCGCGCTGCAGCGCGTAGTGCTCGCGGTGCTGGCCGTCGCTGAAGCGGGCGTAGTCGAGGCGCTGGGCGGGGTTGACGGTCGTGTGGTTGGCGCGCGGGGCGTCGATCTCGGCCCAGTCGGTGTAGGTCTGGCCCCAGAACGTGGCGCCCCAGGCGTCGTTCAATGCGGAAATTTCGCGATATTTCCGGCGGAGCCACGCGCGCCAGGCCGCCACGCTGTGCTCGCAGTAGCACTCGCCGAGCGGCGCCCCGTACTCGTTGTGCACGTGCCACATGACCACGGCCGGATGGCCGCGGTAGTGCTCGCCCAGCGCCCGCACCAGCCGCGCGGTCGCCTCGCGGAAGGCCGGGGCGCTGGAGCAGGCGCTCTGCCGGCCGCCGAACCCGATCCGCACGCCCTCCCTGGTCACCGGCAGCACGTCGGGGTGCCGGGCGACGAACCAGGCGGGCGGGGCGGCGGTGGGCGTGCCGAGGTCGACGGCGACGCCGTTCGCGTGCAGCCGGTCGATGATCTCATCGAGCCAGCCGAACGCGAACCGCCCCTCCTCGGGCTCCATCAGCGCCCACGAGAACAGGCCCAGCGTGACCAGGTTGACCCCGGCCTCCCGCATGAGGACGACGTCCTCCTCCAGGACCTCGCGCGGCCACTGCTCCGGGTTGTAGTCGCCGCCATAGGCGATCCCGGCAGGACGCTCCGGATACATCCATCCCCCTTGAAAAGCTTCTGTGAACGTGCACAGTAAGACTCCACCGGCCCGAAAGGGAACAGCAATCCACAAATTTCATGCTCTTGCAGGACATTAACGAGAACGTAACGCCCCTTGACGACCGTTTCGGCGCTGCTCCACTCTGTGCACGTTCACAGAACCCCCCTGGAGGTACGCAATGCGCGCCAACCGCCTTGGAGCAGCCCTGGCCGTCGCCCTCACGGCCACCCTCGCGAGCTGCGGCTCCGGCGAGCCCGCCCAGAGCCCCGAGGCGGCGACCGGCCGGCCCGCCTCCTCCGCCGCCCAGGGCCCGGTCAAGCTCACGTACTGGACCTGGGCCCCCAACATGGACAAGATCGTCAAGGTCTGGAACGAGGCCCACCCCGACATCCAGGTCACGGTCAGCAAGCAAGCCGGCGGGGACGACGCGGCCGCCAAGTTCCTCACCGCGGCCAAGGCCGGCAACCCCCCCGACCTGGTGCAGGCCGAGTACCAGCACCTGCCGTCGTTCATCGCCGCCGACGCCGTCGCCGACCTCAAGGCCGAGACCGCCGCCATCCAGGGCGAGTTCTCCGACGGCCTGTGGCGCCTGGTCACGCTCGGCACCGACGCTGTCTACGGCGTCCCCCAGGACAGCGGCCCGATGATGCTCTTCTACCGCAAGGACCTGTTCGACAAGTACGGCATCGCCGTCCCCAAGACCTGGCAGGAGTACGGCGACGCGGCCCGCGCGGTCAGGAAGAAGGATCCGAAGGTCTACCTCGGCACGTTCTCCAGCAAGGACCCGGGAGCGTTCACAGGGCTGGCCCAGCAGGCGGGCGCGCAGTGGTGGTCGATCAGCGGCGAGTCGTGGAAGGTGGACATCGCCGATGAGCCCACCAGGAAGGTCGCCGACTACTGGGGCGCGCTGGTCAAGGAGGGCGCCATCGACGACATGCCGTACTTCACGCCCGAGTGGAACAAGGCGCTCAACGACGGCAAGCTGCTCACCTGGCCGTCCGCCGTGTGGGCGCCCGGCGTCCTGTCCAGCAACGCGCCCAAGGCCAAGGGCAAGTGGGCCGTCGCGCCGCTGCCCCAGTGGAACGCCGGCGAGAGCTACAGCGGCTTCTGGGGCGGCTCGTCCACCGCCGTGTCGGCCAAGACGCCGAACAAGGCCGCCGCCGCCCGGTTCGCCACCTGGCTCAACACCGACCCCGCCGCCATCGACCTGCTCGTCAAGGAGGCCGCCATCTACCCGGCCGCCACCAAGGCGCAGTCGGCGCTCGGCCAGGCGCCCGACTACTTCTCCAACCAGCCCGACTTCTGGCAGCAGGCCGCCGCCGTCTCCGCCGGCGCGCGCGGCTTCACCTTCGGCCCGAACGTCGGCGTCACCTACAACGCCTTCAAGGACGGCTTCGACAAGGCGCTGCAGAACGGCACCCCGTTCGCCGACGCCGTGCGGGGCATGCAGGACGCCACCGTCGCCGACATGCGCAAGTCCGGCTTCACGATCGCCTCATGAAGCGCTCCGGAAGGGGGCCGTGGCCGTACCTGTTCCTGACTCCCGCGATGGTGCTGTTCACGCTGTTCCTCGCGGTCCCCATCGGCTACACCGTCTACCTGGCGACGCGCCGTACCAAGGTGTCGGGGCTCGGCCTGGGCAAGGGTGCGCGGCGGGAGGTGTTCGTCGGGTTCGACAACTTCGCCGCCGCCCTGGCCGACACCGAGCTGTGGCGCGGCTGGCTGCGCGTGCTCGGCTACGGCGCGCTGGTGCTGGTCGTGATGCTGGGGCTGGCGCTGCTGTTCGCGCTGCTGCTGGACTCGGCGCGGGTGCGGCTGGCCCGCTTCTCGCGGATCGCGATCTTCCTGCCGTACGCGGTGCCTGGCGTGGCCGCCACCCTGCTGTGGGGCTTCCTCTACCTGCCCTCGCTCAGCCCCATCAGGGACGTCCTGGACGTCGACTTCCTCGGCGCCACCACCGTCACCTACTCCATGGCGAACGTGGCCGTGTGGGGCGGCGTCGGCTTCAACATGCTCGTGCTCTACACGACGCTGCGCGCCATCCCCCGCGACCTGTACGAGGCGGCGCGCCTCGACGGCGCCTCCGAGCTGCAGATCGCCCTGCGCGTCAAGATCCCGATCCTGGCCCCGGCGATCGTCCTGACCACCGTGTTCTCGATCATCGCGACGATCCAGGTGTTCACCGAGCCGACCACGCTGCGCCCGCTGACCAACACGATCAGCTCCACGTGGAGCCCGCTCATGAAGGTCTACCGCGACGCGTTCGTCACCGGCGACCTGTACTCGGCCGCCGCCACCTCGATCGTCATCGCCGCGATCTCGCTCGTCCTGTCGTTCGGATTCCTGCGCGTGGTGCGCCACCACGCCTTCAGGGAGGGCTGATGGCCGCGACCGTCTCGCACCGCCGTTCCCGGGCCGGCTCGGGCCGTCTGATCGGCCGGCCGGTCGGCGCCGTGCCCACCGCGCTGCTGCTCATCGGCGCGATCTACTGCCTGTTCCCCGTCGTCTGGGTGCTGATCGCGGCCACCAAGTCGCCGGGCGAGCTGTTCAGCACCGCCACCCTCTCCTTCGGCACGGGCTTCCTCGACAACGTCGCCGAGCTGTTCGCCTACCGCGACGGCGTGTTCTGGCTGTGGGCCGGCAACACGCTCCTCTACGCCGGCGGCGGCGCGCTGCTGTCCACCGCCGTCTCCGCGGTCTCCGGCTACGCCCTGGCGAAGTACCGCTTCCGCGGCCGCGACGCCATCTTCAACCTGCTCATCGGCGGCATCCTCGTGCCGGCCGTGGTGCTGGCGATCCCGCAGTACCTGCTGTTCTCCAAGATCGGCCTGGCCGACAGCTACTGGGCCGTGCTGCTGCCGCAGATCCTGCACCCGTACAGCATCTACCTGGCCCGCATCTACGCCGCCGCGGCCATCCCCGACTCGCTGCTGGAGGCGGGCCGCATCGACGGCGCCGGCGAGTGGCGGCTCATGTCACGGGTGGCGATGCCGCTCATGGTGCCCGGCATGGTGACGATCTTCCTGTTCCAGTTCGTGGCGATCTGGAACAACTTCCTGCTGCCGTTCATCATGCTCGGCGACGACGGCAAGTTCCCCCTGACGGTCGGCCTCTACACGCTGCTGGCCGCCGGCGCGAACCAGCCCGCCCTCTACAACCTGATCCTGACCGGCGCCTTCCTGTCGATCGTGCCCTTGATCGCGCTCTTCCTCACGATGCAGCGATACTGGAGGACCGACCTGTCCTCGGGAGCAGTGAAATGAAACGCCCTACGATCCACGACGTCGCCGCCGCCGCGGGGGTCTCCCGCGGCACGGTCTCCCGCCTGCTCAACGGGGACAAGTACGTGAGCCCGGCGGCGCGCGTGGCCATCGAGCGGGCCATCTCCGAGACCGGCTACGTCGTCAACCGCGCCGCCCGCAGCCTGGTCACCCAGCGCACCGGGTCGGTCGTCATGGTCCTGTCGGAGCCGCACGAGAAGCTGTTCGAGGACCCCAACTACAGCACGCTCATCCGCGTCGCCATCAGGATGCTCGCCGAGCGCGACCTGTCACTGGTGATGATGATGGCCGGCGACGAGGGCGACCGCGAGCGCGTCGTGCGCTACGTGCGCGGCGGCCACGCCGACGGGGTGCTGCTGGTCTCCACGCACGCGGGCGACCCGCTGCTCGACGCCCTGCCCAGCGGCCCGCCCGCCGTCTCCTGCGGGCCGGTCATCGGGCGCGAGAGCGTCATCCCGTACGCCGCCGCCGACGACCGGCTCGGCGCCCGCCAGATGACCGAGTACTTCGTCGGCCTCGGCCGCAAACGCATCGCCATGATCACCGGCCCGATGGACACGCCCGGCGGCATCCAGCGCCTGGAGGGCTTCGCCGACGTCCTCGGCCGCAAGGCCACCAAACGCCTGATCGCCCACGGCGACTGGACCCAGGCCAGCGGCGAGCGGGCCATGAAGGAGCTGCTGGAGCGCGCCCCCGACATCGACGCCGTCTTCGTCGCCTCCGACCTCATGGCCGCCGGCGCCCTCGCGGCCCTGCGCGCGGCGGGCCGGCGCGTCCCCGACGACGTGGCGGTGGGCGGGTTCGACGACTCGTCCGTGGCCGTCTCCACGCACCCGCCGCTGACCACCATCCGCCAGCCGCTGGCCCAGATGGCGCAGGAGACGCTGCGGCTGCTGCTGGCGCTCATCGACGGGGCGGAGCACGTGGAGCCGGTGATCCTGCCCACCGAGCTGGTGATCCGCGAGTCCGCCTGATTTCACGGTCGATAAATAACCGGGGTTTAAGCGCCAGCCGATTACGACCCATTTTTAGCGGCGAATGGCGATAACCCCGGCGAGCGTCTTCACGGCCATGGCACTATGGGCGCGATTCTTGATCGGGGTAATCCTGCCATGGAGGCCGCTCGTGAACGGGTCACACCACGTCGACAGGGAAACGGCGCGGCGCGCACGGCTCCGCCGGTGGCGGCCCTGCCTGGCCGCGCTGGTGGCGGGCGTCCTCGCGGCGGGCCTCGTGACGGCAGAGCCGGCCGCGGCGCTGCCCGGGGCGGCCGAGGAGAGCTTCTGGTCCCCCACCGCCACCCCATCACCCCGGATGACGAACGGGCGGCGGCCCGTCGAGCTGGGCATGCGCTTCACCGCCTCCCGCGCGGGCACCGTGACCGCGCTGCGCTTCTACAAGAACCCCGGCAGCACCGCCGAGCACACCGCCGCCCTCTGGGACGACCGGGGCGACCGGCTGGCCCGGGCGACCGTCACGGCCGAGACGCGGCAGGGGTGGCAGGAAGTGCGCCTCGCCAAGGGGGTCGCGCTGGTGCCCGGCCGGACGTACACGGTGTCGTATTTCAGCGCCGACGGGCGCTACGCCGTCGTGCCGCGTTACTTCACGCGCAATTCACCGCGCACCGATTCGTTGCGCGCGCAGGCGCGTAATGGCGTGTACAGCTACGATTCCAGCGCGTTTCCGCGGAGAACGAGCGCGGGGCACAACTATCTGGTGGACGTGGTCTTCCAACCGGCCACGACCTCACCCTCGCCGTCACCGTCGCCGTCACCGACACCCACGCGGACGCCGACGCCGACGCATACGCCGACGGTCACCCCGACTCCGACCGTGACCCCCACCGCCACGCCGACCGTGACACACACGGTGACGCCCACTGTCACTCCCACGAGCAGAACCGACTGTGACCTGCCCAGGCACCCGCGCCCGTCCTGCGTCGGCGTGCCGCCCGGCGCCCGCCTCACCACCGTCAAGGGGAACGTCACCGCCGCCAAGAACGGCCAGGTCATCGACGGGCAGCACATCACCGGCGACCTCATCATCACCGCCGGCGACGTGGTCATCAGGAACAGCCAGATCGACGGCCTGGTCACCAACTGGGAGACGGGCGGCTCGTTCACCATCACCGACTCCACGGTCGGCCCGCCCAGCGGCTGCAGCATCAACCCGGCCGTCGGCGAGAAGAACTTCAAGGCCGAGCGCATCAGCGTGCGCGGCTTCGACGACGGCTTCCGCATGTCGGGCAGGAACGTCGTCGTCCGCGACTCCTACGTGAAGCTGTGCGGCCCGCCCACCAGCCATTCGGACGGCGTCCAGGCGTACTGCCCCGGCAAGATCGTGTGCAGTGGCCTGGTGTTCGACCACAACACGATCGACCAGCGGCAGGCCCCGGAGCACTCCGACCCGATCAACCTGGTGGACAAGAACCTCAGCGCGGTCACCGTCTCCGACAACCTGGTGGCCGGCGGCAACTACAGCCTGCTGCTGAAGTGGCACTCCGGGCCGAAGTGGCAGGTGGCGGGGAACAAGATCGTCCATGAGGCGTGGGACTTCGGCGCCGTCAGCTCCGAGGATACCTGCGAGAACATCGACTGGGGCGCCGGCAACGCCGTCGTCACCATCGACCAGGACTACCGCATCACCAAGACGGTGAAGACGCTGCCCCACTGCGTCGAGTGACCGGCCGGCGTCAGCCGTTCAGGGCGCCCGCGTAGACCCAGCGGCCGTCCAGGCGGACGAACCTGCTGTGCTCCTCCATCTCGCCCGGCTTGCCGCGCTCCACGTAGTGGGCGCGGAAGCGGACGGTGCCCTCGGTGTGCACGACGCTGCCGCCGGTGCTCTCCAGCACCTCCAGCCTCACCCACGTGACCCGCCGGTCCAGGTCGAGCCGGGCCGGGCGGTCGGCGGGGTGCCAGGTGCGCAGCAGGTACGCGCTGTCCGCCGTCGCGAAGGCGCTGAACCGGGAGCGCATGAGCTGCTCAGCGGTGGTGGCGGCGGCTTCGCCCCGGTGGAGGCGGCCGCAGCAGTCCTGGTAGGGGGCGGGCAGGCCGCACGGGCACGTACGAGGAGGCATGCGCCCTATTCTGCCGCCCGCGCACCCGTGCGGCGCCCGCCACTCACCAGGGTCGGTCGGGGATCGGTCAGCAGGCGGCGCCGAGGCGGTCGGCCAGGTCGGTCAGGGTGGGCCCGAGCGGGGCGTCCAAAGTTAGCGTGGCGTCGGCGTCGCCGCCCGTCGGGCCCTGGTTGACGATCGCGATGGGCAGGCCGAGCGCGGCGGCCTTCGTCACGAACCGCAGCCCCGACCTGATCGCCAGCGACGACCCGAGCACCAGCAGCGCCCGCGCCCCACCGACGACGGCGAAGCACTCGTCCACGCGCGGCTTGGGGACGTTCTCGCCGAAGAACACCACGTCGGGCTTGAGCACGCCGCCGCAGCCCGTGCAGTCGACCACGCGGAACCCGGCGACCTGCTCGTCGGTCAGCACGGCGTCGCCGTCGGGGTTGATCTGCGCGCTGGTGGCTTCCCAGCCGGGGTTGGCCTCGCGCAGGCGGCGCTCCAGCTCGGCGCGCGGGGTGCGCTCGCGGCAGGACAGGCACACGACGCGGTCGAGCCCGCCGTGCAGCTCGATCACCCGCCGGGCGCCGGCCGCCTGGTGCAGGCCGTCGACGTTCTGGGTGACGATGCCGGCCAGCAGGCCGCGCCGCTCCAGCTCGGCCACCGCCCGGTGCCCGGCGTTGGGGCGGGCGCCGCCGATCTGCCGCCAGCCGACGTGGCTGCGCGCCCAGTAACGCTGCCGGGCCTCGGCGCTGCCGACGAAGCGCTGGTACGTCATCGGCTCGGCCCGCCTGGCCCGCCCTGTCGGCCCCCGGTAGTCGGGGATGCCCGACTCGGTCGACAGCCCGGCCCCGCTGAGCACGGCCACCCGTCCGCCGGCGACCAGCTCGGCCAGCTCCGTCACCTTCGTGGTGCTTGGTGTCACCCCTCCATGGTGCATCAGTCCCTGGTCTGCTCCTCCGCGACCGGCGCGCATCAGTCCGCCGCCTGCTCCTCCGCCTCCGCGATCAGCTCGGCGTGCCAGAGCCGCCGCATCTCGGGGCAGCTCTCCAGCAGCTCCGGCAGCCGCCCGCGACCGGCGACGCGCCCCCGGTCCAGGACGATCACCTGGTCGGCGCGTTCGAGCGCGGCCTGCCGGTGCGAGACGACCAGGACGGTCGCGGGGCCGCGCCCGGCGATCCGCTCCCACAGGAGCCGCTCGGTCTCGACGTCCAGCGCCGACGACAGGTCGTCCACCACCAGCAGGTCCGGCTCGCGGACGAGGGCGCGGGCGGCGGTGACGCGCTGCACCTGCCCGCCGGACAGCCGCACCCCGCGCGGCCCGACCACCGTGCCGAGCCCGTCGGGCATCGCGGCCAGGTCCCGCTCGAACACCGCCAGCTCCAGCGCCCGGCGAGCGTCGTCGTCGCTCGCGGGCAGGCCGAGCAGCAGGTTCTCCCGCAACGTCGCCGAGAACAGGCGGGGCACCTGGCCCGCGTACGCCGTCCGTCCCGGCACGAGGAACGTGCCCGGGTCCGCGACGGGCACGCCGTTCCACGAGATCGTGCCGCCGTCCAGCGGCAGGAGGCCGAGCAGGGCCCGCACCAGCGTGCTCTTGCCCGCCCCCACGGCCCCCGTGACCACCGTGAACGAGCCGCGCTCGATCCGCAGATCGACGCCGTGCAGCCGGCCGCCCACGGTCAGCCCGCGCGCTTCGAGCACGCGCAGCGGGTCGCCGTGCCGGGGCTGGGGCGGGGCGGGCGGTGCGTGCCGGGGCTGGGGCGGAGCGGGCGGCCGGCCGTGAGCGCGCCGGTCTCCATGATCCACGCCGCCAGGCTCAGCATGATGGCCGTGCCCGCGGCGAACGCCACGGACGTGCCGGCCAGCAGCATGGTGCCGATGCGGGCGTCGCGGTGCTCGGCGCGGAAGAGGGCGGCGCTGACCTGGTGGAAGCGGCGCACGGTGTGCTCGCCGGCGCCGATGGCGCGCAGGTCCTCGGCGCCGGCCAGGCGCTCTTCCAGGGTGCCGAACAGGGTGGCGCCGGCCGCCCGCGAGCGGGCCGCCGACGGCACGGCCAGCCGCTGGGCGCGCGCCATGCCGTACCCGACGAGCAGGCAGTACGCGAGCAGCACCGCGCCGATGCGCCAGTCCACGGCGAGCACGACGACGACCACGCCGGACAGCAGCAGCACACTGGCCACCACGTCCAGCAGGAACGCCACCACGAAGTCGGCGACCGCGGCGACGTCGCCGTCCACCCGCTCGATCAGCTCGCCGGGGGTGTGCCGACCGTGGAAGGACAGGTCGAGGCCGAGCGCGTGCCCGGCCAGGCGCTCGCGCAGGCGGTTGGTGCCGTCCCAGGCGAGCCTGCCCGCCAGCCACGCGGTCGCCATCCTGGCGGCCTGGCCGGCCACGGCGAGCGCGAGGTAGCCGAGGGCGACCAGCGTCAGGTGCCGGAGCCCGGCGCCGCCGGCGGCGTCGTCGACGAAGCGCCGGGTCAGCTGCGGCATGGCCAGCGGGAGCGCGGTCGCGGCGGCTATGGCGGCGGCCAGCGCGGCGGTGGCGCCCGGTCCGGGGCGGAGCAGGCGGAGGACGGAAGGTTCAGTTGATGATGAGGGGACCTCGGGATCGACCGATCTCAAGAAGCGTCATGCCCTTTGCGTTGGAGGAGTCACTGAGCTGAGGGATCACGAACGCTTCAGCCATCGCGGGCCTCCTCCTGATCATGGGCTGCGCTTCCGCCCGGGAGTACACCAGGCCCCGCCGACGCTCCGCAACCGGTTTTCAGCGGGGCCGTAGCACACATCCCAGCCGCAGCTCGGCGCACTGCTCCCGGCCGTCCACCCGCCACCAGAGCCGGCCGGGGGCGGGCAGCAGCTCGGTGACCAGCACCTCCGCCGGGTCGCGCCTGGCCAGATCCTCTACGGCGAAGGGGTCGCAGAAGTCGACGTAGAAGGGGCGGGGGTCGGCGGGGTGGCGGGCGAAGACGTGGCGGGGCAGGGCGTGCCGGCGGCGCAGGCGGTGGATGCCGAGCCACCGGTCGAACGCGTCCGCGCCCCGCTCCTGCGGGAGGGGGACCCGCCAGCGGGCCCGCTGGTAGATCAGGTCGTCGATGAGGACGCGCGGGGTGTGGTCTCCGAGGTCGATCACCGGCGGCCCGGCGCGGGTGGCGCACGCGGGCCCGGGCGGGAGGCCGTCGGTGAGCGTGCGGGGCGCGGAGTGCAGATTGGCGGGCAGCCCCTCGTACAGGGAGCGGCAGTCGTCACGCACGCCGCACAGCACCCAGGTCGCCTCGTCCAGCCGGGGGCCGACGGCCATCAGCTCGGGGCCGGGCAGGCTCGGGCCGGGGTCTTCGGGAGCCAGGTCCCACAGCCCGGCGGTGGCGCCGGCCACGTCCCGCGCGGTCAGCCTGATGACCTCCCGCCCGTCGCACGTCACGCCGGGGCGGCGCAGTGCCTGCGCGGCAAGCGCGTTCAGGGCGGTGGTGAGCGCGCCCGCGTGCGCGGGCTCGGCGGCGAGCAGCGCGGCCAGCCGCCACAGCGGCAGCACCACCGTGAGCGCGCGCCGCAGCCCGGCCAGCGCACCGCCGCCGATCGTGACCCGCTCGCTGTACGGGCTGGAGCGCTCCTCGCGGAAGATCTCGTGCCGCCCGCGACCTCCACCGTGCCGCGCCCGCCCCGCCCACCCGTGCGGATGAGGCCGGCCGGCCACCCGGGCACCCGTCCGATCGCCGGCCGCGTCGAAGGCTCCGGTGCCGTCACGACGGCCCGCTTGGAGCCGGTCGGCTTCGAACCGGGCGGCTTCCAGGCAGTCGGCTTCCAGGCGGGCGGCTTCGAGGTGCTGGGCGCGGCGGGGCCAGGGCGCGGCGGCGTACCGGGCGCGCAGCTCCTCCACCCGGGCCGCGTCCGCGACCTGCCTGATCAGCCGGTCGCCCGCCGCGACGATCATCCGCTCGGGCCCCGGCTCCCCCACCCGCGACGCCTCTCCGGCGTCGAAGCGCGCCCACAACACGGGCCCGCCCTCGCCCCCCATCGCTAACCGCCGCAGGTGCCGGTGGGCGGCCGCGCTGAGCAGGCGGGAGCGCCTGGCGGTGCCGCCTCCGGGCGTGCGGGCCAGGGGATGCTTCACGATCGCCTGGTAGAAGGCGGGGTCGGCGAGGAAGGCGGCCTGGCGTACGACTTCGTCGTCGAACGCCTCGGCGACGCGGCGCCGGGTGGCGAGCCGGGCGGCGGCGTACGCGCTCCTGGCCGCCGCCCGCGCCGCGCCCGCCCGTACGACGGCGGACTGCCAGCGCCGCGCCCACTCCCCCAGCCCGAGCGAGCCCAGCCCGAGCGAGCCCAGCCCGAGCGAGCGCAGCAGCTCCAGCTCCGCCCCGCTCAGCGGCAGCCCGGCGCGTACGCTCCTGACGCACTGCCCGGCCAGCGCCCGCCGCTCGGGGCCGAGCCGCAGGACGTCGCCACGCAGGGGCGCGGCCAGCCGCTCGAAGCAGCGGCGTTCGGCGGCCAGGCGGCGCTCGGCGGCGAGCAGCCGCTCGCTGAGCCGCCCCAGGTCCGGATGCCCGAGCCCGTCGAGCAGCGACACCGGCAGGCCGGTGGTCCGCAGCAGGAGCCACGGCCGCAACTCCACGACCAGCCCTCCCCGCCCGGCGGGAACCACCCAAGCCGGCCCTGCCGAACTCGGCTCGCGTTCAGGGCCCGCACGCCCGCCCGGCTCGGGCTCGTGGAGCTCCCCTAACGCCCGCTCGGCCCGCCACGGGCCGCTCACGCGCGCCTCCTCAGCACCCCGGCCGCGCACGGCGCCCAGGTGGGTGCGGGGGCGTCGCCGGCGACGGTGCAGGCGGCGAGGCGGCCGGGCGGGAGGTTGTGCAGGCGGCCACGCCAGGTCCTGATGGTGTTCGCCACCTCCCAGGCCCGCATGGTCTCGGGCGCGTCGAACTCGACCCACCGGGTCAGGTCGTGCCCCACGGGCGGCGGGAAGCGCACGCTGTGCCCGGCCCAGACGGTGCGGATGCCCATCCGGTACGGCCGCAGCCCGCCGAGCCGCACCCCGCCGGGCCCGTCCGCCAGCAGCTCCAGCGACTCCCCCACGACGCCCGCCCCGAAGCCGGGCGCGCCCACGGCCAGCTCGCACGTGACCGGCGCCGCCATGGGGATCGCGGCCAGGAGGCGGCGCAGGTTGACGGTCATGCCGTCGAGGCCGGTCACGGCGGCCAGGAAGTCGATGCGGGTGACGATGATGGTCAGCCCGCGGCAGCGGGCCAGCGTGCCGAGGGGGAAGGCGGCCACCCTCGTGGCGTCCAGCCGCCCCGCCCACGGCCCGGCGGCGGGCGGGGTGCCGAGCCCGGTCACCCACCGGACGGGGGCGCCGTCGCCGTGCCAGTACGGCCGGATCACCCGTTCGGGCGCCCAGTCCAGCCACTCGGCCCCGGCCAGCTCGGGGACCCGGCGCAGCGCGGCGACCTGCTCGGTCACGAGCCGCCCGCACAGCGTCACCCGCTCCGCCCCCAGCGCCCGCACCAGCGCGAACGCGGCGGGAAGCTGCCGCTCGCCGTCCACCACGACGTGCGCCCGCCGCTCCTTGGCGGCCTCCACGGCCTGCTCCACCTCGGGCCTGAACAGCTCGCACCTGGCGGCGGCGGCCAGCACGTCGCGGCTGCTCTGGGTGCTGCCCTCGGCCAGCTCGAGCCCGTCGATGCTGAGCCGGAGCGCGGGGTCGCCCGCCAGGCGCAGCGCCGTGCCGACGGCCCGCAGGTGGGCGGTGTCGTAGGCGGCCTGCTCGATGACGGCCGCCGCCGACCGTCCGATCAGCGCGGTGTGCGGCCCGTCGCGGCGGTGCGCGGTGACGGTGCGCAGGCGGGCGGGGTCGGCGAGGCGTTCGACGATGCGGGCCCCAAGGTCGAGCACCTCGGCGCCGGGCGGCGGGACGATCTCGGTGGTGAAGTCGGTGAACGGGGGAACGACAAGGAGCTCCATCAACCGCCCTCTCCGGGCCAGGGGTAGGGGTGCGAGTGCTGTGCGCGGTGCGCGGGTCCGTGCGCCTGCCCGATCGGGCCGGGAGCCTGCCGGACGAACCACTGCGGGTGCGGCCCGGCCCCATGAGCCGGGCCATGGGGGTGAAGCTGCTGAAGGGGCCCGGCAGAACCGTGCGACCGGCCCGGGGGCACCACCGGTTGCGGCACGCCCGCACCCGACTGCTGCACGACGGCGCCCGGCTGCGGTGCTGCTCCGCCCGACTGCGGTGCTGCTCCGCCCGGCTGCTGCGCGGCCCCGCTCGGTCGCGGCGCGGGATCGCCCGGTTGCGGGCCGGGGCCATCCGGCTGCGGGGCGGCCCCGGCCGGTTGCCGTACCGCCGACCGGGCCGGCTGCTGCGCGCGGCCGGAGCGCGTCCCCGCACCCGCCTGCCGTGACCCGCCCTCCTCGGACGTCGCGCGCTCGGCCGGCGCGGCCCGTTCGGCGGGCGCGGCGCCTCGGCCGGCCGGCCGCAGGTAGACGCACCGCAGCTCGGCCGCGTAGCGCCGCTCCCCTTCCCGCAGCCAGCACGCCTCAGGCCCCGGCAGCACCTCGGTCAGCGTGACCCGCTCGGCGGAGGCGGCCAGGCGGGCGAGCCCTTCGAGCAGGGCGGGCGAGCGGGTGTCCACGTAGAAGGAGCGCCGCTCGCGGGGGGTGGCGGCGTAGAACGCCTCGGGCAGCTCGTGCACCTCCCGCAGCCGGGCCATCGCCACCAGCAGCTCGCGATCGTCGCCGGCCTGCGCCAGCGCCTCGAACGAGGCCCGCCCGAGCCGCCACCGCCGCCGCGAGATCACCACGTTGTCCCAGGTGAGCCGGGGCACCCGGGACAGCTCGGCCAGCCGCGGCACCCGGATCCTGGGCAGCGCGAACGCCGTGTGCAGCGCCGTGTCATGGTCGCCGTTGTGCAGCAGCAGCGGCTCCTCCATGCCCTTGGCGTGCAGGACGGCGCGCCGGCCGTCGCTGTGCACGTACAGCTCGTCGAGCCCGATGCGCCGCCGGCGCGGGTCGGCCGCCACGCCGCCGAGCTCCAGCACCGGCCCGGGCAGCTCCAGCGGCGGCACGCCGTTGGTGCGGCGGGAGATGACGTTCAGGACGGTAAACCCGGACAGCGCCCGTCTGATGGCGGCGTCCCGCTCGGCCAGGCACGCGGCGCCTTCCTCGTGGAACTGCAGCGCCCATGGCGTGAGCAGCACCGCGTCGTGGAGGCGGCTGAGGACGAGCCGGGTGATCCCCGGTTCGTACGCCTCCAGCGCGGGCGCGGCCACCATGACGTCGGCCGAGCACAGGACGGGGGCGGCCGGCGGGGCGGGGTCGTCGAGCAGGCCGGCGAGGTTCAGCTCGGCGGCGCCGGCGGGCGCCTCGCGGACGAGGGCGGCGATGCGCGCGGCCAGCCGGTCGCCGTGCTCGATCTCCAGGTCTCCGGTGGAGCGCAGGACCTCGGCCAGCTCGTACGTGCCCGGCCCGAGCCGCCCGGCCAGCAGCCGGTTGGTGCGCTGCCGGGTGAGCTCGGCCTCCTCGGCGAGCAGGTCGAGCACCTTGGGCACGCGGCCACGCAGGTCGGCGGCCAGGGTGTCGCCGACGGTGACGCGCAGCGTGCCGGCGGCGGCCTCGTGCACCACGGCCCGGTCGTCCTGGCGCCCGCCTCCGGCCAGCGCTTCGATGCGCCGCTGCACGGCGAGCTTCACGTCGGGGGAGGCCGCCGGGTATTGGGCGAGCAGCTCGCTGATCTCGCCGACGCGCCGGCCCAGCGGCAGGTGCGCGTCCTGGACGGACCGCGCCCCGATGGTGGCGCGGACGCGCTGCGCCGGCACGCCGCCGCGGGCCACGAACGCCCGCTTGGGCACCCCGGACGCCAGCAGCCTGCGTACCCGCGGCTCCCACGCCCCACCGCCCTCGCGGCCTCGCCCGTCACTGTCCTCACCGCCGGCGCGGCCTCGCCCGGTGCTCTCCTCGCGCCCGGCGCGGCCTCGTCCGGTCGCCTCGGCGCAGCCGCACTCGCAACGCCCGGAGAACGCGCCCCGCCCGTGCCCGGGAGCGGGACGGCCGCCACCCTCCTCAGCGGGCGGGTCTCCCGCGGCGACGCGGACCCCTCTGGCGATCAGCCGTTCGCGCAGCCAGCCCAGGGGGTCGCAGATGGTGGCGGGCGGGCACAGGTCGTGGGTGAGCAGCCCGCGCCGCACGGCCACGGCCAGCGCCGCCGAGGCCCGCTCGACGCCCGCCCCCGTGCGGGCCGCGATGTCGGCCAGCGTGCGCCCGCCGTCGCAGTGGCCGACGAAGGCGGCCCCGTCGAGCACCTCGCCGGTCCAGGTCTTGCGTCGCGGCACCAGCCCGGCGAGGAGCCCGGGCTCGGCGAGCACGCGTTGCTGCAGCGCCTCGCTCACCCGGGCGGCCGGGTACGCCACCCGGCGCGCGCACGCGGCGGCGCCCTCCCAGGTGTAGCCGCCGGGGTGCCCGGCCGTGACGGCCCCGTAGTTGACGGGCCCGTAGCAGCCGGCCGTCTCGCACGACGCCGACAGCCGCTGCACCTGCTCGGCGAGCTCGCGGCGGGTCCGGCCGCCCTTGGCTCCGCGCCGCAGGTCGCGGTAGAGGCCGGGCGCGTCGGAGACGAGCGCGTCGAGGAAACGTTCGTCGGCGACGATCTCGGCCACGGCGGCCCTGGCGCGGGCGGCGTCGCCGGCGACCAGGCCGGACAGCGTGAGCCTGGCCTCCTCCAGCCGGGCGGTCACGTCGTTCCAGGCCGTCAGCCAGTCTTCGGGCCCGGGGGTGCCGTCGGGCAGCGGGCGGAGGCCGCGCAGGCGGCCGCGCAGTCCGCGCGGCAGCCGACCGCCGCCGATGCGTTCCGTGCCCGCCCGCCCGTTGGGTGCGCCGGGCGGGCGGGCGTCGGGGTCGCGGCCGGGCGCCTCGGTGAGCAGGTCGAGTGCCTGCCGCTCCAGGCGGACGACCGCGGCGGCCGTCTCGGCCGCCCTGGGGTGGACGAGGGACAGGACGAGCTCCCAGGGAAATCCGGCGCTCCGGACGACCACGGCCGGCAGCAGGGTCCAGTCGTGCTCGGTGTCCATATGCGCCTCTCCCTTTCCAGTGAATTCGTCGGTCCGCGTCGTCGTTAACTCAGATATTTACAAGATCATTTTCTTGTGTCAATGAGTTCGGCGATTAAAAGAAAATGAGAGCCCACTACCCCACCCTTAAACCCCCAAGGAAAATTACCCGCCAACGCCAGCAAATCCCGCCATACAGGGCACCACTGTTTACTTTCCGTAGCCAACACCCCTATCCTTGCAGCACACAGCGTCAGCGCCGGTCTTGCGGCGCCTGCTGGAAACGACCTCGATCCGCATTAACACGGCCGCATTTAAAACGCGTCCATGGCCGTTCGGATAATCATGTCGGCACGCCCCGAGGCGTTCCCTTTCGTATGGCAGGGCAAGGTGCGGTCAAGGCCGCGCGCCAGCGCGCCATGGAGGGGAAACGGGTTGATAGAAGGTGACATGGGGGGTGACGGGGACCAGTGACGGACGACGCGCGGTCGCGGCGCCGCGACGGGCCGAGGCTGCGGACGCCGGTGATGGCGGTGGCGGGCATCCTCGTCACGGCCGTGGTGGTCACGCTGGACATGGTCACGGGGACGGCGGTGCGGCTGTTCCCGCTGCTGATCTTCCTGCCGGCGATCGTCTCGGCGCTCGGCGAGGTGTGGCAGACGGCGCTCGCCACCTTCTGGGTGATCGTCGTGGAGATCCTCACCGGTGTCTACATCCGCGCGCAGACCGACGACATCCTGCTGGCCGCCGGGTTCATGGCGGTGTTCGGGGTGCTGAGCGTGCTCGGCTGCCGCTACCGGGTGCGGCGCGAGGAGGAGGTGCACCGGCTGCGCTCGGCCGCGGCGGCGCTGCAACGGCTGATCGTGCGCCCGCTCCCGCTGCGCACGGCCGACGTCGTCGTCAACGGCCTCTACCAGCCGGTGGAGGAGGACGCGATGGTGGGCGGCGACATGTACGAGGTGGCCGCCTCCCGCCACGGCACCCGCGTGCTCATCGCCGACGTGCAGGGCAAGGGGCTGCCCGCCATCGGCACGGCGCTGGCGGTGCTGGGCTCGTTCAGGGAGGCCGCCTACCGCGAGCACACGCTCACCGGCGTCGTGGCCGCCCTGGAGAACTCCGTGGTCAGGCAGAACGCCTTCGCCGCCCAGACCGGCGAGCCCGAGCGGCTGGTCACCGCCCTCGTCCTCGACATCGGCAGCGAGCCCGTCGTCGAGGCCGTCAACTGCGGCCACATCGCCCCGTTCGTCATCCACGACGGCGAGGCGGCCCAGGTGGACCTCGGCGAGCCCGCCGTGCCCCTCGGCCTGGCGGCGCTGTCGTCGGCGCCCAGGAAGGGGGCCAGGTTCACGTTCCCGCGCGGCGCGACGATGCTGCTGTGCACGGACGGGGTCACCGAGGCCCGCGACCCCGGCGGCGCGTTCTACCCGCTGGAGGCGCGGCTGCGCGCCTACGCCCGCGCGCCGACCGGGGGCCTCGCCGCCGCGCTCGGAGCGGACCTGCGGGCGTTCACCGGCACGGTCCCGCGCGACGACGTCGCGATCCTCACCCTCCGCAGAGCCGACCCGGCCGCGAAGTCCGCCCTCCGCAGAGCCGACCCGGCTCTCTAGATCACGCCCCACGGAGCAGCCACCGGCTCCATGAACCACTCACCACACCCGCGCGTACCTACACACATCGGACACGTGGTCCATGGAGGTGTCGTGGAGCTCAGTCTCTTGCGGGCGCAGGCGCACAGCCCGTCGTACTTCTCACTCCTGCGCGGCTCGTCGGGAGAGCGCGCCCCGGTGGACTTCTGCATCCCTTGCAACCCGTACTTCCCCACACCGGAGATCTTCGAGCACCTCGGGAGAAATCTGGAGACGATCCTCAAGTTCTACCCCAGCGACGCCGGCACGATCACCGAGGAGCTCTGCTCCACGCTCGGGCTCCACCCCAAGACGGTCGCGATGGGCAACGGCTCCACGGAGCTGATCACGTGGATCGACCACCTGCTGGTGCGCGAGAGTCTCGCGGTGCCGATCCCGACCTTCGGCCGCTGGACCGACCAGCCGCTGGAGACCGGCAAGCGGGTGGACATGTACCCGCTGCTGGAGAGCCGCAACTTCACGCTCGACGTGCACGACTACGTCTCGTTCATCCGTACGCGCGGCTCGCGGGTCGCGGTGATCTGCAACCCGAACAACCCCGACGGCGGCTACCTGCCCAAGCACGAGGTCCTGCACCTGCTCGACCAGCTCATCGACCTCGACCTGGTGATCGTGGACGAGTCGTTCGGCGACTTCGTGGACGCCGAGCCCTACCCCGGGGTGGCCCTGGAGGCGGCGGTGCGGCCGAACGTGATCGTGCTGCGCAGCCTCGGCAAGAACTTCGGCCTGCACGGCATCCGCTTCGGCTACATGGTGGCCAACCCCGCCCTGGCCGGCCGGGTGCGGGACGCGCTGCCGAAGTGGAACCTCAACTCCTTCGCCGAGGTCGTGGTGTTCATGATGCGGCAGTTCATGCCCGAGTACCAGGACAGCCTCAGGCGGCTGGGCAACGACAGGAGAGCGATGTTCCAGCAGCTCAGCACGATGCCGGGGCTGTCGGTGTTCGCCTCGCAGGGCAACTTCCTGCTGGTGAAGCTGCCGCCGGGGCACGACGGGGTGCCGCTGCGCGACCACCTGCTCACCGAGCACGGCGTGTACGTGCGCGAGTGCGGCAACAAGCTCGGCACGACGAGCCAGTTCCTGCGCCTCGTCGTCCGCCCTCAGGAGGACGTACGACGGCTGCTCATCGGCATGACGCAGTTCCTGTACTCGGGCAGCCTGCACGAGATCCCCGTGATCGGCCTGCACCACCGGGCCGTCTCCGCGTAGCGGCGGCGCGTCACAGGTGGTAGCGCCTGGGCAGCTTGAGCCCGCGCGCGTCCATGACCTGCCGCAGCCGGTCCGGGTAGTCGGTGATGAGGCCGTCCACGCCGTCGTCGATGAGCTTGTTCATGGTCGCCTCGTCGTCCACCGTCCACGGGATCACCTTGATCCCGAGGGCGTGGGCCCGCTCCACCATGTCCCTGGTGACGTACGGCCGGTAGTCGGCGTCCGTGACCTTGCCGTTCTGCGGGAACCCGTGGACCGGTGAGAACGCCCGCGCCCCGAACGACGCGATCGCGGTGAGCGGGTCGCCGCCGAAGTCGTCGATGTCGACGCCGCCCAGCCACGGCGAGGCGCCCGGCTGCCCGGTCTGCAGGAAGTCGCGGTTGGTGAGGGCGACGAGCGGCAGGCGCGGCTCCAGCTCGCGCATCCGCATGAGCGCGCCCCAGTCGAAGCTCTGGATCGTCACCTGCCGCAGCAGCCCGGCCCGGCGGATCTCCCGCAGCGTCACCTGGACGAACTGCTCCCTGGGCGCCGTCTCGGCCGGCGCGCCCGCCTCCACCTTGGTCTCGACGTTGAGCTTGACGCCGTGCGCCCGGTAGCGCCGGACCAGGTCGAACACCTCGCGCAGCGTGGCCATCGGCGCGCCCGGCACGGCCCGCTGCCCGGGGAACTCCGCGAGCGTCAGCGACCCGCAGTCCATGGTCCTGACCTGCCGCAGGGTGAGCGTGTTGACGTACTTGCCGACGTACGGGAACTCCGGGTCCCCCTCGACGGCCGGCGCGGTGTCGCGGCACTTCCTGTCGCTGATCCTGCGGTCGTGGGTCACGACGGCCTGGCCGTCCTCGGTGATCTGCACGTCCAGCTCCAGCGTGGTCACGCCGAGCTCCAGCGCGTTCGCGAACGCGGGCAGCGAGCTCTCCACCACCAGCCCGATGCCGCCCCGGTGCGCCTGGAGGTCGAAGTCCCGGCCCCGGTGCCCGTCGGCGGCGGCCGTCCCGGGCAGGGCCGCGAGCGCCAGGGCCGCCGACGCCGCGAGCGCGTGCCATCTCTTCATCGTTCTTCCGTCCGTCCGCGTCGAGATGCTGGTCACGCGACAAGATCGGGCATACGGGGTACGGGACGGCGTACGCGGGGTGAGCGGCGGGCGAAGGCTGCGCGATCACCTGACGCACCCCTCAGGCGGGGAGGTAGTCACGCAGCCGTCAGGCCGGGAGGTCGTCGGCCGTGACGGCGTCGAGCGCCCGCTGCCCGGCCAGCCGCACCATCGTCCCCGGGGTGCCGCCCGCCGCGAACGTCTCGGCCAGCGCGGCGGCGACCAGCCCGTACTGCAGCAGGATGATCCCCTTGCGGGCGAGCAGCGCACCGGCGCGCGCCTTCAGCTCCAGGCCCGCGACCCTGGCGTCCGGGCCAGGCAGCTCGTCGTGGCCGTCGCCCAGCCGCACCAGGGCGTCCTCGTCGTCGCCGGGGAACGGCCGCCCGAGGAAGGCCTCGACGGCCGCCAGCGCGGCGGGCAGCTCAAGGCTCACGCCCCACCACCCGCTCCCCGCGCCCGCGGCCTCCTGAGGGGCCGCCGGTCACGGGCCCGACCGCGCCGGCGGCCCCGACCTCGTCCATCATCGCCGCCATCGCCCGCGCGTACGCCCGCATCCGCCGCACCCCCAGCCCCCGCAGCTCCTCCACCCTGGCCATGATCTCCTCGGTGCCCGCCCCGGCCTCCGCGCGCCGCCGCAGCAGCCCGTACCGGAGGTCGTCCAGGGCGGCGTTGACGCCGTCCACCACGCGCTCCCCCAGCGCCCGCGGCCCGCCGTACAGGGCGCGGGCCGTCACGCTCAGCGCGACCAGCCGCGGCCCCGGCGCGCACACGGCGCTCACCGGCCCCTCGGAGGTGCCGCGCACGTCGCCGTCCGGCACGCCGCCGATGGTCTCCAGCATCTCGATCAGCCGGTCGAACAGCTCCCCGAAGTCCAGCAGCGGCACCCCCGCCCGCGCGCGCAGCGCCGCCGCGCTCACCTCGATGGACGCGGTCACGCGCGCCATCCTGGCGTCCAGGTCGGCCCGCACGGCCCGCAGCTCCCGCGCCAGGGCCAGCGGCTCGACGAACGGCACGGCCGCGTCGACCGGCGACTCCCTGGCGAAGGCGGCGTCCACCGCCTCGGCCACCAGGGCGGCCACGGTCTCGGGCGGCTCGCGCGTCAGCCAGGGCTCGACCCCGACCGAGACGAGCCTTCCCCCCGCAAGGACGGCGCGTACGCCGGGCTCCCGATGATTCCTGCGCAACTCGACGCACTCCGACGGATCTCTACTGCTGGCGACTGTCACGCTAACCCCGCCGGGCAGGCCCTGAGCAGGGCGTCGCGACGAGTTCACGACATGTTCGCCCGCCCGCAGAGGTGCCCGGCCCGCCCCAGTCCGGGGTAAGCTGTCCCGGCCAACTCTTTACACCATAAATAATCAGCCGACGATGGAAGGGTCCCGTGCTCTCCAGCCACCAGGCCAGCACCGTCCAGACGCGTGATCACACCGCCGCCGACAGCCACGACAACATCCAGGTCCGCGGCGCCAGGGAGAACAACCTCAAGGGCGTCTCCGTCGACCTGCCCAAGCGCCGCCTCACCGTCTTCACCGGCGTCTCCGGCTCCGGCAAGTCCTCGCTCGTCTTCGACACGATCGCCGCCGAGTCGCGGCGGCTCATCGACGAGACCTACACCGCGTTCGTGCAGGCGTTCATGCCGAGCCGCGCCCGCCCCGACGTGGACGCCCTGCACAACCTGAGCGCCGCCATCATCGTCGACCAGGAGCGGATGGGCGCCAACGCCCGCTCCACCGTCGGCACCGCCACCGACGCGCACACCATGCTGCGGATCATCTTCAGCCGCATCGCCGAGCCGCACGTCGGCTCCGCCTCCGCCTTCAGCTTCAACATGGCCGAAGGCATGTGCCCCGCGTGCGAGGGGCTGGGCAAGGCGACCGACATCGACGTCAACGAAGTGGTCGACAGGGAGCTGTCGCTGAACGAAGGGGCGATCAAGGCCCCCGGCTACGCGGTCGACACCTGGCCCTGGCAGATCGTGGCCGGCTCCGGCCTGTTCGACCCCGACGTCAAGCTGAAGGACTTCACCGAGCAGCAGTGGGCCGACCTGCTGCACAAGCCCGCCACCAAGCTCAAGTACGGCACCGGCAACTTCACCTACGAGGGCCTGCTCGTCCGCGTCCGGCGCGGCTACCTCGGCAAGGACCGCGAGTCGATGCAACCGGCCGCGCGGGCGTTCGCCGACCGCGCCATCAGGCTCGCCCCCTGCCCCGCCTGCGACGGCACCCGGCTCAACGAGGCCGCCCGCGCCGCCAGGATCGACGGCCTCACCATCGCCGACTGCTCCGCCATGCAGGTCAACGACCTGGCCGACTTCATCCGCGGCATCGACGACCCGCGCGTCGGGCCCGTACTGGAAGGGCTGCGCTCCACGCTCGACTCGCTCGTCGAGATCGGCCTCGGCTACCTGAGCCTCGACCGCGAGTCCGCCACCCTGTCCGGCGGCGAGGCGCAGCGCGTCAAGATGGTGCGCCACCTCAACTCCAGCCTCACCGACGTCACCTACGTCTTCGACGAGCCCACCGCCGGCCTGCACCCGCACGACATCCAGCGGATGAACCGCCTGCTCCTCGCCCTGTGCGACAAGGGCAACACCGTGCTCGTCGTCGAGCACAAGCCGGAGACCATCGCCATCGCCGACCACGTCGTCGACCTCGGCCCCGGCGCCGGCACCGCCGGCGGGCAGATCTGCTACTCCGGCAACCTGCTCGGGCTGCGCTCCTCAGGCACCCTGACCGGCCGCTACCTCGACCATCGGGTACGCCTGCGCGCCACCCTCCGCCGACCCACCGGGCACCTGCCCATCAGGAACGCCACCCTGCACAACCTGCGCGACGTCAGCGTGGACATCCCGCTCGGCGTGCTCACCGTCGTCACCGGCGTCGCCGGCTCCGGCAAGAGCTCCCTCATCCACGGCCACGTCGCCGGACGGGACGGCGTCGTCGTGGCCGACCAGTCCCCCATCCGTGGCTCACGCAGGAGCAACCCGGCCACCTACACCGGCGTGCTCGACCCCATCCGCACCGCCTTCGCCAAGGCCAACGGCGTCAAGCCCGGCCTGTTCAGCGCCAACTCTGAAGGCGCCTGCCCCGCCTGCAAGGGCATCGGCCTCATCTACACCGACCTCGCCATGATGGCCGAGGTGGCATCGGTGTGCGAAACCTGCGAGGGCAAGCGCTTCACCCCCGAAGTGCTCACCTACCGGCTGCGCGGCAAGAACATCAGCGAGGTCCTGGAGATGCCCATCTCCGAGGCCCGCGACTTCTTCCCCACCGGCCAGGCCGGCACCATCCTCGACCGCCTCGTCGCCGTCGGCCTCGGCTACCTCGGCCTCGGCCAGCCCCTCACCACCCTGTCGGGCGGCGAACGCCAGCGGCTCAAGCTCGCGATCAACATGGCGCGGAACGGGAACACGTACGTGCTGGACGAACCCACGACGGGCCTCCACCTCGCGGACGTCGACCAGCTCCTCGCCCTCCTCGACCGCCTCGTGGACGCCGGCAACACGGTCATCGTCATCGAGCACCACCAGGCCGTCATGGCCCACGCCGACTGGATCCTCGACCTCGGCCCGGGCGCCGGCCACGACGGCGGCCAGATCGTCTTCTCCGGCACCCCGGCGGACCTGGTCGCCAACGGCACCTCGCTGACGGCCATCCACCTCCGCGACTACATCAACCGCCCCTGACCCCCGCCCTCTCCTCCCGGATCCGGGAGGAGAGGCCCCACCCCACGCGGCAGGCGGGCCCGGCACGGCCGCCGACACGAGCGGTCCGCCGCGAGCGCACCCCTCCCCCAAGGGACCTGCGCCGAAGTGCGGCGGTGGAAGGGCAAGAGGCCCGCGACAAGGAACGGCCCAGACCGCCGCACACACCATGACGCAGGCGAGCGGGCAGCGCGAGCGGCGAACGCGGCGCCACACAGCACGGCACGGGGCGAGCACGCGGAGCGCCACGAGCCAACGGACGCAGCGCAGGCAGGCTCAGCACAGGCGACGCAAGCGGCGAGCGCGACGCGACACAGGGCGGACACAGGGCGGACACAGGGCGGACACAGCGCGGCGCGGGCAGGCGACCGATGTGAGCGCATCCCCGAAGGGACTCGCGCCGAAGTGCGGCGGGGAGCGGGGTCAGACGGCCAGGCGGGCGAGGACGCGGGCGAAGTCCGGGGGTGGGGCGACCACGAGGCGGGTCTGGCCGTCCCTGGCCACGATGTCGGCGCGGATCCAGGTGAGCCGCCCCGATTGCCACCAGTACACCTGCGAGCTGAGCCCGTCCGTCCGGGCGGCGTGGACGCGTAGCCGTTCGATGGCCCGGACCACGCCGATGCCGTCCACGGGGTGCAGGAGCAGCGTGTAGGGGTCGGGCAGGACCACGAGGACGCCGTCGGCGGGGACGGTGAGGTGGTCGGGGAGCCAGCGCAGGTGGGTGGCGGCCGAGGGGCTGGAGGCGGTGAGGCGGGTGACGGGGGTGCCGGCGAGGTCGAGGTGTTCGGCGCGCAGCCGCTCGGCGGCCCGGACGTTGGCGACGGCGAGGTCGAGGGCTTGGCCGGTGGGGACGGGCCAGCAGCCGGACTCTTCGGGGCGTACGGGGCGGGAGCCGACGGTGAGGAGTTCGACGAGGTCGGCGTTGAGGTGGCGGCCGACGACGCGGGTGAGGTCGGGGATCTCGTCGACGGCTTCGACGCGGGTGCGCAGGAGGGGCCGGACCTGGGTGAGGTCGCACACGTCGAGCTGGTCGCCGGCGGTGGCGACGGCGTGGGCGAGGTGTTCGGAGACGAGCATGGGCCAGTCTTCCCTGGCTCTGCGCCCGGCTTCGCGCCGCAGGCCGGTGAGGCGGACGGCGAGCGGCGGTGCGTCGCCGGCCGCCAGGGTGACGGCGGTGCCGTCGGGGGCGAAGGCGAAGGTGTATCCGAGGGATTCGGCGACGAGCGCGAGCAGCGAGTCGAGATCGACGTCCTCGACGCGTCGGCGAGAGGGCTCACGCCTGAACAAGCTCACGCGCTGTGTCCCTTTCTGTCGGATTCGTCCCTCCTACCTTGCCTGCTCCCCGTTCCGCATCGCGCCAGTTAGGGAGCACGATTCGGTATCGATAGCACCAAGTGCCCCCAGCCAGACACTGTACTGCGGCGACCCGTGCCCCACCGGCAAACCGGCCACGATGGGCACTCCGAGTGACCGCAGCCGGTCCGCCAGCACCGGGTACGGATCACCACACTTCACCCAGGACCCGAGGGCGATCCCGCGCACCCCGTCGAACACGCCCGCCTGCAGAAGCTGGGTGAGCATCCGGTCGATCCGGTACGGCTCCTCGCCGATGTCCTCCAGGAACGCGATCGCCCCGTCGAAGGACGGCTGCCACCGCGTGCCGCACATGGAGGCGATCAGCGACAGGTTCCCGCCGCGCAGCACCCCCTCGGCCCGTCCCGGAGCCAGCACACGATCACCGGTGACGGTGACGGGCGGGCCGAAGAGCGCGGCGCGCAGGCTCTCCCACGTGACCGGCTCTGGCCCGCTCTCGTCACCGGCGATGACGTCGCAGGCGGCCATCGGCCCGTGCAGGGTGGGCACGCCCAGCTCGATCGCGAACGCGTTGTGCAGCGCCGTGATGTCGCTCGACCCGAGCAGCACCTTGGGCCCCGACAGGCGGACGGCCTCACGCATGACGTCCCAGTCGAGCAGGCCGAGCAGCCGCCCGGCGCCGTAGCCGCCCCGGCAGCAGAACACGCCGGAGACGGCGGGGTCGCACCAGGCCGCCTGGAGGTCGGCGGTCCTGGCGGCGTCGGCGCCGGCCAGGTAGTCGAGCTCCTGGCGGTCGAGGACGTGCTCGCCCACGACCACCTTCAGCCCGAGTGACTCCAGGCGCCGCACGCCGCGCCTGAGCAGCACGGCGTTGGGCGGGCCTGACGGGCAGACGACGGCGACGGTGTCACCTGGCCGCATCGATCAGCTCCTTGACGAGCGCGGGTAGTGCCTGGCCGATCGGCTCGTTGATGACCTGATCGGCGAACGGATCATACGGGGTCGGCTCGCCGTTCACGATGACGAGGCGGGCGCCGGCGTCGAGCGCCTCGCCGCACAGCCCGGCGGCGGGACGCACGGTCAGGGAGGTGCCCACCGCCAGGAACAGCTCGCACGAGCGGGCCGCGTCGAGCGCCGCCTGGATCACCTCGGGCTTGAGATGCTGCCCGAACGAGATCGTGTTCGACTTCTGGATGCCGCCGCAGCGCGGGCAGGGCGGGTCGGCCTCCCCGGCGGCCACCCTGGCGAGCACCTCTTCCATGGGCGTGATGAGGTCGCAGGACAGGCACTCGGCGCGGCGCATGGTGCCGTGCAGCTCGATGACCTTCTCCGGCGACGATCCGGCGCGCTGGTGCAGCTCGTCGATGTTCTGGGTGATGAGCGCGCGCAGCAGGCCGGCGTGCTCCAGGTCGACCAGGGCGCGGTGGGCGACGTTCGGCTCGGCCTGCCAGGCCGGGGACTCGAGCCTGGCCTGCCAGGTGGCCCGCCTGACGTCGGGGTCGGCCAGGTAGCGGTCGATGGACGCGTTGGCCTCTGCCTGCGGATTCTTCGTCCAGACCCCTTGCGGCCCCCGGAAGTCGGGGATGCCGGAGTCGGTGGAGATGCCCGCTCCGGTGAGCACCGACACTGACGTTGGCTCGTTCACCTGGCAAACGGTGTCACACTTGCTTTCCGTATGCGACTTCCGCCCCACATCCTCGTGGTCAACGGCATCAAGGTCCGCCGGCCGGTCTTCCTGCTCGGAGCTCCGCATTCCGGCGTGGACCTGCTGGCCCGCGCCCTGAAACGGTCGCCGGGCTTCCACGTGACGATGGGCCGCGCGAGCGTGGCGCACGTGGTGTACGCCTTCGCCCGCAAGCCGTCCATCGCCCGTACGTCCGGAGCCGTGCGCGTGCTGCGTGACGCGCTCGCCGAGTCGTGGCAGGTGCTGCCGCGCTCCTGCGGCGAGTGCGCGCAGCCGTGCCGCGAGGCGGGCGGCGTCACGGGCACCGGCCCCTGCGTGTCGGCGGCCGACGTCACCCGGTTCGGCGACGGGAGCCCCGACCTGATCTACAGCGCGCCGGTGCTGCTGCAGGCGTTCCCGGACGCCCGGTTCGTGCAGCTCATCCGCGACGGCCGCGACGTCGTGGCGGGGATGCTGGGCGATCCGGCGTGCCTGGCCTGGTTCAAGCCGGCGATGCTGAGCGAGCACACCGAGTTCCCCAACGCGTTCCTGGGCGTCAACAAGGACGAGCACCTGGAGCGGTGGAAGACGATGCCGGCGGCGGGCAAGAGCGCGCTGCGCTGGCGCAGCGCGGTGCGGCTGAGCGCGGAGCTGCGCCGCGCGCTGCCGGAGCCGCAGCTTCTCACGCTGCGCTACGAGGACCTGGTGGAGCGGCCGCCGCAGTCGGTGGCAACGTTGTCGGAGTTCCTGGAGACGCGGGTGTCGAAGGTCGTGCTGTACGACACGGCGGTGCCGAAGGTCGGCGCGTGGCGTACCCGGCTGCGGCGCGACGACCTGGAGCTGGTGGAGAAGGTGGCCAGGGAGGAGCTCAAGCGGCTGGGCTACCAGGGGGTCTGACGGCGCTCAAGCGGCTGGGCTACCAGGGGGCGTGACGGCGCTCAGGCCGCCGAGCTGAACTGGGTGCGGTAGAGCTCGGCGTACAGGCCGCCGCGGGCCAGCAGCTCCTCGTGCCGGCCGCGCTCGGCGATCCGGCCGTCGTGGACGACGAGGATCTCGTCGGCCTCCCTGATCGTGGACAGGCGGTGCGCGATGACCAGCGACGTACGGCCCTTCAGCGCGGTCTTCAGCGCCACCTGCACCGCGGCCTCCGACTCGGAGTCGAGGTGGGCGGTGGCCTCGTCGAGCACGACCACGCGCGGCGCCTTGAGCAGCAGCCGGGCCAGCGCCAGCCGCTGCTTCTCGCCGCCGGACAGCCGGTAGCCGCGGTCGCCCACGACGGTGTCGAGCCCGTCGGGCAGGCTCTCGACCAGGTCGCCGATCTGCGCGGCCCGCAGCGCCTCCCAGATCTCCTCGTCGCTCGCGCCGGGCCTGGCGTAGCGGAGGTTGGCGCCGATCGTGTCGTGGAACAGGTGCGGGTCCTGCATGACCACGCCGACGGTGTCGCGCAGCGAGTCGAGGGTGGCGTCGCGGACGTCGAGCCCGTTGACGCGCACCGCGCCCTCGTTGACGTCGTAGAGCCGGGACACCAGCGAGGTCATCGTGGTCTTGCCCGCGCCGCTGTGGCCGACGAGCGCGATGAGCTGCCCCGGCTCGGCGGTGAAGGAGACGCCCTTGAGCACCGGGTACGAGGGGCCGCCGCTGTCCTGCCTGGCCACGGACTCCAGCGAGGCCAGCGAGACCTCCTCGGCCGCCGGGTAGCGGAAGTGCACGTCGTCGAACTCGATGGTCACCGGGCCCTCCGGCACCGGCACCGCGCCCGGCTTCTGTGCCACCATCGGCTTGAGGTCGAGGATCTCGAAGACCCGGTCGAAGCTGACGAGCGCGGTCATGACGTCCACGTGCACGTTCGACAGGGACGTGAGCGGGCCGTACAGGCGCATCAGCAGGGCCGCCAGGGCGACCAGCGTGCCCAGCTCGAACGCGCCGGAGACGGACAGGACGCCGCCGATGCCGTAGACGAGGGCGGTGGCCAGCGCGGCGATCAGGCCGAGCGCGACGCGGAACACGGTGCCGTACATGGCGACGGTCACGCCGACGTCGCGCACCCTGGCCGCCCGCGCGCCGAACATCTCGGCGTCGTCCTCGGGCCTGCCGTACAGCTTGGCGACCATGGCGCCGGCGACGTTGAAGCGCTCGGTGGTGACGGAGCTCATCTCGGCGTCGAGCTGCATCTGCTCGCGGGTCAGCGCCGACATGCGGCGGCCGACGTACTTGGCGGGCACGATGAAGATGGGCAGCAGCACGAGCGCGACGAGCGTCACCTGCCACGACAGCACCAGCATCGCGCCCAGCACGAGCACCAGGCTGACCACGTTGGCCAGCACGGAGGACAGCGTGCTGGTCAGGGCGCGCTGGGCGCCGATCACGTCGGTGTTGAGCCTGCTGACCAGGGCGCCGGTCTGGGCGCGCATGAAGAACGCGACCGGCATGCGCTGCACGTGGTCGAACACCTCGGTGCGCAGGTCGTAGATCAGGCCCTCGCCGATGCGGGCGGAGAACCACCGCTGCGCCAGCGTCAGCCCGGCGTCGACGAGCGCGAGCGCGGCGATGGCCACGGCGAGCCCGATCACCACGCCCGTGCGCCCGGGCAGGACGCCGTCGTCGATGATCGCCTTCATCAGCAGCGGGTTGGCGATCACGATCACCGCGCCGGCCACGACGAGCAGCAGGAACGCAGTGATCTGCCGGGTGTACGGGCGGGCGTAGCCCGCGATGCGCCGCACCGTGCCGGGGCGCAGCCGCTGCTTGGTGACCGAGCCGTCGCGCCGCAGGGACATCATCATGCTGGGGCCGAAGCCCCCACCCATCATCGCCATCCGGGGGATCCTTCCTCCTCCGCCGGGGACAGCGCCGCGGGAGCGTCCCGGGATTCCCGGCTCCGCTCACCGCGAAATCCCCGGCCTTGTGGCGCCGCCCGTGACGCCGGCGCCGGCACCCGGCGTGGCGCCCGCCGTCGTTGCCCTCTGGGCGCGTCCTGAAGCCCCTCTGAGCGCCGACCAGGCGCACCCGCGGATATCGGGCCAACCCCTCAATTCAACGGCAGCACGACCCCTCAGAGCCCGGCGGCGGGCGGAAAGCGCTCACCGCCGGCGCACGTCAGCCCGTTTTTCCTTGAGCATTCAATCAGCCAACCGCGTTCACTCAGCCGACCGCGTTCACTCAGCCGAACAACGCCTTGATGCGCGCCGCCTGCTCGATCCCTTCGGCCACACTCTGCTCCTCCAGGGTGCGTGCCCGCGCCCCCTGGAGGAGCCGCTTGGTCGCCACGGCCGCGTCCCGGTTGGTGGACAGCAGTTGTGTGACCTTCTCGCGTACCGCTTGATCCAGGTCGCCCCCGGCGACCACTCTCTCGGCGAGGCCGATGCGCATGGCCTCGTCGGCGTGCACGGTCCTGGCGGTCAGGCAGATGTCGATCGCCTTGGCCAGGCCCACCAGCTCGACCAGGGGCTTGGTGCCTGTCAGATCCGGCACCAGGCCCAGTGCGGGCTCTTTCATGCAGAACGAGACGTCGTCGGCCACGATCCGCAGGTCACAGGCGAGCGCGAGCTGGAACCCCGCGCCGATCGCATGCCCCTGCACTGCGGCGATGGAGACGATCTCGGGGCGGCGCAGCCACAGGAACCCCGCTTGGGCCTGCCTGATGCGCTGCTCGAAATCGGCGCCGTCGCTCTTGGCCGCCGAGCTGAACGAGCCCTGTCCGGGCACCCCCTCAGGTGTGAACATTCGCAGGTCGATCCCTGCCGAGAAGGACGGTCCCTCACCTTTCACGACGACGACGCGTACCTGCTCGGGCAGGCTCTCGCCGATGCGAGCCAGTGCCGACCATGTCGCGAACGTCTGTGCGTTGCGCTTGTCCGGCCGGGCCAGCGTGATCGTCGCTATCTCACCGTCCACCTCGAGGCGAACTCCGCCCTCTGCCGAGGCAGGGCCGTCGTCCGCATACCCCCCGCGCTGTTGCGCCTGCGCTTCCGCCATCGCCCGCTCCTTCGTCCGGAGTGCTGACCGTCGCGCCCGAGCCTACAGAATATCGTTCTGGCACGGGCGCGACGGAGGCTGACTAGGGACGGGCGGCTGCGGTCGCACGTTCCGAGGCGGCCGTCAGCGCTTGGACTTGCCTCGGGTCGCCCCGCCGCGCCCGCGCAGAGTCACACCGGACTCGCTGAGGATGCGGTGGATGAACCCGTAAGACCGACCGGTCGAAGCGGCCAGGGCGCGGATGCTTTCGCCCGCGGCGTAGCGCTTCTTGAGATCGCCGGCCAGTTTTTCCCGGTCGGCCCCGGTGACCCGGGTGCCCTTCTTCAGTGTCTCGGCCACGAGTACCTCCTGTAGTGCCGGACTTCCGCAGCGTTACTCCGCCATGATCAGTCATTTCAGCGGGATCGGCTACCTACTCCACGGGAAAAGATCCGTACCCACTCAAATTAAGATCAGGCAAGTGCCACAAGATCGGAAAATTCGTCGCTCCACGCGTCTTCAGTTCCGTCAGGTAGCAAGATCACCCTATCCGGTGACAGGGCGTCAACGGCACCCTCGTCATGTGTGACTAGGACGATTGCTCCTGAATACGACCTCAGAGCGTTGAGAACCTGCTCGCGGCTGACCGGATCGAGGTTGTTGGTGGGCTCGTCGAGAAGGAGGACATTGGCGCTCGACAGTACCAAGATCGCCAGTGCGAGACGGGTCTTCTCGCCGCCGGACAGAACGCCCGCGGGCTTGTCGACGTCGTCGCCGGTGAACAGGAACGAGCCGAGCACCTTGCGCAACTCGGTGTCGGTGAATTCGCCGCCCGCCGAGCGCATGTTCTCCAGCAGCGTACGGTCGGCGTCGAGGGTCTCGTGCTCCTGCGCGTAATAACCGATCTTGAGACCGTGGCCCGGCTTGATCTCTCCGGTGTCGGGTTTCTCCAGGCCGCCGAGTATGCGCAGCAGCGTCGTCTTGCCCGCGCCGTTGAGGCCGAGGATGACCACCCGGTGACCTCGGTCGATGGCGACGTTGACGTCGGTGAAGACCTCGAGCGACCCGTAGGACTTGGACAGCCCCTCGGCCATGAGCGGGGTGCGCCCGCACGGCTGCGGCTCGGGGAAGCGCAGCCGCGCCACCTTGTCGCTCTGCCGCTCCTCCTCGGTGCCGGCCAGCAGCCGGTGCGCGCGGCGCATCATGTCTTGGGCCGCCTTGGCCTTGGTCGCCTTGGCGCGCATCTTGTCGGCCTGCGCCAGCAGCGCCCCGGCCTGTTTCTCGGCGTTGACCCGCTCGCGCTTCCTGCGCTTCTCGTCGGTCTCGCGCTGGGCCAGGTACGCCTTCCAGCCGACGTTGTAGTGATCGATCACGGCCCGGTTGGCGTCGAGGTGCAGGACCTTGTTGACCGTCGCTTCAAGAAGCCCGACGTCGTGGCTGATGATCACCAAGCCACCTTGATGACTGCGCAAAAAATCACGAAGCCACCCGATTGAGTCCGCATCTAGGTGGTTTGTGGGCTCGTCGAGAAGGAGAGTTTCCGCCCCGCTGAAAAGAATTCGCGCCAATTCCACGCGCCTGCGCTGACCGCCGGAAAGCGTTTGCAACGGCTGCCCCAGCACCCGGTCGGGCAGGCCCAGGCTGGAGGCGATCGAGGCGGCCTCGGACTCGGCGGCGTAGCCGCCGAGCACGTGCATCTGATCCTCCAGCCGGCCGTAGCGGCGCACGGCCTTCTCCCTGGTGCGCTCGTCGGCGGAGGACATGCCGAGCTCGGCCTCGCGCAGCTTGCGGATGACCTCGTCGAGGCCGCGCGCCGACAGGATGCGGTCGCGGGCCAGCACCTGGAGGTCGCCGGTGCGCGGATCCTGGGGCAGGTAGCCGACGCTGCCGGTGGTGGTGACCGTGCCGGCGGCGGGGATGCCCTCACCCGCCAGCACCTTGGTCAGCGTCGTCTTGCCCGCGCCGTTGCGGCCGACGAGGCCGATCTTGTCGCCGGGATTGACCCGGAACGAGGCTTTCTCGATGAGCAGGCGCGCGCCCGCGCGCAGCTCGATATCATTAGCGATGATCATGGTGACCGGAAACACTCCCGAGCTAGGAAACAGGATTGGGCGTGCACCGCCGGTCAATCGGGAGTATGCATACCGATCAGTGTAGGGCTCCCAGTGGGAGCCCCACGTCTGGTTAATCCTTCCTCAGATGCTCCCCGATCAGCACCAGGTTGTGAATGGCGGCCAGGCCGTACTGCGCGGCGCTGTTGGTGCTGACGAAGGGCGCCTCGCGCACCGGGTGCGGCACCTGCGGCCCGTCGACCAGGGTCAGCTCCCAGTTCTCCTGGTGCTGCAACGGGTTGCGGTTGAGCTGGTCGCCCTCCCCGAGCCGGAACTTGCGCCACGCCCACGCCGCCAGCTGCGCGTCGCCGGTGCGCGCCGCCGCGTACGCCGTGAGCCGGCTGTGCGCCTGGATCAGCGAGATCCCGCTCAGCCGCCGCCCCACCTCGGCCTCCTGCTGCTCCGGCGGCGCCAGGTAGAGCCGGCAGTACTCCAGCCACGCCTCCTCGAACCCCGGCACGCCCAGGTCCAGCGCGATCAGCTCCGCGCACATCTCCGGCAGCCCGAACAGCGACGACAGGTGCGAGACGGAGATCTGGTCCCGGGTCGTGTCGAACCGCCCGCTCTCCAGGTCCAGCCGCCCCTCCCCCGTCAGGAAGCGGCGCGGCATCGCCCCGATGTCGGCCATCGTGCCGAGCAGCCGGTCCCTGGCCCGCTCGTCCCCGTGCCGCTCCCACCGGGTCAGCCAGGCCGCCGCCAGCGAGCCCCAGTCGGTGCCGAGCCCGACCGACAGCGCGGCCGGGTCCGGCGTGTAGACGTCCTCGCGCACCTTGCGCAGCGGGTCGATCGCCAGGAACGTCTCCTCGGGGACACTGAGCTCGTCCATGAGGTCGCCGGTGCGCTCGTCGGCCGTCAGGTAGTAGTAGAAGCGCCGGTAGGCGGCGTTGGAGATGCGCAGCTGCTTGCAGCTGCAGCCCCAGTGCTGCACGTTGTGCCGGCTGCCCAGGCCCTTCCACGTGCCGAGATGGTAGACGTCCACCTCGCCCGTGTGGCGGGTCATGGCCTCGGCGAAGCGGAAGACGTCGGCCCGGCCGGTGCGCAGGAACTGCAGCCACAACCACAGGTCGGGTGACAGCTCCGAGTTGTCCCAGGCGTAGCCGCCGACGTCGTAACGCCAGGTGTGGCGGTCCTCGTCGTAGGTGTGCATGACGTCGCCGTAGTCCCAGAACCCGTACCAGCGGCGCTGCTCGCGCTCGCGGACGTACAGGTCGAACAGGAAGTCGAGGCGGTCCTCGATCTCGGCGTGCGCGGGCGTGGAGCGGTCGGGCAGCCCCCACACGCCGAACACGCCCGCCTCGCGCACCCGCTCGGGGCTCGCGACCAGCAGCCCCGGCTCCTCCATCGCGGCGGCGTGCGCGGCCAGCTCGTGCGCGGCGGGCGTCGCGTCGTGGACGCGCAGGCTCAGCTCGTGCGTACGGGCGATGCCGCGCGGATCGCCGAACCCCGGCTCGTAGTCCTCATAGGTGATCTCCAGCCCTTCGAGCTGCTCCTCGAACGTGTCCTGGCCCATGCCGTCGTGGTAGAAGCGCAGGTCCATCGCCGGGGCGGACGGCGACCACAGCCACACGGTGACGGTGGCCAGGTCGGTGGCCGCGTTCCTGACGTCGAGGCGGGTGGGGTGCAGCCGCCAGAAGTCGCGCAGCCCGAACCCGAGCCCGCCGCTGACCCCGCCGACATAGCCGTAACCCTTGGAGCGGGCGCCGGCCGGGATCGTCACCCAGGCGTGGCCGTCCTTGGTGCGCTTGCGCAGCGTGTAGCCGTCGGCGGAGGTCTGGTCGAGGGTGTAGTCGTTCCAGGCGGGGATGAGGTGCAGCCGGGTCGCGACGCCGGGGGCGAGCTCGCCGGCCGGGCGGCCCTCGACCTGGGCGCGGCGGGCGGCCTCGCCGGGGTCGATGCGCAGGCCGGTCAGCCCGCGTACCGCCTCGGTCAGGAAGCCCTCGCCGCCGGCCAGCCGCACGTGCCGGTCGTGCGGGGCGTCCCGCATGACCACGCCGGCGCGCAGCCCGAGGCCGGCCAGGAAGTCGCGCTCGGGATCGCCGTCCCAGACGAAGGTGTGCAGGACGCGCACGTGCTCGGCACCCGCGTAGAAGTACAGGCGCACGGTGAACGGCAGCCAGTCGCCGTGCCTGCCCTCCAGCCGGACGACGGCCCGCACCGGCCCCTCCTGCTCGACGGTGACGCTCTCGACCAGGCCCTCGGCCTGCTCGCGGGCGACGTGCCCGCCCTCGTCCGGGGTCGGCTCGGACTGGCGCAGGCTGACCAGGCGCACGTCCCTGACGATCTCGCGGCTCCCGCGCGAGATCGACCTGGCCACCGCGCCGCCACCGATCCGCCACGTGACGACGCCGGTGCTCACCACCAGGTCGCCGCCCTCGCGCGTCACGGCGACGGCCGTGGAGGGGGCGGCCGGCTCGCCGCCGGGTTCGAGCCGGTACTCACGAGCGGGCGGGTGCGCGGCGGCCGCGTGGGCCGTCCACTTGACCGAGCCGTCCGGCCACGTCGCGGTCACCCAGCTCTGCACCGGCACCGGGGCGCCGCCGTCGCCGGTCAGCGCGAACGGCGTGCCCGGCTCGACCGAGCCGCGCGGCCACGGAACCCCCCAGGTCACCCCCTGCTCTCCCGGCCGGTCCAGCCAGCGCAGTGCGGTCATGCGATCTCCTTCAGTCGCTCGGCGACGATGGCGGCCACCTCGTCGGCGCCGCGGAAGCAGAAGTGGGTGTCGTCGGCCACGCCGTCCGGGTACAGGGGGTGCGTGCCCGGCGGGAAGTGGGTGAACAGGGCCTTCGAGCCGTCGGGGCCGAGGCGCTCGTACAGCTCGGTCGTGGCCCGCGTCAGGTCGATCAGCGGTACGCCCTCCGCGGCGGCCAGGTCGCGCACCCGGTCGGGGTAGTCGCCGTGCGTGGGCACCAGCCGCCCGCCCTCGAACCGGCGCCGCTGCACCGGCGTGCACAGCACCGCGACCGCACCCGCCCCGCGCGCCTCCCCGACGAAGACGCGCAGGTTGTCCTGGTACGGCAGCCCCGGCTCCTTCTGGTCGTTGTGCCCGAACTGGAGCACCACGACGTCACCGGGCACGACCTCGCGCAACAGCGCCGCCCACAACCCCTCCGCGCGGTGGCTGGCCGTGGTGGCGCCGCCCTTGGCGAAGTTGCGCACCGGGCCGCCGACGTACGGCCCGAGCTGCGCCCCCCAGCCGGACATCGGCGCCTCGAAGGCCGGGCAGGAGGCGACCGTCGAGTCTCCCGCCAGCAGGACCGTCCGCGTCACTCCTTGACGCCCCCGATCAGCACGCCCTTGGCGAAGTGCTTTTGCAGGAACGGGTAGAACAGCAGGATCGGCAGCGTCGCGATGACGATGACCGCGAACTTCAGCCCCTGCTCCGGCGGCACCCACGTCCGGTCCATCTGGGCCAGGGCCGCCGCGGCGTCGGTGTTGGTGAGCTGGCGGACGAGGATCTGCAGCGTCCACTTGTTCGGGTCACTGAGGTACAGCAGCGGCGACATGTAGTCGTTCCAGATCGCCACCGCGTAGAACAGCGAGAACGTCGCGATGATCGGCTTCGACAGCGGCAGGACGATCTTGAAGAAGACGCCCATCTCGTTGCAGCCGTCGATCCTGGCCGCCTCCTCCAGCGCCTGCGGCAGCTCCTGGAAGAAGCTCTTGACGATGATCAGGTAGAACGGGTTGATCGCCAGGGGCAGGATCAGCGCCCAATAGCTGTCGAGCAGCCCCAGGTCGCGCACCACCAGGTAGGTGGGGATCATGCCGCCGGAGAAGACCATCGTGAAGATGACCAGGTTCAGCACCAGCGTGCGGCCCGGCAGGTACCGCTTGGCCAGCGGGTAGGCCATGGTGAACGTCAGCAGCACCTGCACCACCATGCCCACCGCCGTCACGACCACGGTCGTGATCAGCGAGCGCACGAAGGTGGGGGTGGCGAAGATGTATTCGTACGCCTCGGTGACGATCTTCTGCGGCCACAGGAAGAACGGCCGCGAGGAGATCTCCGCCTCGCTGGCGAATGACGCGGCCAGCACGTACATCAGCGGCAGCACCGTGATCAGCGCCAGGCCGAGGAGCACGATGATGTTGAGCGCGTCGAAGACACGGCTGCCGATCGAGGCGTTGTTGTCGACCGCGAGCGGCTTGGTGGGCTTGGACTCAGTCATGGTCGTCATGGCCGGGCTCCTTAGAACAGTCCCCGCTGGCCCAGGCGCTTGGCCAGCCAGTTGGAGCCGAAGATCAGGATGACGCCGGCCACGCCCTTGAACAGGCCGACGGCGGTGGAGTAGCTGAGATTGCCGTTCTGGATGCCGGCGTAGTAGACGTAGGTGTCGAACACCTCGGCCACCTCGCGGTTCAGTGACGTGGTCATCAGCCAGATCTGCTCGAAGCCCGAGTCCAGCAGGTTGCCGGAGGCGAGGATCGCCATGACGACGACCGTCGGGCGGATCGCCGGCAGCGTGACGTGCCAGAGCTGGCGGAAACGGCCGGCGCCGTCCATGCGGGCGGCCTCGTACAGGTTGGGGTCCACGCCGGCCAGCGCGGCCAGGTAGATGATGGTGCCCCAGCCTGTCATCTTCCAGAGCTGCTGCAGGATGATGAGCTGCCGGAACCACTGCTCCTGCGCCATGTAGTCGATCTTCGCGGTGTCGCCCAGGATGTCCCGCATCCAGCCGGCCAGCACGCCGAAGTCCGCCGCGAACAGCACGTACGTCAGCGATGCGATGATCGTCCACGACAGGAAGTGCGGGATGTAGATGAGCGACTGGATCGAGCGCTTGAGGATGTTGACCCGCAGCTCGTTCAGCATCAGCGCGACGATCACCGGCGCGGTGAAGACGAAGATGATGTGCAGGACGGCCAGGATCAGCGTGTTGGCCATCAGCCGGCCGAAGTCGGGGCCGGAGAAGAGCTGCTCGAAATGCTTGAAGCCGACCCACGGGCTGCCCGAGTAGCCGAGGAACGGCAGGAAGTCCTGGAACGCGATCGTCACGCCGTACATCGGCAGGTACTTGAAGATCACGAAGTAGGCGACGCCCGGCAGGAGCATCAGGTAGAGCCAGCGGTAGCGCAGCGCCGCCGTGCCGAGCGGGACCTTGTCTGCCCGCTTCGGCTTCTTCGCCTTGGGCGCCGCCTTCGGAGGCGCCGCCAGGTCGGTGGCCACAGCGGCCTCCTTTCTAAGAGGGGCCCGGGAGCGTGCCCGGGCCCCTCAGGCGGGGGTCGTGGACTACTTGGGCAGCTTGGCCAGCAGGTCGTTGGTCTCGGCGACGATCTGCGTGCCACCGCCGTCGTGCCAGCGCTGGATCTCCGCCTTCAGCCCCGCCTCGTCGATCGCGCCGGACAGGAACTTGATCCGGGCGTCCGGGATGATCTTCGAGATCTGCGGGCCCTTCTCGATCTGGCTGGGCGCCACCACGGGCAGCGCCTCGTTGTGCACGGCCGTCTTCAGGTCCTCCTCGACCAGCTCCTTCTGCTTGGCGAGGATGTCCCGGTACGGCTGCCCGGACGGCACGCGCTGGTAGGCGATGCCGCCGATGTCCATCGTGCCCTTGGTGCTGAGCTGGGTGAACGCGTCGTCCACGTTGTCCTGGACGGTCTTGACGGCGGGGTCGTCCTCGTTGATCAGCGCGGCGGTGTCGCCGTTCTCGACCTTGAAGTTGCGGCCCTCGATGCCGTTCTGCAGCAGGACCTGGCCCTCCTTGGTGGCCAGCTTGTCCAGCGTCTTCAGCACGTTGTCCAGCTCTGCCTCGGTGCGCACGCTCTGCTTGGAGATGGCCAGGGAGTCGGCGTAGCCGGTGAACGCGTAGGAGAACTTCTTGCCGTCGGAGCGGGCGAGGTTGCCGACCAGGGCCACCTTGTCGCCGTAGTTCTTGTCGCCCTCCTCCCTGAACAGGTCGAGGAGCTGCCGCGAGCGGATGTTGACGTCGATGATCATGCCGCCCTTGCCCTGGTGGAACGGCTCGTTCCACTTGGCCGAGTCGAGCGTGGCGTAGTCGGGGTTGACCAGGCCCTCGTCGATCATCTTCTTCAGCCACTTGTTGGCCTCGATGAACTCCGGCGTGTCGAATCCGGGCACGACCTTGCCGTCACGCGCGCCCCAACCGTTGGGGGCGCCGAACCACGTCTCGATCACGTCGTACGGACTGGCGCTGGCGTAGTCACCGGGCCACTTCGGGATGATGAGGCCGTAGGTGTCCTTCTTGCCGTTGCCGTCCGGGTCCTTCTCCGTGAACGCCTTGGCGATCTCGTAGAAGTCGTCGATCGTCTTCGGCTCCTCCAGGCCGACCTTCTCCAGCCAGTCCTTGCGGATGACGATCGCCGAGCGCAGCAGGGGCCGCATGCGGTACAGGCCGTAGATCTTGCCGTTGACGGAGGCGTTGAGCGCCGTGCGCGCGTCCGCCGGCTTGAGGTTCGGGTACTTGTCCAGCTTGTCGGTCAGGTCCCAGAACGCCCCGGCCTGCGCGGCCTTCACGAACGCCGGCATCTTCGGGTCCACGACCACGACCTGCGGGATGCTGTCCGAGGCCAGCGTGACGTTCATCTTCTCGGTGTACTCGGCGTTCGGGACCCAGGTGACCTTGATCTTCTTGCCGAGGAACTTCTCGATCGCCTGCTGCAGCTCGCCGGTCGGCTCGGGCGCCGTACCGAACAGCTTCGCCATGAACGTGATCGTGTTCGGGTCGGACTGAGCCGCGTCGCCGCCACCAGAGCAGGCCGAAGCGGTGAGAGCAGCCGTTAGCGTTAACACACCAGCGAGAAACCGCCGGCGACGGGATGCGCTCATGAGTTCCCTTTCGAAAGCAGGCGCGCCTCGTTCTCCTGGAAGAAGCGCTGGCAGAGCCACGTGTTGAGGTAGATCCACGCGCCGAAGCTGAACAGCGGCGCCAGGAGAGGCAGCGCCGTGGTGGCGTAGGCGATGGCGGAGAGCGCTAGCAGCAGGATCACGGTCGAGGCCGGACGCAGCAGCGCTAGCTGCGCCGCCTTGGGCCAGTAGGCCCAGGGCGGCAGGTCGTAGTGCGCGTAGAGCGGCCCTACGTGAGCCCCCACCCCCGCCAGCAGGATGAGCGCCACGAAGCTCGCGATCCGCGGCACCCCGTAGCCAGGCCCCAGGGCGGAGAAGTAGAGGTAGTTGCCGACCAGCACGATGGCGACGAGCACCGCCGGCAGGACCAGCAACGAGGCCCGGACGAACTCCCGTCGGTAGACGGTCCAGAATTCGCGCCAAACCTGAAACGTTTCATTCCGGGCATGCCTCCGAGCCAGGGTGTAGGCGGCCACGGTAGCGGGCCCGAGCCCGAGAATCACGCCTCCCGCGAGGGTGAACACGAGCCAGACCAGGTTCAGGCGAACCGCCCAGATGACCTCTGAGCAGGCAGCTTGAATCCTGAACGACATGGCGGGATGGTTCATCCGGCACCACCTTCTCGTGGCATGTGCACGGATACGGGGGTGGAGTATTGCACCGTGGTTCCTGCCCAGTTACAAGCGAGTGAACGGCGGTTGGTGCGAAATTAGTGTTGAATCGACTCAAAGTCAATGACGAGATACCCGCAGATTTGCGTACTCTCCGATCAGCGGAGCCATCTGCCGGAACCCGATCTTGCCTCCTGCCAGGGCAGGACCGCCGATCACCCCCTCATCCCGCCAGCGGAACGAGACCAAATCGTTGATTGAGAACGTCACCACGCCCCCCTTGACGTCGATCCGCATCGCGTAGGGCCCGTCGGCGTCCATCACCCCAGGCAACGGATCCGGCCCCTGCGCCACCAGGTGGAAGCCGTGACTCTTGCGCAGGTTGCACGTGTGCAGGGCCCGCTCCTGGGGCCACATGCGGCGAAAATAGGAGACGTGGTAGGCGTCGATGTCGCCGTGGTGATACTGCTCGTAGGGGCCGCTACGCGGGGCCAGGGCAGGATCGAACAGGTCCTCCCCCGATCGTCCCCGCGCATGGAAGAACATGATCGCCAGCCCCGGCTCCCTGAGCGGCCAGAAGTCCCACTCCACCCGCACGTCCTCCGGAAAGTCCTCCGGACACCAGAGCACGACGTTGGCCGCCTGCCCATCGGACGGAGGCCGCAGACTCTCCAACCTGAGCCTGCCCTGCGGGAACGACATCACCCCATCCCCTTCCATCCGGAAGGCGGCCAGGTCTTGGGAGGTGGCGAGGGGGTTGGTGTAGAGGGTGTCCATAGAGGCCCTTCTCGAGCGGTCGGGAGCGGTACGGAATGCTTGATGTGCTGGTGGCAAGGCGTGAGCGCCACGTGCATCAGCGCCGCGCATGCCAGCACCGCGCACGCTGGCACGGCGAAGCCGCGCGCAAAGCGAGCATCGCGAAGGCGGGCGTCGACCTGCGGCTTCGCGCTCTGGCGCGCCGCGTCGGCGAGCAGCCGCACGGCGGGGCCCGGCGCGCTCGTACGGCGGCAAGCGCGCACATGCAAGCGCGCACAGCCGAACGCACCAAGCCGAGCGTTGCGCAGGCGAACGCGCCAAGCCGACGTGCACCGGCGAGGGTGCGGAGCCGAGCGCACACAACCCCCACCGCGCAAAAGCCACCGCACAAAACCACCCCTCGCAAAGGGGGGCAGACCAAAGAAGAAAGGCCAGGTTCAGGAGTCGCGTCGCAGCGCGCTGGATTCCCGGATCACCAGGTCAGGCTGGAAGATGACCTGCCGGTGCCGATGCTGTTCAGGCTCGGCCACCTCCTCCAGCAAGAGCTCGATGGCCGTCCGCCCCAGCAGTTCCCGAGGCTGCCGTACGGACGACAGGGGCACGGCCGCGGCGGCGGCGAAGTCGATGTCGTCGTACCCGATGATGGCGAGGTCTTCGGGCACGCGCAGCCCGTGGGAGGCCATGGCTTGTAAGAAGCCGAGCGCCATCATGTCGTTGGCGCAGAAGGCGGCGGTGGGCCGTTCGTCGGGGGGCTGGGCGGCGACGCGTTCACCGATGGCCCGGCCTTCGGCGACGGTGAGGGTGGGTGCGCTGCTGGTGAGCAGTTCGACGGCGCCGTCGGCGGCGGCGACGGCGCTGGTGACGCCGGCGTGCCGGTCGGCGACTTGTTTGATGGACATGGGCCCGCCGACGAACATGATGCGCCGGTGGCCGCGTTCGATGAGGTGGGCGCCGGCGATCTGGCCGCCGAGCCGGTCGTCGACGGCGACGGAGCACTGCAGGCCGGTGGCGGGGCTGTCGACGAGCACGACGGGGGTGCCGCGGGCGATGAGTTCCTCCACCCAGGGGCTTTCTGTCTCGACGGGGGTGATCAGTATGCCCATGACGCGCTGCTGTTCGAGCTGGTCGAGGTGGCGGCGTTCGCGGCCGGTGTCGCCGGCGCTGTTGCAGAGCACCACCATGGAGTCGTGGTCGTCGGCGACGGATTCGGCGCCCTGGGCGACGTCCACGAAGAACGGGTTGGAGACGTCGAGCACGACGAGCCCGACGGTTCTGCTGCGGCCCACCCGCAGGTGGCGGGCCACCTCGTTGCGGACGAAGCCTAGTTTTTTGATCGCTTCGAAGACGCGTTCGCGTGTGGCGGGGGACACGATCTCCGGGCGGTTGAGTACATTGCTCACCGTCCCCACCGAGACGCGCGCCAGCTGCGCGACCTCCTTGATGTTCCTGGTCGCCATCGATCCTCACGAGGCCGTGCCGCTGAAAGTACGGAAGCCAGACTGATAGAGCGCAGGAACCCCCTGCGTACGACGAACCGCCAACTGCGGTTCACCGCGGCTCATCATAGCGGCAATCAAGATTGTTTTGAATCGTCTCAAAGACTCGGGGTGGTCACGCTCCGGCAGGTGTGGCGGCGCCGGCCTTCATGCCGTCGAGCATCAGGCGCAGGTACCGCCCCGGGTCGGCGGCCACCGGGGCCGGGAGCTTGTCGGGGTGACAGGTGAAGACGCTCAGCAAGTGGAGCAGGTCGTCCACGCCGACGTCGGGCCGCATGGAGCCTTCGGCCTGCGCGCGCCGTACGAGCTCGGTGAGCTGCGCCGTCCACCCGTTCCGGATCCGCGCGAACTCGGCCCGCTCCACGATCACCTCCTGCGGCAGCACGGCCAGCGCGGTGGACAGCGCGGCGCGGCCCGGCGCGGCGGCCCAGGAGACGAAGTCCCAGATGGCGCTCCAGGCGTCGGCGGAGGTGCGGGAGGCGGTGTCGAGCGCCTGCGCCATCGTGTGGATGTAGTGGTCGCCGACGGCGGCGATCAGCGCGTCGCGGTCGGGGAAGCGGCGGTAGAGCGTGCCGACGCCGACGCCGGCGCGCTTGGCGATGGCCTCCATGGGGGCGTTGACGCCGCGCTCGGCGACGACCTCCGCGGCCGCCGTGACGATCTTGCCGAGGTTCCGTCTGGCATCAGCGCGCACGTACGACTCCAAGTGGACGATCCAATTCCGGTTAGGATACCGTGCCAGCAACCGGAATCCGAGATTCCACTTATCGGGAGGGCCTCCATGATCGTGATCACCGGCGCCACCGGGAACATCGGCCGCGCGCTCGCCGGCCGGCTGCACGGCCACGACCCGCTCGCCGTCGTCCGCCGCCCCGCCGACGACCTCCGGAGCCGGTATGCGATCGCCGACTTCGATCGCCCCCAGACCATCGGCGACCTGCTCTCCCCCGGCGACCGCCTCTTCCTCAACAGCGGCATCTGGCCCGGATTCGTGGCCGCGCACCGCGCCGTCATCGACCTCGCCGCCAAGGCCGGGGTCGCGCAGATCGTCGCGGTGTCGGTACGCGGCGCCGCCCCCGGCCGCCGGCTCGGCCTGGGTTTGCACGGCCTGGTCGACGCCCACCTGAAGGAGTCCGGCGTCCCGTACGCGATCCTGCGGCCCAGCGGTTTCATGCAGACCCTGCCGCGCGACTTCCGCGACGGCACCATGTACGGCGCGTACGGCTCCGCCTGCGTCAACTACATCGACACCCGCGACATCGCCGACGTGGCCGCCGCCCTCCTGACCGCCCCGGTCGGGCCGGGACGGGTGTACGAGCTCACCGGCCCGCAGTCCCTGTCGCACGACGGCATCGCCGCCGAGATCGGCAAGGCCCTCGGCCGCGAGGCCCGGTACGTCAACCTGTCCGTCCCCGAGATGGCCGCCCATCTGGAGCGCCAGGGCATCCCGCAGCCGTTCGCGGGCGAGCTGGCCGCGCTCCAGGCGGAGACCGGCGACGGGAGCTGGGAGGCGACCACGACGGTGGTGGCGGAGCTGACCGGCCACACGCCCCGTTCCTGGCAGGAGTTCCTGACCGACCACCGCCACCTGTTCGCCTGAACGTGGAGACGGCTGCCTGAGCGCGGGACCGCTCCTGAGCGCGGAACGGCCGCCTGAACGCGGACCGGCTCAGCCGGAGGGGTCGATCACGCGCACGCGTACCGCTCTGAACAGCGCGGGCGTGTCACGCAGCACCGCCAGCCGCGGGTCCGGCACCACCAGGAACGGCTCCGCCTCCAGCGCCAGCAGCGGCGCCAGCCGACGATCCGGCCGCAGCGCGTCCATGGCCCGGCGGTCGCCGCCGAGCACGACCGCGTCCAGCTCCCCCAGGTACGGCGTCAGCACCCGCACCGCCGTCCCCACCGCGTCGTCGAACACCTGCGCCGCCTGGTTCCTGCGCCGCCTGGCGAAGCGCTGCTGCGACCATCCGCCCGCCGCCGTGCGCCCCTGCACCAGCCGCGACCCCACCTTGGACGCCACCAGCGCGCCACCGTGGAAGACCCCCGCCGCGTACCCGCCGAGCCGCACCAGGAACACCCCGACCCGCCGCTCGCGCCCGGCGTGCGCGACGAGCCGGGTCACGTGCGGCGGCCCGGGCGGCGTCATGGGCGGGAACGGCACGTGCAGCTCGGCCACCGCGCCATCGCCGGCCAGCAGCCGCACGACCCGCTCGTCGCCGCTCGCCGAGAACGGCCCGTGCCGCGCGGCGAACCCGTCGATCCACGGGTGCAGGCGCTCCGGCGGCACGGTGACCCACCGCCCACCGCCCCTCGCCGGACGCGCGCTCATGCCCCGCAGGCTAGCGGACGCCCGCCCGCCCCTCTCACGCGGCAACCGGAGCACCCTCGCCCGCCGCCACCCCACCCCCGTCGGAACCAAAGCGGAAATGTCGGTTAATTCTGTTTCGCGGCCCTTCTGGTGCGCCTGTGACTGGAGCACGATCTGTACGTGTCCTCCCTGCTCACGAGTCCCCTGGTGGATCTCGACACCGGGGCCGTCATCGCGCACCCCGCCATCGTGGACGCCACCGGCGTCCTGCGGGCAGCGCCGTTGCCCATGGTGCTCGAACTGCCGGTGCGGGTGGTGCTGTCGGGCGCGGGCGCTCTGGCGCCGCTGCACGAGGCGCTGAGAAGGGCGGGCAGGCATCCGCGCGAGGCGATCCTGCTGCTCACTGGACCGTGCCAGGAGCAGGACAGGCCGCTGCTCAAGGTCGGGCTCGACGGCCTGCGCACGATCGGGTACCTGCTCGGGTTCGCGGACGTGGGCGCCGGGGGCGCGGCCCTGGACCTGATCACCGACTCCTCGCCGTACCTGCTGGCCCTCGGCGCGGACGTGGTGGCGCGCATCCCCGGCGACCACCGGGCGACGGCGGTGGCGCGGGCGGTGGTGACGCTGGCGCGCGGCATCGGCGCGCACGTCATGGCGCCGGGTGTGGAGCGCGAGGCGCAGGCGGCGACGGCGCGCGGGCTGGGCGTGCGGCTCGCGCACGGCCCGCTGCTCGCGCCGGGCCCCGACGGCAAGGTACGGGTGCCGCTGCCGATCGCCGACGAGTCCCCCGGCACGGTCATGCTCGGCCCCCGCGTGCAGGAGCTGCTGCTGCCGGCCGTGACGCTGCCGGCGGAGGCGAAGGCGGAGGAGGCGGTGGCGGCGTTCGGGCACGAGCCGACGATCACCAGCGTGATCCTCGTGGACGAGTACCAGCGCCCCAAGGGCAGCCTGGACCGCAGCCGGTTCCTGCTGTCGTTCGCGGCCCGCTACGGGCACGCGCTGCACGGGTCGAAGCCGGCGCAGCGGCTGGCCGACCCGCCCCGTACGGTGCCGCGCACGACCCCGGCCATCGCCGCCATGCAGGCCGCCGGCCGGGACGCGGCCCGCGTCTACGACGACCTGGTGGTCACCGACGAGCTGAACCGCTGCCTCGGCATCGTCCGCGTCTCGGACCTGATCAGGCAGGTCGCCGCGATCAGGGGCTGAGCCGGAGCAGGCCGTCTTTACGTTGTAGATCCGTTCCGGCTCATGAACGGGCATCGGACGGGCCGGACAAGGCGGCCGAGAGGCGGGCCGTGAGCTTCGCGAGCGCGGCACGCAGTTCCGGGCCGCCCTCGACCCGGAACGGGAACGGTATGGTCGGCAGCCACTCCTGCGCGTACATCGCGGGATTGCTCGTGCTGCCGACCAGCACGCAACCGTCACCCGACGGTTCGAGCCGCCCCATGGGCGGCCGGATCCAGGGCGCCACCTCCGCCAGGGGCGCGTCGAACACGACCCGCGTGGCGTACTCCCACCCCGTGCCCAGGTTCTCCTCCAGCGCCGCCACCGGGTCGAGGCCGGCGGGCGGCCGGAAGGAGCGGGCGCCGCGCCGGACCTCGCGGACGCGGTCGATCCGGTACGTACGGGCGGCCTGCGCGCGGTGGGAGAAGCACAACAGGTACCAGCGCCCGTGGCGGACGACGACCGCCCACGGGTCCACCTCGGCCTCCCACTCGTTGCCGGACTCGCTGCGGTAGGCGACCACCACGCGCCGCCGCTCCGCGACGGCGGCCACGAGCGTGCTGGTGGTGGCGGGATCCGGGCGGGCCGACAACCGGTCGGGCGTCGCCGCGGCGTGCTCGCGCAGCACCGCCGCCTGCCGTCCGACGCTCTCGGGCAGGGCCCGGATGACCTTGTCCAGGGCGGCGGCGACGTCGGCGTCCGCCGGCCGGCCGGCGAGGACCGCCATGGCCAGGCCGAGCGCCTCGGGCTCCGTGAAGGCCACCGGCGGCAGCCGCGTCCCGCGCCCGAGCCGGTACCCGCCGTAGGGGCCGCGCACCGACTCGACGGGGATGCCCGCCTCGCGCAGGATCGCGACGTACCGGCGGGCGGCCCGCTCCGTGACGCCCAGACCGGCGGACAGCTCGCCGGCCGTCACGCCGGGGCGGGTGCGGAGGATCTCCATGGCGCGCAGGGCCCGTGCGGTGGGGCTGAGGTCGGTCGGCACATGAGCACGTTAGAGGCTCGCGGGCTGAACAGGAAGCAGAACGTCCGGAATGGGGCCTAGGGTCCGTGGCCAGGACCTCACCCGAACGTCGCGAAAGAAGAGACATCTGCTCATGGACATCCTGCTCATCCCCGGCCTGTGGCTCGACGCCTCCGCGTGGGACGACGTCGTCCCGGCGGTCGAGGCGCTCGGCCACCGCCCGGTGCCGGTCGGCCTGCCGCTGCACGCCTCGGCCACCCTCGACGACCAGGTGGCGGCCGTGCTCGCCGCCGTGGACGCGGCCTCGGGCCGGCCCATGGTGGTGGGGCACTCCGCCGCCGCCACCCTGGCCTGGCTGGCCGCCGACGCGCGCCCGGAGCGGATCGCCAGGGTCGCCTTCGTCGGCGGCTTCCCGGCCACGGACGGGCGCGCCTACGCCGACTTCTTCGAGGTGCGCGACGGCGTCATGCCGTTCCCCGGCTGGGAGCCGTTCGAGGGGCCGGACTCCGCCGACCTCGACGAGCGGGCCCGCCACGACTTCGCCGCCGCGGCGATCCCCGCCCCCGGGGGGGTGGCGCAGGGCGTGGTTCGCCTGACGGACGAGCGCCGCTTCGACGTTCCCGTCCTCGTCGTGTGTCCCGAGTTCACCCCGGCCGAGGCTCAGGAGTGGATCGCCGCCGGTGACGTGCCCGAGCTGGCGAAGGTCAAGCACCTTGACCTCGTGGACCTCGACTCGGGCCACTGGCCGATGCTCACCCGGCCGGCCGAGCTCGCCCGCCTCCTGGCCCCGTGATCCGCCACTTCCCGGCGCCGCTTCGCCCTGTCATGGTGCTCAACACTGTTCGACTCACCAGTGTTCAACCAGGAAGAAGCGATGGACCCAGCCAGAAAGACCGTGCGCTCGCCGGGGCAGGAAGCGGCAGGGCGGTCGCACGCTCAGGCCACGGCGATCGACGGTCCGGCCGTGGAGACGACGCGGGCCGCCATCGCCCGCGTCGCCGCCCGGCAGTTCCTGGAGGCCGGCTACGGGAGACCACCATGCGCGGCATCGCCGCCGGGCTCGGCATCGACCCGTCACTGGTGATCCATCACTTCACGTCGAAGGAGAACCTGCCGCTGTCGATCCCGGGGCCGACACCGACGGTCCTGGACGCGCTGGACGGGCCGCGCGAGACCCTCGGCAGGCGGATCCTGGAGGCGCTCCCGGCGAGCGCCCGCTCTGCCTCGACTTCCACTGCGGGGCGCTGCTGTTCGGAGGCGGCGAGGCGGCCCGCGCCAACACCGCCGTCACCGCGACGACGGCCGGGATGACCACGTGGGGCGTGGACTACCGCATGCCCCGCTGCACCCCTACCCCGCCGCGCTGGACGACGCCGTCGCCGAGGACCGCGAGCTGCTCGCCGAGCAGCGCCGCTTCCTCGACGAGCACGCCGGACGCTGACAGCGGGTCGTCCACGAGGACGCCGAACACCCCCAGGCGGGGTAGGAAGCAGGCATGCTGAACAGACGGGCCCTGCTCGGCGCCGGGCTGCTGGCCGGAGTGACCGGGTGCACCGCCGGATCTCCCGCGCCCCGGAGCTTCGACCCAGCCGACTGGGCGTCGGTGCGCGCCCAGTTCGCGCTCGATCCCGCGTACGCGCAGTTCGCCGCGTTCGTGCTGGCACCGGCGCCGGCGCCGGTGCGGGAGGCGATCAGGAGGCACCGCGACGCGCTGGACGCCGACCCCGAGTACACCCCGCCCGGCGGCGCCGAGCCCGACCGGCAGGTACGCGAGGCCGCCGCCCGCTACCTGGGCGCCGAGCCGGGCCAGGTCGCGCTGACCGACAGCACCACGATGGGCCTGGCGCTGCTCTACTCCGGCCTCGTCCTGCGCCCCGGCCAGGACGTGCTGACCACCGAGCACGACTTCCTGGCCACCCATGAGGGACTGCGGCTGCTGGCCGCGCGCACGGGCGCGAAGGTGCGCAGGGTCAAGCTGTACGACGACCCGGCCGCGGCCTCCGCCGATCGCATGGTGGAGGCGGTCAAGGCCGGTCTCGGCCCCCGCACCCGCGTGGTGGCGCTGACGTGGGTGCACTCCAGCACCGGGGTACGGGTGCCGGTCCGCGCCATCGCCGGCGTGCTGGCCGAGGCGAACCGGGGTCGCGCCGAGCACGACCGGGCGCTGCTGTGCGTGGACGGCGTGCACGGGTTCGGCGCGATGGGCGGCACCATGGCGGACCTGGGCTGCGACTTCCTGGCCAGCGGCACCCACAAGTGGCTGTTCGGCCCGCGCGGCACCGGCATCGTGTGGGGCCGTTCCTGGGACGCGCTGGCCCCGATCGTGCCCAGCTTCAGCCAGGCCGCCTTCGCCGCCTGGCAGGACGGCGGCTCCCCGGGCGCGACGACGGCCGAGCTGGTCACGCCGGGCGGCTACAAGGCGTTCGAGCACCGGTGGGCGATGCCGCAGGCGTTCGCGTTCATGACGGCGATCGGCGCGGGCCGGGTGCGGGCCCGCACGCAGGAGCTGGCCGGCCGCCTCAAGGCGGGCCTGGCCGAGCTCCCGCACGTCACGCTCGCCACCCCGCGCTCCCCCGACCTGTCGGCGGGGCTGGTGTGCTGCTCGGTGGCCGGCATGGAGCCGTTCGAGGCGGTGCGGCGGCTGCGGGAGCGCAAGGTGGTCGCGAGCGTGACCCCGTACCGGCCGTCGCTGCTGCGCTTCGGCACGAGCATCGTGACGGGCCCCGAGCAGGTGGATCAGGCGATCAAGGCGATGGAGGGGCTGAGGTGACGGACTGGGAGCAGCCGTACGGGCCGCTGATCGGCACCAGCGTGCGCGTGCTGACCTGGAACGTGTGGGGCGAGCACGGCCCGTACGCCGAGCGGGCCGGGCGCATCGAGAAGGTGGTGCGGGACTTGTCGCCCGACGTGGTGGCGTTACAGGAGTGGGCCGGCCGGCGGCTCGGTTACGAGCACGTGGCGGCGCTGCCCGCCGAGGCGCCGGTCACCGTGTTGTCCCGCTGGCCGATCGTGCGGCAGGAGGACCGGCTGCTGCCGGCGGAGCGGGGCGGGGTGTTGCCCGGGCGCGCGCTGTTCTGCGAGCTGGACGGGCCGCGCGGGCCGTTGCAGGTGTTCAGCGTGATGATCGGCGCCTACCGGCTGGGCGACTCGCAGGCCCGGCAGGAGCAGGTGCGGGCGCTGGCCGCGTTCGTGGCGGAGGTGGCCTCGCGGCGGCATCCGGCGCTGGTGTGCGGCGACTTCAACGCGCCGCCCGACAGCGACGAGCTGCGCATGCTGACCGGGCGCAGCGCGGTGCCGGTGCCGGGGCTGGTCTTCTACGACGCGTGGGAGGTGGCGGGCGGCGGCGGGCCCGGCCACACGTGGAGCAACGCCAACCCGTGGGCGCGGCCGGGCCTGTATCCGGACCGGCGCTTCGACTACGTGCTCAGCGCCTGGCCGAGAGCGGGCGGCGCGGGGCATCCGGTGCGCTGCGAGGTGGTGGGCGACGGCCCCGAGCCCGGCTCCGACCACTACGGCGTGCTGGCCGAGCTGCGCTACTGAGCTGCGCCCTGGCACGGTGCGCGATACCGGGTTGCCGAGCTACACCCAGCCCTGCGCCTTCGCGCGGCGCACCGCCTCGATGCGGTTGCGGGCGTGCGTCTTCTGGATGGCCGAGGACAGGTAGTTGCGGACCGTGCCCTCCGACAGGTGCAGCGCCGCCGCGATGTCGCCGATCGTGGCGCCGTCGGCCGCGGCGGCCAGCACGTCGCGTTCGCGGCCCGACAGCGGGTTGGGGCCCGCGCTCAGCGCCGCCGCGGCCAGGGTCGGGTCGATGACCCGCTCCCCCGCGTGCACCCGCCGGATGGCCGCCGCCAGCTCTCTCGCCGGGCTGTCCTTGACGAGGAACGCCACCGCCCCCGCCTCCATCGCCGTGCGCAGGTAGCCGGGCCGGCCGAACGTCGTCAGGATCATCACCCGGCACCGCGGCACCCGGGCGGTGATGCTCGCGCAGGCGGCGAGCCCGTCGGTGCCGGGCATCTCGATGTCGAGCAGCGCCACGTCGGGGCGGGTCGCGGTCGCCACGGTGAGCGCCTCGTCGCCGTTCGCGGCCTCGCCGACGACCTCGATGTCGGGTTCGAGGCCCAGCAGGGAGGCCAGCGCGCCGCGGACCATGCCCTGGTCCTCCGCCAGGATGACCCTGATCACGCGGGCACCCGCACGCTCAGCCGGTGGCCGCCGGTGGTGGGGCCGGCCGTGACCGTGCCGCCCGCGCCCGTCACCCGCTCGGTGAGCCCGCGCAGCCCGCTGCCCTGCTCGTACGGCCCCGCGCCGCCGCTCCCGTCGTCCACGATCTCAAGGATGGCGGTGCCGTCCTCGTACGTCATCCTGATCTCGCACCGCGTGGCGCGCGCGTGGCGGACGACGTTGGTGGTGCCCTCGCGCACGCCCCAGCCGAGCAGGCCGTCGAGCGGCTCGGGCAGCGGCGTGCCGGCCAGCCGCACCTCGGCGTGCACGCCGGCGGCCCGCAGCACCGCCCTGGCGTTGTCGAGCTCCTCCTCCAGGCTGCGCCGCCGGTAGCCGGTGACGGCCTCGCGCACCTCGACCAGGGCCTTCCTGGCGACGGTCTCGATGTCGCCGATCTCCTTGCGCAGCTGCGGCGACTGCTCGGCCAGCCGCCCGGCCAGCTCGCTCTTGAGCACGATCAGCGACAGGCTGTGGCCGAGCAGGTCGTGCAGGTCGCGGGCGATGCGCAGCCGCTCTTCCGTGGCCGCCAGCCGGGCCACCTCGTCTTGCGCCAGGCGCAGCCGGATGCTCATCGCCCTGCCGTTGCGGATGCTGATGAACAGCACGCCGAGCGTCACGACCTGCAGCGCCAGCACGATGAGGCCGGCGGCGTCGTTGCCGTGGGCCACGCCGGCGGCGATGACGACGATCAGGGTGAGGACGATGGCCCACAGCGCCCCCAGGGCAGGGAGCGTGAACCCGTACAGCACGACGGTGTAGACCGGCAGCGACAGCCAGGCGCCGCCGAACACCGCCGCGGCGGCCACCCCTAGCGCGGTGGTGAGCGCGAGCAGCGGGTAGGTCCGGCTGCTGTGCTCGGTCATGCTCTTGGGGCTGAGCACCGTGGCCAGGAAGGAGGCGATGTACGCGGCCAGCGTCGCCCCCGCCCAGACGGCCCGGGCCCCGGTGATCTCGCCGGTCACGATCTCCGCGACGGGGAAGACCAGGTAGACCAGCCCGACCGAGATGCCGGCCAGCCGCCGCCGGGGAGAGCCGGTCTCGTTGAAGCTGATCCGGTCGGCGAAGCTCATACCCGTACGGTAGCCCGCCGGTACAGCACCGCCGCCGCCCCGCCCAGCACGACCGCCCAGGCGAGCACGACGAGCACGTCCGGCATGGCCGGGCCGTGGCCGCCCGCCAGGCTCCAGCCGATGCTCGCGTAGTGGTAGGACGGGGTCAGCTCGGCGACGGCCTTCATGCCGGAGCCGAACAGCTCGGGCGGGAACCACAGGCCGCCCGCGATGGTGAGGGCGAACATGCAGATCATCGCGGCCGGCTGGGCGGCCTCGGCGGACAGCGCCGAGCCGAGCGCGAGCCCGAGCGCGACGAACGGCACGACGCCCAGCCACAGGGCCACCAGGAGCTCCGCCCACCGCTCCGGCGGCAGCGACACGCCCTGCTGCACGATCGCGACCAGGCCCACCAGCAGCAGCGAGGGCAGCACGAGCGCCATCGAGCTGCCGAGCTTGGCGGCGACGACGGCCCACGAGGGCAGCGGGGTGATCTGGATCTGGCGCAGCCAGCCGGTCTGCCGCTCGGTGGCCAGCGGCACGGCCGAGCTCATCATGGACGCGGCCAGCGCGCCGTAGGCGGCCATCGACACCATGAGCACGACGTTGTAGCCGACGCCGGACCCGTCGCTCCGGCTGCCGTAGATGTTGGCGTTGATGAGGTAGAGCAGGACGGGGAAGGCGACGACGAAGATGAGGTAGCGCCGGTTGCGCAGCGTGCGCAGGGCCTCGGCCCTGGCGAAGGTGAGCAGCATCAGGACTCCCGGGTCAGCCGCAGGAAGGCGGCCTCGAGGTCGGCGGAGGAAAGGCGCAGGCCGCGCACGTCGAGCGTGGTGCCGCGGTAGAGGCCGGCGAGGGTGGCGTCGGCGTCGGTGGTGTGCAGGACGGCGGCGCCGTCGGTGATCTCCACGGCGGTGACGCCGGGCAGCCGGTCGAGCCCGGCGGCGGGCTGGGCGCCGAGGGAGAAGCTGACGGTCTGGCCGCCCGCGTCGGCCTTGATCTGCTCGGCGCTGCCGTCGGCGGCCAGCCGGCCCCTGGCGATGACGATCACCCGGTCGGAGTGCTCGTCGGCCTCCTCCAGGTAGTGGGTGGCGAACAGGACGGTCCGGCCGCCGGCCGCGTAGTCGTGCATGGCGGCCCAGAAGCGCAGCCTGGACTCGACGTCCATGGCGGCGGTCGGCTCGTCGAGCAGCAGGACGCGCGGGGCGCCGGCGACGGCGAGGGCGAACCTGACCCGCTGGGCCTGCCCGCCGGACAGCCTGCTCGCCCGCCGGCCGGCGATGGCGGTCAGGTCGGCCATGGCGAGGATGTCGTCGAGGGCGAGGGGGCGCGGGTAGAGGCCGCGTACGAGGTCGACGGTCTCTTTGACGGTCAGCTCGGGGATGAGCGCGCCGTCCTGGAGCATGGCGCCCATCTCGCCGGCCGCGACCGCCTGCGCCGGGGCCCGCCCGTGGACGGTGATCGTGCCCTGGCTGGGCTTGAGCAGGCCGAGCAGCAGGTTGATGGAGGTGGATTTGCCCGCCCCGTTGGGGCCGAGCAGGGCCACGGTCGTGCCGGGCTCGATGGTGAGGGAGAGGTCGTCGACGGCGAGCACGTCCCCGTAGTGCTTGCTGACGTGGTCGAACACGATGCCGTTCATGTGCGGAACGCTACGGGCCGGCTCCGGCGCGGCGGCAGTGCGTTCCCTCCGGTCTTGGCGGTGACATTTGTCAGATGACGCGGCTCACCCGTCCGGTGTCGAGGCTGTAGCAGGCGCCGATGACGGTGGCGCTGCCGCGCAGGAGGGGGTCGGCTCGCAGGTGGGCGACGGTACGGCGGATGTGGGCGCGCACCATGGGCGCGACCCGGCCGCCGGAGGTGGCGTAGGCGGGCTCCAGGGCGGCGACGACGGCGGGCAGCTCGCCGGGCAGGGTGACCTGCCCGCGTAAGGCGCGGGCCGCCGCCGTGACGGCGCCGCAGCGCTGGTGGCCCAGGACGACGACGAGGCCGGCCCGCAGGTCCAGCGGGCCGAACTGGACGGCGGCCGTGACGAGCGGGTCGAGGGTGTGGGCGGCGGTGCGGACCACGAGCAGGTCGCCGAGGCCGACGTCGAAGACGACCTCGGGCGGCACCCGGGAGTCGATGCACGACAGCACCACCGCCCTGGGCCGCTGGCCGGCGGCGACCTGCCTGCGGCGGCGCGGGTCCTGGCGCGGGCGGAAGGACTCGCCCGCCGCCCAGCGCCGGTTGCCCTGCTCCAGTAAGAACCACGTCTGCCTGGCCGAACCACGCCAGGCGACCGCTTCGTCACGCACGGTACGGGTATGCCCGCCGGCCCGGTGGAGCACCGGTGGCCTGGCGGGCAGACCTCACAGGCGGCAGGCGTAGATGTCGGTGACCAGGATGGCCCTTGCGCCGATGTCCCAGAGCTGATCCATCACCTGCTGGTGGCCCTTGCGCCGGACCATGGCCCGCACGGCGACCCAGCCCTCGCGATGCAGCGGCGAGACCGTGGGGCCCTCCATGCCGGGCGTCAGCGCGATGGCCTCCTCGATGCGCTCGGCGCGGATGTCGTAGTCCATCATGACGAAGTCGCGGGCCTGCACGACGCCCTGGAAGCGGCGGACGAGCTGGTCGACGCCGGGGGTGTCGGGCGCGCTCTGCCGCTTGATCAGCACGGCCTCCGACTTCATGATCGGGTCGCCGAACACCTCGAGGCCGACGTTGCGCAGCGTGGTGCCGGTCTCGACGACGTCGGCCACGGCGTCGGCCACGCCGAGCCTGATGGCCGTCTCCACGGCCCCGTCGAGCTTGATCACGCGGGCGTCGACGCCCTGGTCGGACAGGTATTTGTCGAGCAGGCCCGCGTAGGAGGTGGCGATGCGCCGGCCGTCGAGGTCGTGCACCGACGACATCGTGCCGGCCGCGGCGGCCAGCCGGAAGGTGGAGGCGCCGAAGCCGAGCGGCATGATCTCCTCGACCGCCGCGCCGGAGTCGATCAGCATGTCTCTGCCGGTGATGCCCACGTCGAGGGTGCCCTCCCCGACGTAGACCGCGATGTCGCGGGGCCGCAGGAAGAACAGCTCCCAGCCGTTGGCGTCGTCGACGACGACGAGCTCCTTGCTGTCTCTGCGGGACCGGTAGCCGGCCTCCTTGAGCATCGCTTGGGCGGCCTCGCTGAGCGAGCCCTTGTTGGGTACTGCCAGACGCAGCATGTCTTCAGGTCCTTACGTGTGGTCTGCCTTCCGCTGTCTCCTGGTGGCGGGCGCCTCGCAGCGCCCTAGAGATGCTTGTAGACCTGGTCGAGGCCGATGCCCTTGGCGATCATCAGCACCTGCACGTGGTAGAGGAGCTGCGAGATCTCCTCGGCGGCCCTGTCGTCTGACTCGTACTCGGCGGCCATCCAGCTCTCGGCGGCCTCCTCGACGACCTTCTTGCCGATGGCATGGACGCCGGCGTCGAGCGCGGCCACGGTGCCCGAGCCCGCGGGCCGGGTGGTGGCCTTCTCTGACAGCTCGGCGAACAGCTCTTCGAAGGTCTTCATGGTCTCTCTCGTCGGTCGGATGACGTGCCTGTTAAGCCTAGTCTGCGTCACGGGGTGGCGCCGCCCCGCGTCCGCCACGCGAGACGGCGCACCCTCGCTTCAGGATCCCAGTGCCTTCTTCGCCCTGGCCACCCGCTCCATGGCGTGCGCGGACTCCCCGCCCTCGTGCCCGTTGTACGGATAGACCCGGATGTCCTTCTCCCCCGCGTAGTGGTTGTAGGCGGCGAACACCGTGGACGGGGGCGTGATGCCGTCCTGCAGCCCCACGGAGAACAGCGCGGGCGTGCGCGCCCGTGCGGCGAAGTTCACCCCGTCGAAGTAGGCCAGCGTCTCGAAGACCCGCTCCACCTGGTCCTTGAACGCCCGGCAGTAGGCGGCGAGCTCCGCGTACGGATGCTCCGGCGTGATCTGCGTGGCGTGCCTGATATGGCACATGAACGGCACGTCCAGCAGCGCGCACGCCAGGTCGGGCACCAGCGCCGACACCGCCAGCGCGATCGCGCCGCCCTGGCTCGCGCCGCCGACCGCGACCGGGCCGATCCCCGGATGCGCCCTGGCGGCGTCGACCGCGCGCACGGCGTCGGTGTAGAGCCGCCGGTAGTAGTACGCGTGCGGGTCGTGGATGCCGCTGGTCATGACGCCGGGCGTCTGCGGCCCCGTGCCGGGGTACGGGTCGGCGGTGTCGCCGCGCCGCCATCCGCCGGCGCCCTGGCCCCGGCTGTCCATGGCGAGCACGGCGTACCCGACGCTCGGCCACAGCAGCCAGTCGATCGGCAGTCCGCGCCCGCCGCCGTACCCCTGGTACTCGATCACGCACGGCACGGGCCCGCTCGCCTGGCGCGGCAGCAGCAGCCAGCCCTTGATCGGATGCCCGCCGAACCCGGCGAAGGTCACGTCGAACACGTCGGCCACGGTGAGGTCGGTCGGGACGGGGGTGAGCTCGAGCGCCAGGTCGTGGGCGCGGGCCTCGGCGAGCGTGCGCTGCCAGAAGGCGTCGAAGTCGGCGGGCTCGACCCGGTCGGGGAGGTATTCGCGCAGGTGCGGCAGGGGCAGGTCGACGAACATGAGGGCTCCTTACGGGGGGCGCGGTGCTCGTCCACGGTACGCGGGCCGGGGCCCCGCAGCGGGAGCGAGGGTCGCTGAACCGGGAAAGCCGACCACTCGGATGCGCTGAATCGTGCCAAAACCGCATCTCCACACCTCACAGCGGTGCCGGTCAGAACGCCGTGAAACTTACATGACTTGGAGTTGTCACTTACCCGTTTAAGTGATGAGATCCGCAGAAATGGCGGCGACAGATCGGATGGCTCTCCATGCGACGTACGACGGCGGCATGCGGCACGGTCCTGCTCGCACTCCTGGCCGCGGCCTGCGCCACGAGCGGCCAGGCCCCCACCCGGCAGGCGGACCGTGACGCCCCCGCGACCCTGTCCTTCTGGTCCACCGGCGGCGACGACGAGACCGCGATCTTCCAGAAGGCGGCCGACCTCTACCACCGCGAGCACCCCAACGTCACGATCAAGGTGCAGACCCTGTCGTGGGACGACGCGTACGCCAAGCTCCTGGCGGCGGCCACCAGCCGCAGCGGCCCCGACGTCATCTCCGGCGGCATGACCTGGACCATCCAGTTCGGCGCCAGGGGCGCCATGGTCGACCTGCGCGAGCACGGCCTCGATGCGCTCAAGGCGCAGGCGCAGCCCGCGCAGTGGGAGTCGGCGACCTCGCCCGACGGCTCGGTGTACGGCGTGCCGCTCGACATGTCCACGCTCGCCCTCTACTACCGCACCGACCTGCTGGCCAAGGCCGGGCTCGACGCCCCGCCCAAGACGTGGGACGAGCTGACCGCGGCCATCGGCAGGCTCAAGGCGGCCGGCGTCGACAAGCCCTACAGCCAGGACTGGGGCAACCTCGACTGGATCGGCTACTTCAACTACCTCTACCAGGCCGGCGGCACGTTCTACACGCCCGACTGCAAGCCCTCGCTCGACACCCCGCAGGCCGAGCGGGCGCTGACGTACTGGGTCAAGCTCTACCGCGAGCACGGCGCGCCGACGGCCAGCGTCGAGGCGTCCGACGCGCTCGACACCGGCACCGCGCTGGTGGTGGGCGGCAACTGGATCGCCAAGGGCATCGACGTCAACAAGCCGAAGCTGAAGGGCAAGTGGGCGATGACCACGCTGCCCGCCGGCCCCGCCGGGCCGACCACGTTCATCGGCGGCCGGGCGATCGGCGTGACCTCCTTCAGCGAGCACGCCGCCACGGGCACCGACTTCGTCAGGTTCATGTACAGCGACCAGGCCATCGCCGCGATCGTGGAGGAGGCCAGGAAGCGCAACCTGCCCTACATCCCGCCGCGCCCCGACAAGGTGGTGGACTCCTCGTCGTTCACGCCCGACCAGGCCAAGGTGTTCGAGCGGGCGTTCCGCACCGGCAAGGCCGCGCCCGGCTGCCCCGGCTGGGACGAGAGCGCGCCCGACGTCTCCAAGCACCTGCAGTCGGCCATCCTCGGCAAGGCGGACGTCAAGACGGCGCTGGCCGAGGCCGCCAAGGTGATGGCGCGCAACGCCGGCTGACAGGAGCCCCCACATGGCGAACCCCGCGCCGCTGCGCAGCCGGCTGCGCCGCTACGGCACCTCGTACACGATGCTGCTGCCCTTCCTGGGGCTGTTCGCGGCGTTCCTGATCTGGCCGCTGGCCAACTCGCTCTACCTGAGCTTCACCACGTTCGACGGGATCAACCCGGCCGCCTTCACCGGCCTGGACAACTTCCGCGACCTCGCGCAGGACGCCAGGTTCCGGCACGCCCTGCGCAACACCAGCGTGTACGTCGTCGCGTCCGTCCTGCTCGGCACCCTGCTGTCGCTGGGCCTCGCCCTGGCCTTCAACGGCTCCGGATGGGCGCACCGCGTCATGCGCACCGTGTTCTTCCTGCCCTCCGTCACCTCCTCCATCGCACTCATGCTCATGTGGAAGTGGGTGCTGTTCCCCAGCGACGTCGGCCTGGCCAACACCATCGTCAGCCGGCTCGGCGGCACCGCCGTCGCCTGGCTGGCCACGCCGGGGCTGACGATCCCCATCCTCGTGCTGATGTCAGTGTGGGGCGGCATGGGATACGGCATGGTGCTGTACGTCGCCGGGCTCGGCTCGATCCCCCAGGAGTACTACGAGGCCGCCGAGATCGACGGCGCCTCGGCCTGGCGGCGCTTCCGGCACATCACGCTGCCGCTGCTGCGGCCCGTCACCACGTACGTGGTCGTGACCGGGCTGATCGGCGCGTTCCAGGTGTTCGAGGCGGTCTACATCGTCTTCCGCGGCACCAACAACATCGGCGGCGTGCTCGACTCCGGGCTGATGATCGTCCCCTACCTCTACGACCAGGGGTTCACCCACTTCAAGCTCGGCTACGCCGCGGCCATCGCCTGGGTGCTCTTCCTGATCATCTTCGTGCTCAGCCTCGTCAACCTGCGCCTGGGCCGCGCGATGAAGGAGCTGTGATGGCCCGGCTCAACGGGCACCTGCTGCGGCTGCCGTTCTACCTGCTGTCGGTGACCATGGTCGTGCCGTTCTACTGGCTGCTCATCACCGTCTTCAAGCCGCCCGCCGAGCTGGCCAGGACTCCGCCGTCGTTCGTGCCGAACTCGCCCACCGTCGCCAACTTCTACGACGCCGAGTGGTCGCCCGAGCGGGTCAACCCCGGCCACCTCCAGGGCATCTTCCAGCGCTTCCAGGTGGACTTCGGGTTCTGGAGGTTCCTGTTCAACAGTCTGTTCATCACCGCCGCCATCACCGCGGGGGCGCTGCTGATCTGCTCGCTGGCCGCGTACGTGATCGCCAAGCACGACATCAAGGGCCGCCGGGCCATCTTCCTGCTGATCGTCGCCTCGATGATGGTGCCCTGGCAGACCACGCTCATCCCCAACTACGTGATCATGCGGAACCTCGGCTGGCTCGACAGCTACGCCGGCTACATCGTGCCCGCGCTGGCCAAGGCGTTCGTGCTGTTCTTCCTCGTGCAGTTCCTGCAATCGGTGCCGGACGAGCTGATCCAGGCCGCGCGGGTGGACGGCGCCGGGGAGTGGCGGATCTGGTGGCGCATCGTGCTGCCGCTGCTGCGGCCCGCGCTCGCCGCGATGTCGATCTTCATCGTGCTCGCCGAGTGGAACAACTTCCTGTGGCCGCTCATCATCGTGCAGAGCGACGAGATGGCCAACCTGCCGGTCGCGCTGGCGCGGCTCAACTCGTACTACGCGGGGCCGGACCATCAGGGGGCGATCATGGCGGGCGGGCTGCTGGCGTCGGTGCCGACGATCGTCTTCTTCCTGATCTTCCAGCGGTACTTCGTCCGCGGCATCGCCCTCAGCGGCCTCAAGGGCTGAAACGCCGCTGCCCGCCGCACCTCGGAAGGTGCGGCGGGCAGCGGGAAATGGCCGGTCAGCCCGCACACAGGCGGGCGGTGTGCGCCGGACGTCCGGTCAGCCCGCCCATCGGCGGGCAGTGTGCCGGGCGTCCGGCCGGCCCGCGCGGGGGCGGGCTGTCACCGGTGGGCGGTCAGCGCTCGAAGCGGCGGCCGGAGTTGCGGCGGTAGCCGCCGCCGGTGCCGCGCTCGTCGGGGCGGCCGGCGCCGGAGCGGTAGCCGTCGCGCGCCGGCGCCGCCGGGCGGTCGTCGGAGCGGAAGCCGCGGTCGCGGTCACGGTCGCCCGAGAACGGGCGGCCACGGTCGGAGCTGTAACGCGGGCCTCTGTCGTCCTGGCGGAAGGCGCCGTCCTGGCGGAAGGAACCCTCCTGGCGGTAGGGGCCGTCCTGGCGGAACGGGCGGTCGTCGGAGCGGAAGCCGCCGCGACCCCGTCCGCCGTCACGGCGGCGGTCGTCGCCGAACGTGCGCGGCTCCTGCGAGCGCCCGAACGGCCGCTCGCCCTCGCCGTGCCGGCGCGGCCGCCGGTCGTCGCCATTGAAGGGACGCTCGCCGCCGTTGAAGGGACGCTCGCCACCGCTGAACGGCCGGTCGCCGTCCTCGTGGCGGCGCGGGCGCCGGTCGTCACCGCCGGCGAACGGGCGGCCGCCGTCGTCGTGGCGCCGCGGGCGGCGGTCCTCGAACGGGCGGTCACCGTCGTCGTGGCGGCGCGGGCGGCGCTCGCCGTCGAAGTCGCGGCGGCCACGGCGACCGCGACGCTCGGAGACGCCGCCATCACGGCGGGGACGCAGCGGCTTGCGGACGTCCGGCTCCCACACGGGGATGGACTCGCCGCTCGGCGTGCGGGCCCCGGTCACCTCGGCGACCCGGGGGTGGCCGGGCGTGGCCTTGAGGCGGAACGGGTGGATGCCGGCGCGGCGGGTGAGCGCGTCGGTGGAGCGGCGCTCGTTGGGCAGCACCAGCGTGACGACGGTGCCCTTCTCGCCGGCGCGGGCCGTGCGGCCACCGCGGTGCAGGTAGCTCTTGTGGTCCTGCGGCGGGTCGACGTGCAGCACGAGGCTGATGTTGTCGACGTGGATGCCGCGCGCGGCGACGTCGGTGCAGACCAGCACGTTGATGGAGCCCTCGCGGAACTCCGACAGGATGCGGGTGCGCTGGTTCTGGCGCTTGCCGCCGTGCAGGCCGCCGGCCTTGACGCCGACGCGGGCGAGCTGCTTGCACAGCCGGTCGACGCCGTGCTGGGTGCGCACGAAGATGATCGTGCGGCCCTCACGGTTGGCGATCTCGGCGATCACGTCGAACTTGTCGTCGCGGGTGACCTGCATCACGTGGTGCTCCATGGTGTCGACCGGCGAGGTCGCCGGGGCCACGGAGTGCGTGATCGGGTCCTTGAGGAAGCGCTGCACCAGCTTGTCGACGTCGCCGTCGAGCGTGGCGGAGAACAGCAGCCGCTGCCCGTCGGACGGGGTCTGCGCGAGCAGGTCCGTGACGACGGGGAAGAAGCCGAGGTCGCACATGTGGTCGGCCTCGTCGAGCACGCTGACCTCGATGTCCGACAGCGAGCACTCGCCCTGCCGGATGAGGTCGCCGAGGCGGCCGGGGGTGGCGATGACGACGTCGACGCCGCGCCGCAGGGCCTCGATCTGCTTGCCCATGGACATGCCGCCGACGACGACCTTCATGCGCAGGCCGAGGCCGCGCCCGAGGGGCTCGAGGGCGTCGTGCACCTGGAGGGCGAGCTCGCGGGTGGGCACGAGGATCATCGCGCGCGGCCGGCCGGGAGCCGGCCGCACCCCGGCGATGCGCGCCATGGTGGGCAGGCCGAACGCGAGCGTCTTGCCGGAGCCGGTCTGGCCGCGGCCGAGCACGTCGTTGCCGGCGAGCACGTCGGGGATCGTCGCGCTCTGGATGGGGAACGGGCTGTCGAAGCCCAGCTTGGCCAGCCCGTTGACGAGCGGCTTGGGCAGGCCAAGCAGCTCGAACTCGGACGGGCCCGGCTCGGCGGCGGGGATCTCCGCGGCGGTCTCGGCCGCAGCGGAGGTGTCGCCGAGCGTGGGCATGACAGCGTCAAGCATGGTCACGAAAGTCGTGCCTTTCCGTCGAAGTGGCACGTCACTTCTGCGAAAGGACGAGCCAAGGTGTACGGCCCCGAGGGCCGCACGAGGTTCAAGGGCACCCGCCGCCATCGGGGGGCGGGGTCAAGATGAGGGGGGACACACCCGGGGCACCGGCCGCAGGCGATGCGAAACGCGTGATGAGACGTCAGGTGTTCCTGTCACTCAACGCCGGGGATGTTATCGGATATTCCCCGGCTATGGGTCCGGACTTTCCGAAACCCGCAAGGCATGCTTAAACCCCTGACGTTTTACCGCCAGGGGTGACAGCAGAAAGATCAGACGTTGAAGCCTAGCATACGGAGCTGCTCGCGCCCCTCGTCGGTGATCTTGTCAGGGCCCCATGGCGGCAGCCAGACCCAGTTGATCTTCACGTCGGAGACCATGCCGTCGAGGGCCGAGTGCGCCTGGTCCTCGATCACGTCGGTCAGCGGGCAGGCCGCGCTGGTCAGCGTCATGTCGATGGTCGCCACCGGCTGGCCGCCGTCGGCGGGGTCGAGGTTGAGCCCGTACACCAGGCCCAGATCCACGACGTTGATGCCGAGCTCGGGGTCCACGACGTCCTTGAGCGCCTCCATGACCTCCTCGACGGTGGTGTCACCGTCATAGCCGGTCGGCGTCTCAGTGGGCTTGCTCATTGCCCAGCACTCCTCACAACAGCGTCCTTGTAGGCCATCCAGGAAAGCAACGCGCATTTAACGCGCGCCGGGAATTTGGCCACGCCCGCGAACGCGACCGCGTCGCCGAGGACCTCCTCGTCGGCCTCCACCTGCCCCCTGCCCTGCATCAGCCGGGTGAACTCGTCGACGACCGAGAGCGTCTCGTCCACCGTGGATCCGGTGGCCAGCTCGTGCAGCACCGAGGCGGCGGCCTGGCTGATCGAGCAGCCCTGCCCCTCGTAGGACACGTCCAGGATCTTGCCGGCGTCGCCCACCTTGACCCTGAGCGTGATCTCGTCGCCGCACGTCGGGTTCACGTGGTGAACCTCGGCGTCGTACGGCTCGCGCAGCCCCCGCCCCTGCGGGTGCTTGTAGTGCTCCAGGATCAGCTCCTGGTACATCGACTCGCCGATCATGGCTATGCGAACACCTTCTGAACGTGATGCAGGCCGCGCACCAGGGCATCGATCTCGCCCGTGGTGTTGTACAGGTAGAACGACGCCCGCGTGGTCGCGGGTATTCCGAAGCGCAGGTGCAGCGGGCGCGCGCAGTGGTGCCCGACGCGGACGGCCACGCCGAACTGGTCGTCGAGGATCTGCCCGACGTCGTGCGGGTGGATGCCCTCCAGGGTGAAGGACACCGTGGCCCCGCGCCCCTCCAGCGTCTCGGGGCCGATGACGCGCAGCGTCGGCACCTCGCGCAGGGCCTCCAGCGCGTACGCCGTCAGCTCCCGCTCGTGCGCCTCGATGGCGTCGAGCCCGACCTCGGTGAGGTAGTCGACGGCCGCGCCGAGCCCGATGGCCTCGACGATCGGCGGCGTGCCCGCCTCGAACTTGTGCGGGATCGGCGCGTACGTCGAGTGGTCCATCCAGACCGCCTCGATCATCTCGCCGCCGCCCAGGAACGGGGGCATGGACTCCAGCAGCTCGGCCCGCCCCCACAGCACGCCGATGCCGGAGGGGCCGACCATCTTGTGACCGGTGAAGGCCACGAAGTCGGCGCCCAGCTCCGTCATGTCGACCGGGTGGTGCGGCACGGACTGGGAGGCGTCGAGCGCGATGAGCGCGCCCACCTCGTGCGCCCGCGCGGCCACCTCGGCCACCGGGTTGACGGTGCCCAGGACGTTCGACTGGTGCGCGATCGAGACGATCTTCGTCCGCTCGGTGATCAGGGCGGGGTCGTAGTCGAGCCGCCCCTCGTCGGTGACGCCGAACCACTTCAGCGTCGCCCCGGTGCGCTGCGCGAGCAGCTGCCACGGCACGATGTTGGAGTGGTGCTCCATCTCGGAGATGACGATCTCGTCACCGGGGCCGAGGGTGAAGCGCGGGTCGGTGTTCGCCGGGTTGCCGAAGCTGTAGGCGAGCAGGTTGAGGGCCTCGGAGGCGTTCTTGGTGAAGATCACCTCGTCGCGCGACGGCGCCCCGACGAAGCCCGCGATCTTGTCGCGGGCGCCCTCGTAGGCGTCGGTCGACTCGGCGCCGAGCACGTGCATGGCGCGCCCGACGTTGCTGTAGTGCAGCGCCAGGTGCTCCCGCATGGTCTCGATGACCTGGTTGGGCTTCTGTGAGGAGTTGCCCGAGTCGAGATAGACGAGCGGACGCCCGTCGGGCAGCTCGCGGGAGAAGACCGGGAAGTCTTTCCTGATCTTCTCCACATCGAAGCTGGTGGAAGTCATGCAGATGCCTTCGTGTACTGCTCGTAGCCCTCGGCCTCGAGCTTCTCGGCCAGTTCTGGCCCGCCCTCCTCGACGATCCGGCCGGCCGCGAACACGTGCACGAAGTCCGGCTTCACGTAGCGCAGGATGCGGGTGTAGTGGGTGATGAGCAGCACGCCGGTCTCGCCCGAGGCGCGGAAGCGGTTGATGCCCTCCGACACCACGCGCAGGGCGTCGACGTCGAGGCCGGAGTCGGTCTCGTCGAGCACCGCGATCTTCGGCTTGAGCAGCTCCATCTGGAGGATCTCGTGGCGCTTCTTCTCGCCGCCGGAGAAACCCTCGTTGAGGTTGCGCTGGGCGAAGGCGGGGTCGATGGACAGCGCGTCCATGCCGGCCTTCAGGTCTTTGGCGAACTCGCGCAGCTTCGGCGCCTCGCCGCGCACGGCGGTGACGGCCGAGCGCAGGAAGTTCGACACCGACACGCCGGGCACCTCGACCGGGTACTGCATGGCCAGGAACAGGCCGGCGCGGGCGCGCTCGTCGACCGACAGCTCCAGCAGGTCCACGCCGTCGAGCAGCACCTGGCCGCCGGTGATCGTGTACTTGGGGTGGCCGGCGATGGCGTAGGCGAGCGTCGACTTGCCCGAGCCGTTCGGGCCCATGATGGCGTGGGTCTGCCCGGCCTTCACGGTCAGGTTGACGCCGCGCAGGATTTCCTTGTCCTCGACGGCGACCTGGAGGTCACGGATCTCAAGGGTGGACATGTTGCTCAGGACTCCTTCGAGAGCGAGACGAGGACGTCATCGCCGTCGATCTTGACTGTGTAGACGTTCACGGGTTGGGTGGCGGGCGGCCCGGTGGGCTTGCCGGTGTGGATGTCGAAGCACGAGCCGTGCAGCCAGCACTCCAGGGTGCCGTCGTAGACCTCGCCCTCGCTGAGCTTGACCTCGGCGTGGGAGCACACGTCGTGCAGGGCGAAGACGTCTTCGCCCTTGCGGACCAGCGCCACCGGGGTCTCGTCGGCGCCGACCTCGACGCCGATGACTCCCCCGTCGGGAATGTCCGCGACCTTGCACACCTTCTCGAACGCGCTCACCGGGACAGCTCCGCCTCCAGCGCGTTCATGACGCGCTCGCGGATCTCCTCGATCTGGATCTTCTCGACGAGCTGGCCGAGGAAGCCCCGCACGACCAGGCGGCGCGCCTCGTCGTAGGGGATGCCGCGGGCCTGGAGGTAGAAGATGTGCTCGTCGTCGAGGCGGCCGGAGGCGGAGGCGTGCCCCGCGCCGGCGACCTCGCCGGTGAGGATCTCCAGATTCGGGACCGAGTCGGCGCGGGCGCCGTCGGTGAGGATGAGGTTGCGGTTGAGCTCGTAGGTGTCGGTGCCCTCGGCCTCGACCCTGATGATCACATCGCCGATCCAGACGGCGTGCGCGGCCTCGCCCTGCAGCGCGCCGCGGTAGTCGACGTTGCTCTTGCAGTTGGGCTGCGAGTGGTCGACCAGCAGGCGGTGCTCCAGGTGCTGCCCGGCGTCGACGAAGTAGACGCCCGACATGTCGGCGTCGCCGCCCGGCGCGGTGTAGGTGACGCTGGGCGACAGGCGGACGAGGTCGCCGCCGAGCGTCACCACGAAGCTGCGGAACGTCGCGTCCTTGGCGAGCTGCGCGTGATGGTGGGAGACGTGGACCGCGTCGTCGTCCCAGTCTTGGAGGCTGACGACCTTGAGGTTGGCGCCGTCGCCGACGACGAACTCGATGTTGTCGGCGTAGACGGCGCTGCCCTTGTGGTCGAGCACGAGCACGGCCTCGGCCATCGGCTCCACCTTGACCACGATGTGGCCGTAGGTGGCGCCGTCGCCCTCGCCGGTCAGCGTCAGCACGGTCGGCTTGGAGGTGACGGCCTCGCGCGGCACCGTGATCACGGTGGCCTTCTCGAAGGTGTTCCACGCCTGGGCGCTGACCCGGTCGGTCGGCATGAACGACTTGCCCACGCGGGCGTCGTCGCGGCCGACCGTCTCGACGGTGACCTCGGGGGCGGCGTCGACATCGACGCGGACGTGGCCCACGGGCTCGGCCTTGCCGTTGTGCAGGCCCTTCAGGCGCGACAGCGGCGTGAAGCGCCACGCCTCCTCGCGCCCGGTCGGGACGTCGAAGTCGCCCAGGTCGTAGGACGCCTTCTCGTGCAGGGTCGACAGGGGCTTCTCGTTCAGGCCCATCAGCCGACGGCTCCTTCCATCTGCAGCTCGATCAGCCGGTTGAGCTCGAGCGCGTACTCCATGGGCAGCTCACGCGCGATCGGCTCGACGAAGCCGCGCACGATCATCGCCATCGCCTCGTCCTCGTCGAGGCCGCGGCTCATGAGGTAGAACAGCTGGTCCTCGCTGACCTTGGAGACCGTGGCCTCGTGGCCCATCGAGACGTCGTCCTCGCGGACGTCGACGTAGGGGTAGGTGTCGGAGCGGCTGATCTGGTCGACGAGCAGGGCGTCGCACTTGACGGTGCTGGCGCTGCCGTGGGCGCCCTCCTCGATCTGCACGAGACCGCGGTAGGAGGTGCGGCCGCCGCCGCGCGCCACCGACTTGGAGATGACGCTGGAGCTGGTGTTGGGTGCCAGGTGCACCATCTTGGAGCCGGCGTCCTGGTGCTGGCCCTCGCCGGCGAACGCGACGCTCAGCGTCTCGCCCTTGGCGTGCTCACCCATGAGGTAGACGGCCGGGTACTTCATCGTGACCTTGGAGCCGATGTTGCCGTCGATCCACTCCATGGTCGCGCCCTCGTAGGCGACGGCGCGCTTGGTGACCAGGTTGTAGACGTTGTTCGACCAGTTCTGGATGGTCGTGTAACGGCAGCGGGCGTTCTTCTTCACGATGATCTCGACGACCGCGCTGTGCAGCGAGTCGGAGGAGTAGATCGGCGCGGTGCAGCCCTCGACGTAATGAACGTAGCTGTTCTCGTCGACGATGATCAGGGTGCGCTCGAACTGGCCCATGTTCTCGGTGTTGATCCGGAAGTAGGCCTGCAGCGGGATCTCGACCTCGACGTTCGGCGGCACGTAGATGAACGAGCCACCGGACCACACGGCGGTGTTGAGGGCGGCGAACTTGTTGTCGCCCACCGGGATCACCGAGCCGAAGTACTCCTTGAAGAGCTCCTCGTGCTCCTTGAGGCCCGTGTCGGTGTCGACGAAGATGACACCCTTCTCCTCGAGGTCCTCACGGATCTTGTGGTAGACGACCTCGGACTCGTATTGTGCCGCGACGCCGGCGATGAGGCGCTGCTTCTCCGCCTCGGGGATGCCGAGCTTGTCGTAGGTGTTCTTGATGTCGGCGGGCAGTTCGTCCCAGGAGGCGGCCTGCTTCTCCGTCGAGCGCACGAAGTACTTGATGTTGTCGAAGTCGATGCCGGTGAGGTCGGAGCCCCACGTGGGCAGCGGCTTCTTGTCGAACAGGCGGAGGCCCTTCAGGCGAAGGTCGAGCATCCACTCCGGCTCGTTCTTGAGCGCGGAGATGTTGCGGACGACCTCCTCGGACAGGCCTCGCTTGGCCGCCGCACCCGCGGCATCCGGGTCGGCCCAGCCGAACTTGTAATTCCCGAGGCCTTCCAGCTCCGGGCGGTCGGTGACAGTCACCTTCCGGTCTCCTTGCTCTTGTCTCTATGTGCGGAATCGGCCAAAGACTGCGGGGTCACGTGCGTCGTGCACACCCCGTCGCCGTGGGCGATCGTGGCCAGGCGCTGCACCGGGGTGCCGAGAAGCTGCGCGAACGCCTCCGTCTCGGCCTCACACAGCTGCGGGAACTCCGCGGCCGCGTGCGCCACCGGGCAGTGGTGCTGGCAGAGCTGGTCGCCGCCCGACTTGGCCTTGGTGGCCGAGGCGGCATACCCCTCTGCCGACAGCGCCTGCGCCAGCACCTGCACGCGCTGGTCCGCGGGCACCGTCGCCATGACCGGCTGCAGTCGCTCCAGCAGGCTGGAGACCTGCTCGCGGGCGAAGTCGGACACGGCTTCTCGCCCCAGACGCTCGGCCAGGAAGCGCAGCGCGCGCCCGGCCAGGTCGTCGTAGGCGTGCTCGAAAGCACTGCGCCCCGCGTCGGTGATCGCGAACAGCTTGGCCGGCCGTCCGCGCCCGCGCTGACCGCGCGGGCGCACGGTGCGAGGCTCGATCATCCCGTCGGCCAGCAGCGCGTCGAGGTGACGCCGGACGGCGGCGGGCGTGAGCCCGAGCCGCTCGCCGAGTGCCGCGGCCGCGACGGGACCATGCTCAAGAATCAGCCTGGCCACGCGGGCGCGGGTGCCGCGCTCACCACCGGGCTCCATCGTGGGCATGTTTTTCACAACATCAGTGTGCCGTAATTCCTTCCCGCATCACAAACGGATCCGAGCAGGGGCGGGAATGGAATTTGTCACGCAGGGTAGCCTTACCTAACCTTTGCCCGGCCCAGAATCGTGAACGCCAGGGCCGAGCAGAGGAAGAGCCCGAGCATGACACACGCCATGGGCAGCGCGGACCCCGTTCCGGCAAGTCCGACCAGCGGGGCCGCGGCGGCGCCGAGCGCGAACTGCAGCACGCCCGTCAGCGCCGAGGCGCTGCCGGCGACCTGCGCGGGCTGGGAGCCGAGCGCCAGCGCGCCCGTGCCCGGCAGGACGAGACCCTGGCCCAGCATGATGACGACCAGGCCGCTCACGATGCCCCACAGGCCGAGGTCCGCCAGCGCGGCGGTCATCAGCAGGGCCGCGCCCAGCAGGCCGATGCCGAGCCCGACGCGCACCAGCAGCACGGGCCGCACCCGCCCCGACAGCCGGCCGCCGATCTGGGAGGTGGCGATGAGGGCGAAGGCGTTCATGGCGAAGATGAGCGAGTACTGCTGGGGCGTGGCGCCGTACACCTCCTGGAGCACGAACGGCGAGCCCGAGATGTAGCCGAACATGGCCGCGAACGCCAGGCCGCCGGTCAGCGCGAAGCCCATGAACGTGCGGTCGCGCAGGAGCTGCCAGAACGTGCTGACGGTGTGCTTGAGTCCGCCGCTCTCGCGTTCCTCGGCGGGCAGCGTCTCGCGTACGCCCGCCACGACGGCCAGCAGCAGCAGGACCCCCGCGATGCTGAGCGCCACGAACACGCCCCGCCAGGAGGTGAACGCGAGCAGCTGCGCCCCGGCGATCGGGGCCAGGATCGGCGCGAGGCCGCTGACGAGCATCAGCGTGGCGAAGATGCGGGCGATGGCGGCGCCGTCATAGAGGTCGCGCACCACGGCCCGCACGATGACCAGCGCGGCGCCGCCCAGCATGCCCTGCAGCAGGCGGAAGACGATGAGCATCGGCACCGAGGGCGCGAACGCGCACAGCAGCGAGGCCACCATGAACCCGGCCACGCCGATCATCAGCGGCACCCGCCGGCCGCGCACGTCGCTGGTCGGGCCGGCGATCACCTGCCCGAGCGACACGCCGATGAGGCAGGCGGTGAGGGTGAGCTGGACCTGCGCCTCGCCGCTGAGCATCTCGGCGGTGATGGCGGGCAGCGCGGGGAGGTACATGTCGATGGACAGTGGCCCGATCGCCGACAGCGCGCCGAGGATCAGCAGCAGCAGTCCCCCGCGGCTCTTCTGGCTCTGCCTGCTCTGCTGGACGACGGCGGACGTGGCGACTTCTGCCACGGACATGCGCGAACCCCTCTCCCTCGTAGACCGGCGGCCCACGAGGGCCGAGGGATCAAACCAGGTTTCGGTCCTCCGAATTCCCAATCATCAGATATTTCCCGAAACTTCGGTGAACGGGCTCCCGAACCGGACGAACGCCGTCATCCTGGCCTGCGGCCCGGACCGCCTGGCGGAGTCCCTACACTCGTGGCCATGGATTCCCCAGCCGTCGAGATCGTCGACCTGGTCAAACGCTACGGCGCCGGCACCGCCGTCGACGGCCTCACCTTCCGCGCCGAGCGCGGCGCGGTCACCGCGGTCCTCGGGCCCAACGGCGCGGGCAAGACGTCCACGGTGGAGATCTGCGAGGGGTTCCGCAAGGCCGACGGCGGCACCGTCAAGGTCCTGGGCCTGGCGCCCGCGCGGCCCGAGCTGCGCGCCCGGGTCGGGGTCATGCTGCAGGCGGGCGGCGTGCCGCCGGCGATGCGCTGCGCCGAGTGGCTGCGGCTGGTCTCGCGCTTCTACGCGCACCCGCTCGACCCCGGCGCCCTGCTGGAGCGGCTGGGGCTGACCGGCCACGTCCGCACCCCGTACCGGCGGCTGTCGGGCGGGCAGCAGCAGCGGCTGTCGCTGGCGGCGGCCGTCGTCGGGCGGCCCGAGCTGGTCTTCCTCGACGAGCCCACGGCCGGCCTCGACCCGCAGGCCAGGCACGCCTGCTGGGAGCTGGTGGGCGAGCTGCGCGCGGCCGGGGTGTCGGTGATGCTGACCACCCACCACATGGACGAGGCCGAGCGGCTGGCCGACCATGTCGTGATCATCGACAGGGGCCGCGTGGTCGCCGAGGGCACGCCCGCCTCGCTGACCGGGGCCGAGCGGCAGCTCAGGTTCAGGGCCCGGCCGGGGCTGGCGCTGGAGGAGCTGCTGAACGCGCTCCCGGCGGGCAGCGCGGCCAAGGAGTCGCCGGCCGGCCACTACATCATCGAGGGCCTGGTGGGGCCGGAGCTGCTGGCCACGGTGACGGCCTGGTGCGCGGCCGAGGGCGTCACAGCCGACGACCTGCGCATCGAGCGCCGCACCCTCGAAGACGTCTTCCTCGAGCTGACCGGCAGGGAGCTGCGATGACCGCGCCCGACTTCGGCAGGGAGCCGCGAGCGCTCGACCTCGTCAGGGGGCTGCGATGACCGCGCTCGACTTCAGCCCCGCCCCCGGGGCGGCGCCGTTCCCGCGCATGGTGCTGGCGCAGGCGGGCGCGGAGGTGCGCGCCATGCTGCGCAACGGCGAGCAGCTCCTGCTCACCCTGATCATCCCGGTGCTGCTGCTGACCGGCTTCTCGCTGGCGCCGCTCATCGACGTCGGCACGGAGCGGCGGGTCGACTTCCTGGCCCCCGGCGTGCTGGCGCTGGCCGTGATGTCCACCGCGTTCACCGGGCAGGCCATCGCCACCGGCTTCGAGCGCCGCTACGGCGTGCTCAAGCGGCTCGGCGCGACCCCGCTGTCCAGGAGCGGCCTCATGCTGGCCAAGACGGCGGCCGTCGTCGCCGTGGAGGTCGTGCAGGCCGTGGTCATCGTGGCCGTGGGGCTGGCGCTGGGGTGGCGGCCGCACGGGTCGTTCCTGAGCGCGGCGCTGCTCGTGGTGCTGGGCACCGCGGCGTTCAGCGGCCTGGGCCTGCTCATGGCGGGCACGCTGCGCGCCGAGGCCACCCTGGCGGCGGCCAACCTGGTCTACCTGGTGCTGCTGGGGGTGGGCGGGGTCATGTTCCCCCTGACCAAGTTCCCGGCCGGGGTGCGGCCCGTGCTGGAGGCGCTGCCCATCTCGGCGCTGACCGGCGGCCTGCGCGCGGTCCTCGCCCAGGGCGCGGCGCTCCCGCTGGTGCCGGTGGCCGTGCTCGCGGCCTGGGCGGTGGTGTCGTTGGGGCTGGTCTCGCGTACGTTCCGGTGGGAGTGAGGCGGCACCCCTAGCGGGCCTTGTCTGCGTGCGCGGCGGTGTAGCGGCGGCGGGTGAGGGCGGCCGCCGCCGTCAGCGGGACGGCCGCGGCCGCCGCCAGGCCGAACAGCAGCCCGTAGCGGCCGTCCTGGGCGAGCGGCCCGCCCGCCCACGACGCCACCGCGCTGCCCACGAACAGGGCGCAGGCGAAGAAGGCGATCGTGGTGCCCCTGGCCTCGGGCACGACGGAGGTGGCCCAGGTCTGCAGCGAGGAGTGCAGGAACGACCAGCCGCCCCCGAGCAGCAGCGCCGTGACGGCGACGGCGGGCACGCTCACGTGCACGGCCACGATCGCGAACCCGGCGCAGAGCTGCGCGCCGCCCACGACCATCAGCAGCGGCGCGGGCCAGCGGCCCGACAGGCGCTTGACCAGCTTGGCGAAGCCCCACAGCCCCAGCCCGTACGCGGTGATCGACAGCCCCGCCACGGCGGCGGCCAGCCCGGTGTGCTGCAGCGCCGGCGCGAGGAACGGCATGGCGCCCAGCATGATCGCCCCTTCGGTGAAGGCCAGCGCGAACACCAGCAGCGCCCACCGCTGCCCGAGCACCGCCCGCAGGTGGCCGAGCATGCCGTCGCCCGCGTTCTCGTGCCGGGGCGGCTCGGGCAGGGAGCGCAGCGACAGCGCGCAGGCCAGGGCGCAGGCGGCGGGCACGGTGAAGGCCACCCGCCAGTCCACGAGGCCCGCGACGATGCCGCCCAGCCCCGTGGCCAGCGCGGTGCCCAGGGCCGCGGCGGCCATGAGGTCGGTGAGGGCGCGCTGGCGCACGGACGGCGCGACGGTGTCGCCCACGTACGTCAGCCCCGTGGGGATCACCGCGCCGAAGCAGGCGCCCGTGACGACCCTGGCCACGACGAGCGACCACAGGACGGGCATCAGCGCCGAGGCCGCGCCCGCCAGCGCCGCGCCGAACAGCGCCCAGCGCATCACCCGAACCCGGCCGAAGCGGTCGGACAGCAGGCCCCACAGCGGCTGGGTCAGCCCGTACGCCAGGTAGTAGCCGCTGGCGGCGGCGACCGAGGCCGACAGCGGGACGCCCAGGTCGGCGGCGATGAGCACGAGCATGGGGCTGACGGCGAAGCGGTCGAAGCTGCTGACGAAACCGGAGACGGACAGGGCCAGTGGAGGACGGGCGAGACTCACGGGAAGTGCGGGGGCTGTCATACCTCCATGGTGGATATGTCCGGATAAATGATCCAGTCAGCAGGAGTACCACCTTGGGCGCGGCGGTGTCGGAGCCGTTGAGTAGGCTCTGACGATTGCTTTCGTCCCCTGATCTTCCTGTACGAGGAGTTTCGTGACCGCCTTCGCACTCGACGACCCCATCGGCCGGGAGCCCATCGGCCGCTGGGGGTTGTCCCGGCAGGGGAGCCTGCTCCGCGCCGCCGCCGACTCGATCCCGCCCTCCGGGCTCGTGCTGCTGGGCATCTTCTCGGTGCAGCTCGGCGCCGCGTTCGCCAAGGAGCTGTTCGCGTCGCTGCCGCCGAGCGCGGTGGTGTTCCTGCGCATCGCGGCCGGGGCGCTCATCATGGGGGCGATCGCGCGGCCCAAGCTCAAGGGGCTGGGCTGGCGTGACTGGGCCGTCGGCGTCGGCTTCGGCCTGACGCTCGCCGTGATGAACCTCACCTTCTACGAGGCCCTCGCCCGCCTGCCGATGGGCATCGCGGTGGCCGTCGAGTTCCTCGGGCCCCTCGGCGTGGCCGTGGCCGCCTCCCGGCGGCGGATCGACCTGCTGTGGGTCGGGCTGGCCGGGCTGGGCGTGGTGCTGCTGGCCCCGTGGGGCGAGTCGGCGTCGGTGAGCTGGATCGGCATCGGGTTCGCGCTGGTGGCCGGGGCCTGCTGGGCGGCCTACATCCTGCTGTCGGCGGCGGCCGGGCGGCGCTTCCCCGGCACGAGCGGCCTGTCGTTCGCGATGATCGTCTCAGCGGTGGCGATCGCGCCGATCGGCGTCACGACCGGCGGCGCCGACCTGCTCCAGCCGGAGCTGCTGCTCATCGGCCTCGGTGTGGGGCTGCTGTCGTCGGTGATCCCGTACTCGCTGGAGCTGCAGGCGCTGCGGCGCATGCCCAAGCACGTGTTCGGCATCCTGATGAGCATGGAGCCCGCGGCGGCGGCGCTGATCGGGGTGCTGCTGCTCGGCGAGATCCTGCACGCCCAGCAGTGGGCGGCCGTCATCTGCATCGTGGCCGCCAGCCTCGGCTCCACCCGCGTGCGCAAGCGGTCATGAGGGCCGCCGCGCGCCCGTGGGATGGGGTCTCGGGCGCGCGGCGGTGGGCTCGGCTCGATGGGCGGGGTGAGCCGAGCCCATGGAGGTCAGCGGAGTGCGGGTGTCCGCTTGACCAGGCATGTCGCCGCATGATCCGCCGGTGGCGGACCGGGATGGCAGGGCCGCCGGCGCTCGCCTCCAGGCGTCGCTCGGCAGGTCCGCATCGAGATTACCGCCATCCGGGAGTGCCCGATCCCCGAATGTCGGAACTTGCGCTCAGTGTTCGGAGCAGAGACGTTCGGGCCAGAAACGTTCGGGCCAGAAACGTTCGGGCCAGAAACGTTCGGGCCAGAAACGTTGGGACCAGAAACGTTGGGACCAGAAACGCGGAAGGTCAGTGCTCGGCCCAGATGCCGCGCACGTGGCCGATGTGCTCGGCCATCAGGTGCCCGACGGCGGCTCCGTCGCCGCTCTTGAGCGCGTCCAGCAGCTGCAGGTGCTCCCTGGCCGAGTCGCCCAGCGTGCCGCGCTCCGACAGCTGCGACAGGCCGTAGAGCCTGGCCCTGTTGCGCAGGTCGCGCACCACCGAGACCAGGTGGGCGTTGCCGCACAGCGACAGCAGCTCCACGTGGAAGCGCAGGTCGGCGTCCACGTACGCGAGCAGGTCGCCCCGCTCGCTGGCCGAGACGATCTCCTCCGCGACGGGCCGCAGCCGCTCGAACTCCTCCGCCCGCGCGCTGTCGGCGAGCCTGGCCACCGTCGGCACCTCGATGAGCTGGCGGATCTCCGTCAGCTCGTCGAGGTCGCGGTCGGACAGCTCCGTGACGCGGAAGCCCTTGTTGCGCACGGCCTCGACCAGGCCCTCCTTGGCCAGGTCGAGCATCGCCTCGCGCACGGGCGTGGCCGAGACGCCGAACTGGGCGGCCAGCACCGGCGCGGAGTAGACCACCCCCGGCCGCATCTCGCCGGTGATCAGCGCGGCCCGCAACGCGTGCGCGACCTGCTCGCGCAGGCTCTGCCGCTCCCCCACCATCGGCAGGTCGAGCCGGTCCTCGGCAGCCATCGGCCCATCCCCTTCTCTGTCCGCTCTCATGTGCGCGCCTCGTAAGCGGCGGCCGCGACCACGAGGTCTTCCCACGCCATACCCGTGCTCTTGAACACGCGCGGTCCCGGACCGGCCCCTACCCTTCCGGCTATCAGGTCGGCGAGGTTACCGGCGAGATGATGAGAAGTGATCGTACCCTGGCGGATCGGGACGATGACGTCACCGGCCTCCTCCAGGGCGGACGCCCTCGACTCGACGACCACGGTGGCGCGGGCGACCAGGTCGCCGTCCAGCTCACGGGCGTCGGGCTCGTGCGAGCCGACCGCGACGACGGTGACGCCGTCGCGGGCGAGCTTACCGGGGAACAGGGGGTGCCTGGCGGTGGTGCAGCACGCGATCAGATCGGCCGCCGCCACGGCCTCCGCGACAGCTGCCGACTGCTCGGCCGTTCCCGCCTCCGGCTGCCCGGCCGGCAGGGCGCGAGCCGTCAGGCCCAGATCGCGGCAGCGGGCGGCCAGCGCCTCGGCGCGGCCCGGGTCGCGGGCGACGACCGTGACGTCCCGCACCGGCCGCACCTCCCGAAGCGCCAGCACGTGCCCGTACGCCTGCGGCCCGCTCCCGAACACCACCAGCCGCCGCGCATCCGGCTCGGCCAGGTGCCGGACGGCGAGCGCGGAGACGGCGGGCGTGCGCAGCGAGGTGAGCGCGATCCCGTCCATGGCCGCCAGCGGCGCCAGCGTCTCGCCGTCGAACAGCAGGTACGTGCCCTGGATCCGGGGCAGCCCCCGCGTCGCGTTCCCCGGCGCGATGGTGACCGCCTTGACCCCCGCGTACGAGCGCGTCGCGGCGGGCATGAGCAGCAGCTGCCCGGCGGGCAGGTCGACGATCGGCCGCCGCGGCGTCGCCTCCGGGTCGAGCCCGGCCCGCAGCGCCTCCTCCAGCACGGTCACGGCCCGGCCCATGGGAACCAGCCGCTCCACCGTGGCGGCGTCGAAGTAGGCGAGCCCGCTCGTCGCCCCGCTCATCGCAGCGTGAACCCGGCCGGGAACGGGTCGCCGGGGTCGAGCTCGAAGACGTGCCTCCCGGTCCGGTACGCCATGCCGTCGACCTCCACGATCACGCCCGCACCCGTCTCCTCCCGCACGCGGGCGGTGAACACGCCGCCCACGATGCCCTCGTGGACCAGCTCGGCGAGCCCGTCCTCGTCGTGCAGCAGCGCCATCCGCGCGGCGGTGCCCGAGCCGCACGGCGAGCGGTCCACCTCGCCGTCGGCGAACACCGTGACGTTGCGCTGCCGCCTGACCCCGCCCACGTCCGGCAGGTCGTCGTGGAAGATCACCCCGTACACGCCGGACAGCCGCTCGTCGGACGGGTGCCGGGCCGCCGGGTGCCCGGCCAGCTCCGCCTTGATCCGCCGGGCGTGCCCGACGAACGCGTTCACGTGCGCGGGCTCGACCGCCAGGCCGAGGTCCGCCGCGCGTACGGACGCGTAGACGGCGCCGCCGTAGGAGAGGTCGGCGCGCACGCCCGCGACCGGCACGTCCCTGGCCAGCACGAACGAGGGCACGTTGACGAACGTGACACCCTCGATCCGGCCTCCGGCCAGCCGCACCCGGGCCGTGACGCGTCCCGACGGCACGTCGATCACGACGTCCGTCACGCCGTCCGGGGCGGCCTCGACCAGCCCCTCGCGGACCGCGTGCACGCCCAGCGCGATCGTGCCGTGCCCGCAGGCGGTGGAGAAGCCGTCCTTGTGCCAGAACAGCGCGCCGAAGCGCGCCCCCGGGTCGTCCGGGGGCACGAGGAAGCAGCCGTACATGTCGGCGTGCCCGCGCGGCTCGTTGCACAGCAGCCGCCGCACGCCGTCGAGCTCGGCCATCGCGGTGGTGCGCCGGTCGAGCACGGTGGCGCCGGGGATGTCGGGCACGCCGCCCGTCACGACCCGGAACGGCTCCCCCGCCGTGTGGTAGTCGACGGTCGTCAGCATCAGAGCTCGAACCCGGCCGGGAACGGGTCGCGCGGGTCGAGGAAGTACTGGGCGGTCCCGGTGATCCAGGCGCGCCCGGTGATCGACGGCAGCACCGCCGGCCGCCCGCCCACCGTGCTCTCCTCCAGCAGCCGGCCGACGAAGTGGGTGCCGATGAACGACTCGTTCGTGAAGTCCTGGCCGAGCGGCAGCTCGCCCCTGGCGTGCAGCTGTGCCATGCGGGCGCTGGTGCCGGTGCCGCACGGCGAGCGGTCGAACCAGCCCGGATGGATGGCCATCGCGTGCCGCGAATGGCGGGCGTCGGAGCCGGGGGCCGCGAAGTAGACGTGGTGGCAGCCGCGGATGCGGGAGTCCTCCCGGTGCACGGGCTCGTCGGCGGCGTTGATGGCCTCCATGGTGGCCAGGCCGGCCGCGATGATCTCGTTCTTGGCCTTGCGGTCGAACGGCAGGCCGTAATGGTCGAGGTGCACGATGGCGTAGAAGTTGCCGCCGTACGCGAGGTCGTACGGGATCTCCCCGAACCCCGGCACGCTCACCTTCGCGTCCAGCCGGTCACAGTACGAGGGCACGTTGCGCAGCGTCACCGACATGGCCATGCCGTCCTCGACGGCCACGTCCACCTCGACGAGCCCGGCCGGCACCTCCAGCCGCACGGTCGTGACCGGCTCGACCACCTCCACCATGCCGGTCTCGACCAGCACCGTCGCCACGCCGATCGTGCCGTGCCCGCACATCGGCAGCAGCCCCGACACCTCGATGAACAGCACCCCGAAGTCGGCGTCCGGCCTCGTCGGCGGCTGCAGGATGGCGCCGCTCATGGCCGAGTGGCCGCGCGGCTCCGTCATGAGCAACGTGCGGATGTGGTCGAGGTGGTCGCGGAAGTAGACGCGCCGCTCCGCCATGCTCGCGCCGGGGATCACGCCGATGCCGCCCGTGATGACCCGGGTGGGCATGCCCTCGGTGTGGGAATCGACGGCGTGGAAAACGCGCTTGGTCCTCATCGCAGCCCTTCCGCCAGTGCCTTCTCGGTCGCCGCACGCACAATAGCCGCCTGCTCGCCGGTCAAGGGCTGCCTGGGCGGCCTGCACGCGCCTCCGTGGCGTCCCGCCACGTCCATGGACAGCTTGATCGCCTGAACGAACTCCGTCTTGGAGTCCCAGCGCAGCAGCGGATGCAGGGTCCGGTACAGCGGCAGCGCCGTCTCCAGGTCACCCGCCACCGCCGCCCGGTAGAGGGCCGCGTTGGAGGCCGGCAGCGCGTTCGGGTAGCCGGCGATCCAGCCCACCGCGCCGGCCACGGCCAGCTCCAGCAGCACGTCGTCGGAGCCGACCAGCAGGTCCAGCCCCGGTGCCAGCTCCGCCAGCTCGTACGCCCTGCGCACGTCGCCGCTGAACTCCTTGACCGCCACGATCAGCCCCTCCTCGTGCAGCATGGCCAGCAGCGCGGGAGTCAGGTCCACCTTCGTGTCATAGGGGTTGTTGTAGGCCACCACCGGCAGGCCCGCCTTGGCCACCTCGCGGTAGTGCTCCACGACGGCCCGCTCGTCGGCCCGGTAGGAGTTCGGCGGCAGCAGCAGCACCGAGCCGCAGCCCGCCTCGCGCGCCTGCTCCGCCCAGCGGCGCGACTCCGCGGCGCCGTACGCGCCCGCCCCCGCCATCACGTTCGCGCCGCCCACGGCCGCCACGGCCGTCTCGATCACCCTGGTGCGCTCCTGCGGGGTGAGCGTCTGGTACTCGCCGAGCGAGCCGTTCGGCACGACGCCGTCACAGCCGTTCGCGACCAGCCAGCGGCAGTGCTCCGCGTAGCCGTCGTAGTCGACCGACAGGTCCTCGCGCAGGGGCAGCGCGGTGGCGACCATGACGCCCTGCCAGGGCTTGCTGCGGTGATCCATGGGGATGTCCTCCAGGTGTGCGGGGGGTTCAGTGAGCGGGATGGTCGTCGGGGGCGCCGCCGCCGGCACCCCCTGAGGCGGGGGCACTGCCTGGGCCGCTGTCCGATGTCGGGGCGCTGTCGGGAACGGGTGCGCTGCCGGGAATGAGTGCGCCGTCGGGGGCCAGCGAGGCCAGGGCGCCGAGGGTGACGGGCTGGGCGATCGGGCGGCGAGGCGGCTGGGGGCGCTCCCCTGCCAGGCAGGACACGGCGTAACCGCAGATGCGGCCCTGGCACCAGCCCATGCCGGGGCGGGCCAGCAGCTTGACCGAGCGCGCGTCGGTGGCGCCGAGCGCCTGCGCCTCGCGTACCCGGGCCAGCGGCACCTCCTCGCACCTGCACACGAGCGTGTCGTCCCGCAGCCACCCCTGCCAGCCGGGCTTGACGGGGTACGCGCGCTGCAGCGCCTCCCCGAACGCCCGCCACCGCTCCCGCCTGCGCGCGAACACCGGCGGTACGACCGCCACCGCCTCTCCCCCGCCCACGTCGACACGGGCCGCACGCGCACCGCCCACGTCGGCGCCGGTCGAGGGTGCGTCACCCACGTCAGGGCTCGTCGCCGGCGCCCCATTCGCGTTGGCGCCGGCCGCGGGCGCGCCGCTCGGCTGGGCACCGGCGGTGGGGAGGGCGCCGGTGCTTCCGGAGGTGCCGGCGGTGCTTGAGGCGCCGGTAGTGCCGGGGGCGCTAGCAGTGCCGGCGATTCCGAAGGTGCCCGCGATTCCGGAGGTGCCGGCGGTGCGGGAGGTGCGGGCGTCGGCGATGATGGCGCGGCCGGCGAGGCGGCCCTCCAGTTCGGCCAGGCGCCAGCCGCCGACGCCGACGGGCTCGCCCGCCGCCCACACCCCCGGCACGGTGGTGCGCAGGGTGGTGTCCACGGTCAGCACGGGGCTGCCGTCCACGTCGTGGCGGGTCTGGCAGCCGAGCTGGGTGCCCAGCTCGATCTGCGGCACGAAGCCGTACCCCACGGCCAGGGTGTCGCACTCGACGACATGCGTGGCCGTCACGTTCCAGTCCCGGTCGAGGCGGGCGACGGTGACGGCCTCCACCTCGTGTTCCCCGTGGGCGGCGACCACCGCCTGGCGCGTCCGGTACGGGACCCGGTGCCGGGCCAGCGCCGCCGCGTACCCTGCCGCCTCTCCGGCCTTGCCCAGGGCCAGCAGCGGATGCCGGGCCAGCCCGAGGCCGCCGTTCGCCTCGTACACGCCGAGCACCCGCGCCCCCGCCCCGGCCAGCCCAGAGGCGACGGGCAGCAGGAACGGCCCGGTGCCGGACACGACGATCCGCCGCCCGGCGACGACCCCGCCGCCCTTGAGCAGCGCCTGCGCGCCGCCGGCGGTGAGCACCCCGGGCAGGTCCCACCCGGGGAACGGCAGCGGCCGGTCGTGCGCGCCGGTCGCGATCAGCAACCGCCGCGCCCGCAGCACCACCGCCCGCTCCTCCCGGGACGTCCCGGCCGCGTTCCGGGTGGTGCAGTGGACCAGGAGGTCGCCGTCCGGCTCGCGGGACGCGGCCCACACCTGGTGCCGCAGCAGCACGTCGGCGCGCGCGCCGAGGGCCCGCGCCTGCCGCAGGAACCGGTCGAGCCCCGCCGCCCGCCCGGGTACGGCGGGGTGGCGGAAGTACTGGCCGCCGAGCCGCGGCCCGGAGTCCACGCGGGCCACCCGCAGCCCGGCCAGCGCCGCCGTGAGCGCGCCCGCCACGCCGGCGGGCCCGCCGCCCACCACCACAAGATCGTAAGGCGCGGTGTCGTGGGGCCCGCTGTCGCGAGGCATGGCTCCGGACGTCATGCCGTGCTCACCTCGTCCCCAGGCTCGGCCTCCAGGAGGCACGCCCGCTCGGGCGGCCGCCCGTTGACGGAGATCAGGCAGTCGAAGCAGACCCCGATGCCGCAGAACAGCCCGCGCGGCCGCCCGCCGAAGCGGGTGGTGCGCCACGACCGGACCCCGGCGGCGTGCAGGGCCGCGCCGATCGTCTGGCCGGGCACGACCGGCACGGGCCGGCCGTCGACGGTGATGTGGAAGGTCATGCGGCCTCCTCGGCGGCGGGGAAGCGGTCGGGGCGGAAGGGGTGCAGGTCGAGGTCGGGCCGCTCGCCGGCGAGGAGCTGGGCGAGCAGGTGCCCGGTGGCGGGGGCGAGCCCGATGCCGGCCCCTTCGTGGCCGCACGCGTGGTAGAGGCCCGGCACGCGCGGGTCGGCGCCGATGACGGGCAGGTGGTCGGGGCAGTACGGCCGGAACCCGCAGTAGGACCGGATGGCCCGCACCTCGCGCAGAGCGGGGAAGAGCGCGACCGCCTGCTCGGCCAGCCGTGCCAGCACCGGCACGGACGTCGTCCGGTCGAACCCGACACGTTCCCTGCTGGCCCCGATGAGCACGGTCCCGGCGGGGGTGCCCTCGACGACGGCGGAGGTCTCCAGGCCGGCGGAGTCGCTGGCCACGTTGGTGACGTAGGCGGCGGTGTAGACCTTGTGCCGGATGAGCGGCTCGCGCAGGGGCTCGGTGACGAGGATGAAGCCGCGTCTGGGCAGCACCGGCAGGTGGGCGCCGGCCAGGGCGGCGACCTCGCCGCCCCAGGTGCCGGCCGCGTTGACGACGGCGTCGCCGAGCACGTCGCCTTGCGTGGTGCGCACGCCCGTCACCCGGTCCCCTGAGCGCAGGAAGCCGGTGACGGTGGCGCCGAGCCGCAGCCGCAGCGTGCCGTGGCCGAAGCTGTCGGCGCCGTGCCGCAGCAGGGTGGCGGCGGCGAGCATGGGCTGCACCTGGGCGTCCTGCGGGTAGTACACGCCGCCGGCCAGGCCCTCGGCGAGGTGCGGCTCGAAGGAGCGCAGCTCCTGGGCCGGGACGAGGGTGTGCTCGACGCCCTGCTTGCCGGCCAGCTCGGTGAGCTGCCGCTGCACCTCTTCGGTCTCGGCTACGACGAGCCCGCCCTTGGGCTCGAACTCGAACCCGCCGAGCCCGGCCAGCGAGCGCCACAGCCGGTTGGACAGCACGGCCAGCTCCAGCTCGGGCCCCGGCTCCTTGTCGGAGACCAGGACGTTGCCCTCGCCCGAGCCCGTCGTGCCGCCGGCCACGGGCCCCTGGTCGATCACGGTCACGTCGAGGCCGGCCCGCGCGGCGTAGTAGGCGCAGGCCGCCCCCACCACTCCCGCGCCGACGACGATCACGTCGGACATCACCACCTCCCGCCAGTAATATGTCACATACCTTGCGGGCTTGAGAAGCCCGGGGCAGGACAAGCCGGTTCCCGGTGGCGGGACCGGCCACAGCGGCCCCTACCATCGATGACGTGAAGCTACCCACCGACACCTCCAACCCCGCCGTGCGGTTCATCCGGTCCTTCTGGGCGCCGACCACGCGCTCGATGCGCGGCTGGGCGTTGGCGTCCGTGGTGGTCAACGCGGGCATCACGGTCACCGGCGCGGGCGTGCGCGTCACCGCGTCCGGGCTGGGCTGCCCGACCTGGCCGAGGTGCACGCCCGACAGCTTCATCCCGGTCGCGCACCCCGAGGTCTCGCCGCTCAACATGGCGGTCGAGTTCGGCAACCGGCTGCTGACGTTCCTGGTGCTGGCGGTGGGCATCGCCTGCTGGCTGGCCGCCGTGCGGACGCGGCCGCGCCGCGCCTCGCTGGTGCGCCTGGCCTGGCTGCAGCCGATCGGCATCATCGCGCAGGCCCTGTGGGGCGGGCTGGTGGTCAACACCATGCTCAACCCGTTCACCGTCGGCATGCACTACCTGATCTCCAGCGGCCTGATCGCGGCCTGCTGGATGTTGTACGCCCGCGCCGGCGAGGGCGACGGCCCGGCCCGGCTGATCACGCACCGCGACGTCCGCAGGCTCGGGCACGCGCTGCTGGCGGCCGTGTTCGCGCTGCTGGTGATCGGTGTCGGCGTCAGCGGCACCGGGCCGCACTCGGGCGACGAGATGGCCTCGCGCTTCGACCTCGACATCGAGGCGGTGGCCCGGCTGCACGCCGACATCGCCTACGTCGTGGTCGGGCTGACGTTCGCGCTGCTGTTCGCCCTGCACGTGACCAGGGCGCCGGGCGCGGCCAGGCGGGCGGCGCTGGCCCTGCTCGGCGTGGAGCTGCTGCAGGGCGCGATCGGCTACACGCAGTGGTTCCTGGCCGTGCCGGCGGCGCTGGTGCTGCTGCACGTGCTCGGCTCGACGCTGGTGTGGATCGCCGCGCTGCGCGTCACCACCTCGCTGCGGTCCCGCGACCCCGAGCCTTCTTCCGTCAGCCCCTCCCCCACCGAAGCGGCCGCCGTCGTCTGAGCGGATATGCCAGGGTATGTGGTGTCGTGTCCGCCACTCCCCGGCCCGGAAGGGGTGTGCTTTGTGGGGAAAAGTCCACCTCTCGCGTAAGACGCTGCGCCGCACGTACCAAGGGCTGGTGCTGACCAGCGTGCTCGCGCTGGCGCCCATGACGTGGGCCTGGCTCGGCAGCTCGGGGCACCGGGCGCTCGCCGAGGACGCGGGCTGGGTGCGGCGGATGCCGCAGACCGAGGCCGCGCTCGTGCTCGGCGCCGGCCTGTACGCCGGGCGCCCCTCCCCGATGCTGGCCCGCAGGCTCGACATCGCCGCCGAGCTGTACCGGGCGGGCAAGGTGAAGGCGCTGCTGCTGTCGGGCGACAACAGCCGCCGCGAGTACGACGAGCCCACCGCCATGCGCGACTACCTGCGCGCCAAGGGCGTGCCCGACGCCGTAATGGTGCTCGACTACGCCGGCTTCGACACGTGGGACTCGTGCGTGCGGGCCCGCCAGGTGTTCGGGGCGCGGCGGGTGACGGTGGTCACCCAGGACTTCCACATCCCCAGGGCCGTCACGCTGTGCAGGACGGCGGGGCTGGAGGCGTTCGGGGCGGGCGACGACTCGGCCAGGCGCTGGGCCGTGACCACGTACGCGAGCGCCGCCCGCGAGCTGCTCGCCACCGCCAAGGCCTTCGCCGACGCGATGATCCTGCACTCCGAGCCGGTCTTCCCCGGCCCGCGCGAGGTCTCCCTGCAACGCGTGCTGAATCAGCCGGGAGCGCCGGGCGCGTAACCCGGCGGCGGCGAGCCCCTGGCCACCGAGCGGGCGTGCACCTCCGGCACCGGGAAGTCGGCGCGGGCGGTGCTCATGCACTCCAGCAGCGCCCGCTGCTCCTCGTGGAAGGTGTGCTCGTCGACCATGTGCCGGGCCGCCCGCTCGTGCAGCAGGCCCAGCTCGGTGGCGGCGAGCTGGTAGTCGCGCATGGCCCGCAGCCCCGGCTTGCCGCCGTGGGCGCGGGCCCACTGCCGGGCCTGCCGCCGCCGGGAGAAGGCCGAGAGCATGTAGATGTCGGCCTGGGTGACCAGCTTGGTCGGCTCGTACGCCGGCAGGTAGCGCTGGATGAGCGCCACGATCCGGCGCCGGTCGCGGAACACCACGCCGATCAGCACCACCAGCACGACCAGCAGCGCCAGGTAGGCGACCACGAGCCCGGGGAACCCGCCGTAGGAGGCCAGGCCGTTCCACAGCCCGTGCAGGATCATCGCGGCCGTCCAGCCGGCCAGCACGTACGTGCTGCGCTCGGGCCCCTGGCGCTGCGCCGCGTACGCGACGGCGACCCCGATCATGGAGCTGAACAGGGGGTGCGCCAGCGGCGACAGGATGCCGCGCAGCACCACCGTGACGGCCAGGCCTTTGACGCCGGAGGTGGACAGGGCGCCGAGGTAGTAGCTGACGTTCTCGCTCATGGCGAAGCCGAGGCCGACCATGCTGGCGTAGATGACGCCGTCGGTGGGCCCGTCGAGCTCGGCCCGGCGGAACCTGAGCAGGCCCAGCAGCACCAGGCCCTTCATCGTCTCCTCCACCACGGGCGCGCCGAAGGTGGCCGCGAGGTTGCGGGCGCTGGCCTCCGACAGCTTGGCGGTGTCGATGATGTAGTGCAGGTTGAGGGAGTTGATCACGCCGGCCACGAGCACCGCGATGCCGGCGCCCCAGGCGAAGGCGAAGATGAGGTTGCTGCGCGGCTCGGGCTCCATGCGGTCGAGCGCCAGCACGGCCGCCAGCAGCAGCGGCACCGGGGCCAGCGCCAGCATGAGGGCGATGAAGAACTGCACCGGCGCGCCGTTGAAGACGTCGAAGGAGAACGAGACCAGGGCGCAGATGCCGGTGAGGACCAGCCCGATGATCAACGCGAACGACGGGCGGTCCTTCAACACCCAGCGTGGATCACGGGTCGCCATAGGGTGACTTTAACGGATCAGAGTGCCGGGGGCCGTGCGGACCTGCGGCGTCGGATAGCCACTCGTCAACGTCCAGACATGAGGCCGGGGGCGGGGAGCCCGGCCGGGCCCCCACCGTGGGTCAGGCGAGCAGCGGGTCGATCGCCACCGCGAGGAACAGCAGCGCCAGGTAGGCGTTGGACCAGTGGAAGAACCGCATCGGCCGCAGGTCGACGCCGCTCTTGCCGGAGTTCAGCCGCCCGAGCAGGCGGTGCGCCTCGACCAGGCACATCACGCCCAGCACGGCCGCCACGATCGGGTAGAACAGCGTGGTGCCGGCCACCGGCCACAGCGCCAGCGAGCACAGCACGGTGGCCCACGTGTAGATGATCGACTCGACGATGACCCGCCGCTCGGTGGCGACCACGGGCAGCATCGGCACCTTGGCCACCGCGTAGTCCTCCTTGTAGCGCATGGCCAGCGTCCAGGTGTGCGGCGGCGTCCAGAAGAACACCACCCCGAACAGCACCAGCGGCGCCCAGTCGAGCCGCTCGGTGATGCCGGCCCACCCGATCATGACCGGCATGCAGCCCGCGATGCCGCCCCACACGATGTTCTGGGCGGTGCGCCGCTTGAGCACCAGCGAGTAGACCAGGACGTAGAACAGGATGGCGCCGAGCGACAGCATCGAGGCCAGCCAGTTGGTGGTCACCCACAGGCCCACCGTGGAGACGACGCCCAGCACGAGCCCGAAGACGAGCGCGGCGCGCGGCGAGACCTGGTGCCGGGCCAAAGGCCGGCGGCGGGTGCGGCGCATCTTCTGGTCGATGTCGCGGTCTATGTAGCAGTTGAGCGCGTTGGCGCTTCCTGCCGATAGGGTGCCGAACACCATGACCCAGATCGACTCCCACAGCGGCGGCAGGCCGCCCGCTGCGAGGAACATCACCGGCAGTGTCGTGATCAGCAGCAGCTCGATGACCCGCGGCTTGGTGAGCGCGATGTAGGCCTTGACGATCATGCCGATCGAGCGCGGCGCCTTCACCTGCTGTGATGGGGCCGTCGCCTGCCTGTTGGTCAGCACCGTCAAGGCGCTTCCAGCCTGTCGGAAGTCAACGCGTAACCTCTGATAAGAGCGGATCCATGGGCGGGCGCCGGTGACGCCCCTGCGAACAAACAAACTGTAGTCGCAGGGGAGGCCGGTCCGGCCAATGGGGGGCTTTGCGCCGTGCATGGACACACGAGGGTGTAATGGGAATCGATCACCGGCACCCCTCGGTTATGGTCCGGTGTATGGCGCGGGCAGCGCAACCTGCGGCAGGCCGCCGCCCGCGGCCGGCCCGGGCGGGACAGCCGTATCCAATGACAACTAGATTCCGGAGATCGAGCACTTGAGCACCGAACTCGTGCCAGCCCTTGAATGGACCGACCTCGACAAGAAGGCGGTCGACGTCGTTCGAGCCCTGGCCATGGACGCCGTGGAGAAGGCGGGCTCGGGTCACCCCGGCACCGCCATGAGTCTGGCCCCCGCCGCATACCTGCTGTTCCAGCGTGTGATGCGCCATGACCCGACCGACCCCAACTGGCTCGGACGCGACCGTTTCGTGCTGTCGTGCGGCCACAGCAGCCTGACGCTCTACATCCAGCTCTACCTGTCGGGCTACGGCCTGACGCTGGACGACCTGAAGCGGCTGCGCCAGTGGGACAGCCTGACGCCGGGCCACCCCGAGCACGGCCACACCGCGGGCGTGGAGACCACCACCGGCCCGCTGGGCCAGGGCATCGCCAACGCGGTCGGCATGGCCATGGCCGCCCGCCGCGAGCGCGGCCTGTTCGACCCCGAGGCCGAGCCGGGCACCTCGCCGTTCGACCACAACATCTGGTGCTTCGTCAGCGACGGCGACATCGAGGAGGGCATCAGCCACGAGGCCAGCTCCCTCGCCGGCCACCAGAAGCTGGGCAACCTCGTCGTCGTCTACGACGACAACCACATCTCCATCGAGGACGACACGCAGATCGCCCTGTCGGAGGACGTCGTCAAGCGCTACGAGGCCTACGGCTGGCACACGCAGAGCGTCGACTGGACCGCCTCCGGCGAGTACGTCGAGGACGTCCAGGCCCTCTACGACGCCCTCCAGGCCGCCAGGGCGGAGACCGACCGGCCGTCGTTCATCCGGCTGCGCACGATCATCGGCTACCCCGCCCCCAACAAGCAGAACACCGGCAAGATCCACGGCTCCGCCCTGGGCGAGGCCGAGGTGGCCGCCACCAAGGAAGTGCTGGGCATGGACCCGGCCAAGTCGTTCGACGTGCCGGCCGAGGTGCTGGAGCACGCCCGGGGCGTCGCCCAGCGCGGCCGCGCCGAGCACGCCGAGTGGGAGAAGACCTACGCCGAGTGGCGGCTGGCCAACGCCGAGCGCGCCGCCGAGCTCGACCGCATCTCCCGCCGCGAGCTGCCGGCCGGCTGGGCCACCGCGCTGCCGTCGTTCGAGAAGGGCGCCTCCGTCGCCACCCGCAAGGCGTCCGGCGAGGTGCTCAACGCACTGGCGCCGGTGCTGCCCGAGCTGTGGGGCGGCTCGGCCGACCTGGCCGAGTCCAACCTCACCACGATGAAGGGCGAGCCGTCCTTCATCCCCGAGGAGTTCCAGACGAAGGACTTCAAGGGCAACCGCTACGGCCGCACGCTGCACTTCGGCATCCGCGAGCACGCCATGGGCGCCATTCTCAACGGCATCGCGCTGCACGGCGGCACCCGCCCCTACGGCGGCACGTTCCTGGTCTTCTCCGACTACATGCGCCCCGCCGTGCGCCTGGCCGCGCTGATGAAGCTGCCGGTCACGTACGTGTGGACGCACGACTCCATCGGCCTCGGCGAGGACGGCCCCACCCACCAGCCGATCGAGCACCTGTGGGCGCTGCGCGCGATCCCCGGCCTCGACGTGGTGCGCCCGGCCGACGCCAACGAGACGGCGTACGCGTGGAAGGCCGTGCTGGAGCACACCGACCGCCCCGCCGCGCTCGCGCTGACCAGGCAGAACCTGCCGGTCGTCGAGGGCACCAGCGCCGAGGGCGTGGCCCGCGGCGGCTACGTGCTGCGCGAGGCGTCCGACGGCCAGCCGAGGGTCATCCTCATCGCCACCGGCAGCGAGGTCGAGATCGCGCTGAACGGGCAGGAGCTGCTGGAGGCGCAGGGCATCCCCACGCGAGTGGTGTCGATGCCGTGTGTCGAGTGGTTCAACGGGCAGGACTCCGCATACAGGCAGACGGTTCTGCCTTCGTCGATCCGGGCTCGGGTGGCGGTCGAGGCGGGCATCGCGCTCGGCTGGCACGAGTACGTCGGCGAGTGCGGCGAGGTGGTCAGCCTCGAACACTTCGGTGCTTCTGCCCCGTACAAGACTTTGTACGAGCAGTTCGGGCTGACGGCTGAGCGCGTCGCGGCGGCGGCCAAGGCGAGCCTGGCCAAGCTGGGTCAGGACAAGGGCGAGACGACGGGAAACTGAAGAAGAGATGAGCGAGATCCTCAACAAGCTGTCCGGCCAGGGCGTTGCCATCTGGCTCGACGACATCAGCCGTGAGCGCCTGCGCACCGGCAACCTCGAGCAGCTGATCCGCGAGAAGAACGTCGTCGGGGTGACCTCCAACCCGACGATCTTCGCCAACGCCCTCAGCAAGGGCGACGCCTACGACAGCCAGCTCCACGACCTGGCCGTGCGCGGCGTCGAGGTGGGCGAGGCGGTACGCGCGATCACCACGTACGACATCCGCTGGGCCGCCGACGTGCTGCGCCCGGTCTACGACGCCAGCGGCGGCGTGGACGGCCGCGTGTCGCTGGAGGTGGACCCGCGCCTGGCCCGCGACAGCGAGAAGACGATCGCCGAGGCCCGCGCGCTGTGGTGGCTGGTCGACCGGCCCAACCTGATGATCAAGATCCCGGCCACGGTCGAGGGCCTGCCCGCGATCACGCAGGCGCTGTCGGAGGGCATCAGCGTCAACGTCACGCTGATCTTCTCCCTGGAGCGCTACCGCGCGGTCATGGACGCCTGGCTGGCCGGCCTGGAGGCCGCGCAGGCCAAGGGCCTCAACCTCGCCACGATCGAGTCGGTGGCCTCGTTCTTCGTCAGCCGCGTCGACACCGAGATCGACAAGCGCCTCGACAAGCTCGGCAAGCCGGAGCTGAAGGGCAAGGCGGGCATCGCCAACGCGCGCCTGGCGTACGCGGCGTTCGAGGAGGTCATGAACTCCGAGCGCTGGCAGCGCCTGCGCGGCGCCGGCGCCCGCCCGCAGCGCCCGCTGTGGGCCTCGACCGGCGTCAAGAACCCCGAGTACTCCGACACCATGTACGTCGACCAGCTCGTCGCCCCCGGCACCGTCAACACGATGCCGGAGAAGACGCTCGACGCCACGGCCGACCACGCCAACGTCACCGGCGACACCGTCCGCCCGTTCTACGAGCAGGCCTGGAACACCATGGCCGCGCTCAAGGACGCCGGCGTCGACTACGACGACGTGGTGAAGGTCCTTGAGGACGAGGGCGTGGAGAAGTTCGAGGCGTCCTGGAACGAGCTGCTCGAGAGCGTCACCAAGAACCTGGTTCCGTGATGGAGATCTCCTACCGCGAGGAGGGGGTGGCTTCGGCCGCCTCCTCCGTCGCGGGGCGCCTCGTCGCCGACGGCGTGCCCGCGCGGCTCGCCGCCGGCGACCCCACGGTGTGGGGTGAGGACGCCGAAGCGGAGGCGGCGCCCGGCCGGCCCGGCCGGCTGACGTCGCTCCGCTCCTCCCGCGAGCTGCTGCCCGCCCTGGGCGAGCTCGCGGCGAGGGCCCGTGCCGAGGGCCGCACGAACGTGGTCCTGGCCGGGACGGGCGGCTCGTCGGCGGCGGCGGAGGTCATCTGCGCCACCGGCGACGTGCCGCTCACCGTGCTCGACACGACCGACCCCGGGCAGGTCCGCCGCGCGCTGACCGAGAGCCTGGAGTCCACGGTCGTGGTCGTGGCCGACCAGGGCGGTCCGGCCGTGGAGACCGACGCCCAGCTGCGCGTCTACGAGCGGCTGTTCGCCGACGCGGGCCTCGACCCCGCGGGGCGCGTCGTGGTCGTCACCGAACCGGGCTCGCCGCTGGCGCGGCGGGCCGCCGACGGCGGCTTCGCGCTGGTGCCCGCGCCCGCCGGCGCCGGCCTGCCCCACTCGGGGCTGTCGGCGTTCGCGCTGGTGCCGGCCGCGCTGGCGGGCGCCGACGTGGCGCGGCTGCTCGACGACGCCGGCGAAGTGCTGCCGCTGCTGTCGCTCGACAGCGGCAACCCGGGCCTCGACCTGGGTGCGGCGCTCGGCGGCGCGGCGCTGGCCGGCCGCGACAAGCTGGTCCTGGAGGACCAGCTCTCACCCATCTTCGGGCTGCCCGACTGGATCGAGCAGCTCGTCGCCGAGTCGACCGGCAAGCAGGGCAGGGGCATCCTGCCGGTCGTCGGCGCCGACCCCAACAGGACCGGTGACGAGCTCGTCGTCGCCATCGAGTCCGACGTCTGCGACGTGCGCGTGGACGGGCCGCTGGGCGCGCAGTTCCTGGTGTGGGAGTACGCCGCCGCCGTCGCCGCGCTGCTGCTCGAGGTCGACCCGCTCGACCGGCCGAACGCGGCCGAGCCGGGCGACGACACCGCCGCCCTGCTGGCCCTGCCCGACCTGCCGGCCGGCGCGCCCGCCTTCGTGGACGGCCCGGTCGAGGTCTACGGCGCGCCGACGGCCAAGGACCTGCCGGGGCTGTTCGCCGAGCTGCTGCACGCGATCCCCGGCGACGGCTACCTGGCGATCATGGCTTATCTCGACCGGCTGGCCGCCTTCGACGCCCCGGTCCCCGACGGGGCCGACTTCGAGCAGATGACCGACGCGTGGATGATGGCCGATCCGCTGACGTTGCGGACGCTGCTCGCGCTGCGCACCGACCGGCCGGTGACGTTCGGATGGGGGCCGCGCTTCCTGCACCGCACCGGGCAGTACCACAAGGGCGGGCCACAAAACGGCGTGTTCCTGCAGATCACGGGGGCGGTGACGGAAGACGTCGCCGTGCCCGGCAGGCCGTACACTCTGGGCCGGCTCCAGCTCGCCCAGGCGCTGGGGGACCTGGGGGCGCTGGAGACCCGCGGGCGACCGGCCGTACGCCTGCATTTGACCGACCGCGCGGCGGGTGTCGCGCGCTTGCTCGAGGCCGCACAGGAGGCTTGAGATGACAGACCCGGCAGCACCCGCGGAGGAGGCCGCCACCGTGGCGGCGGCCGTCGCGGGCACCGCCACCACTGAGGAAGTGGCGGCCGCCAACCCGCTGCGCGACCCGCGCGACAAGCGGCTGCCGCGGGTGGCGGGACCATGTGTGATGGTGTTGTTCGGCGTGACGGGTGACCTGGCCAAGCGCAAGCTGCTACCGGCGATTTACGACCTGGGGAACCGGGGGCTGCTGCCGCCCGGCTTCTCGCTGGTCGGGTTCGCCCGGCGCGATTGGAAAGACCAGGATTTCGCCCAGTTGACGCACGACGCCGTCAAGGCGCATGCCCGGACGCCGTTCCGCGAGGAGGTCTGGAAGCAGATCCGCGAGGGCATCCATTTCGTTCCCGGCGAGTTCTCGGACGACGGGGCGTTCGACGCGCTGGCCATGGCCTTGGCCGAGATCGACGAGACCCGCGGCACGGGCGGCAACTACGCCTTCTACCTGTCGGTGCCGCCGAAGTTCTTCCCCGTGGTGGTGGAGCAGCTCAAGCGCACCGGCCTGTCCGACGCGCCCGAGGGCTCGTGGCGGCGCGTCGTCATCGAGAAGCCGTTCGGCCACGACCTGAAGTCGGCCCACGAGCTGAACGAGATCACCACCTCCGCCTTCCCGGAGAGCTCGATCTTCCGGATCGACCACTACCTGGGCAAGGAGACCGTCCAGAACATCATGGCCCTGCGGTTCGCCAACAACCTCTACGAGCCGATCTGGAACCGCAGCTTCGTCGACCACGTACAGATCACGATGGCCGAGGACATCGGCATCGGCGGCCGGGCCGGCTACTACGACGGCATCGGCGCCGCCCGCGACGTGATCCAGAACCACCTGCTGCAGCTCCTCGCGCTCGTCGCCATGGAGGACCCGACCTCCTTCGAGGCCAACTCGCTGCGCCGTGAGAAGGAGAAGGTGCTCAAGGCCGTGCGGCTGCCCGCCAACCTCGGCCTCAACACCGCGCGCGGCCAGTACTCCGCCGGCTGGCAGGGCGGCGAGAAGGTCGTCGGCTACCTCCAGGAGGAGGGCATCTCGCCGGAGTCGATCACCGAGACCTACGCCGCCATCAAGCTGGAGATCGCCAACCGGCGCTGGGCCGGGGTGCCGTTCTACCTGCGCACCGGCAAGCGCCTCGGCCGCCGCGTCACCGAGGTGGCCGTGGTGTTCCAGCGGGCGCCGCACCTGCCGTTCAGCAAGGACGACACCGAGATCCTCGGCCAGAACGCGCTGGTCATCCGCGTCCAGCCGGACGAGGGCATCACCGTGCGGTTCGGCTCCAAGGTGCCGGGCACGGCGATGGAGGTGCGCGACGTGTCCATGGACTTCGCCTACGGCGAGTCGTTCCTGGAGTCGTCGCCGGAGGCGTACGAGCGGCTGCTGCTCGACGTCATGATCGGTGATCCGCCGCTGTTCCCGCACCAGCGGGAGGTGGAGCTGTCGTGGAACATCCTCGACCCGATCGAGGAGTTCTGGGCCACGCAGGGCCAGCCGGAGCCGTACGAGTCCGGCTCGTGGGGGCCCGAGTCGGCCGACGCGATGATGGCCCGCGACGGCCGCGTGTGGAGGAGGCTCTGATGACGACCTTCATGCTCACCGACACCACGGCCGGCAAGATCGCCGCCCAGCTCACCCACCTGCGCCACCAGATGGGCGCGCCCGCCATCGGCATGGTGCTCACGCTCGTCGTCGTCTGCGAGGAGCGCCACCAGTACGACGCGCTGCGCGCCGCCACCGAGGCGGCCCGCGAGCACCCGTCGCGCATCATCATCGTGATCAAGCGGGAGCCGGAGGAGGCCATCAGGCTCGACGCCGAGCTGCGCATCGGCGAGAACACGCCCGGCGAGGTCGTCGTGCTGCGCCTGTACGGCGAGCTGACCGACCACGCCGACTCCGTGGTCAGCCCCCTGCTGCTGCCCGACACGCCGGTCGTGGCGTGGTGGCCGGGCGCCGCCCCCGACGTGCCGTCCAAGGACGCGATCGGGGCGCTGGCGCAGCGCCGCATCACAGACGCCAAGGGCTTCGACGACGGCGGCGTCAAGTCGCTCGTCACCCGCGCCCGCGGCTACGCCCGCGGCGACACCGACCTGGCCTGGGCCCGGCTCACCCCGTGGCGCAGCCTCCTGGCCGCCGCCTTCGACCAGCCGGTCGGGCGCGTCCGCAAGGGCGTCGTCGAGGCCGCCGCCGGCCACCCGAGCGCGCCGCTGCTGGCCGCCTGGCTGTCGGAGCGGCTCGGCGCCACCATCAAGGTCGTCGACTCCCCCGGCCCCGGCCTGACCGCCGTGCGCCTGCAGCTCGGCGAGGGCGAGCTCGCGGTCGTCCGCACCGACGCCCGCCTGGCCACGCTCTCCCGCCCCGGCCAGCCCGACAGGAACGTCGCCCTCGCCCGGCGGCAGACCTCCGAGCTGATGGCCGAGGAGCTGCGCAGGCTCGACACCGACGAGATCTACGAGGCCGCGGTCAAGCGGTTCGCGAGGACGTACAAGGGATGACGGCACTTCAAGGGGAGACGACCATGAGCGTTCCCGGCATCGTCGTGCACCGCGACGCCGACGTCCTGGCCAAGGCCGTCGCCGCGCGGATCATCACCCGGCTCGTCGACGTCCAGTCGGCCAAGGGCTCGGCCTCGATCGTCCTGACGGGCGGCACCGTCGGCATCGCCACCCTCGCCGCCATCGCCGCCACCCCCGCGCGAGACGCCGTCGACTGGCGCCGCCTCGACATCTGGTGGGGCGACGAACGCTTCCTGCCCGACGGCGACAAGGAACGCAACGAGACCGGCGCCCGCGCCGCCCTGCTCGACCACGTGGACGTGGACCCCGCCCGGGTACACGTCATGCGCGGCCCCGACTCGGGCATGACGGCCGAGGAGTCGGCCGACGCGTACGCCGCCGAGCTGCGCGCCGCCGCCCGTCCCGAGGACCACGGGCCGGTGCCGAGCTTCGACGTCATGCTGCTCGGCATGGGCCCCGACTCCCACGTGGCCTCCCTGTTCCCGGGCATGCCCGCCCTCTACGACACCCGCCCCGTGGTGGCGGTCCACGGCTCCCCCAAGCCGCCCCCCACCCGCATCTCCCTCACCCTGCCCGCCATCCAGGCCTCCCGCGAGGTGTGGGTGGTGGCGGCCGGCGAGGAGAAGTCCGGCGCCGTCCGCCTCGCCCTGTCGGAGTCCGGCCCCGTCCAGGTGCCGGCCGCCGGCGCCCGCGGCCGCGGCCGCACCCTGTTCCTCCTGGACCGGGCGGCGGCCGGGAAGATCCCGCCGGAACTCGGCCGGATCGCCTCACCCTGACCTTGTCAGCGAGGTGGTGGTTCGCCGAGGTCGCATCCGAACATCTCGGCGAACCGCCGCTGGGCTATCTTCATGAGCTGCACCAGGTCGTGGTCCTGGTCGCGGGCGGGGTTGCGTTTGACGGTGATGCCGATGAGCGCGTTCTTGGATCCGCAGCGGAACCACGCCTCGACCGTCCGGTACGGGTAGAGGCGGATGTCGAAGTCACTGATCAGCCCCGTGCCCAGCTCCTTGGGCAGATCGGCCGGATTGTGCTTCTTCCCGAACGTCATGTAGCGCTCGATGGCCCCGCGCGTGGCCGACACGTCGTAGCTGGTGATGAACAGGCTCTGTTCGTCGTTGGAGATGACGCAAGAGTAGCTGTCGGGATTTCGCTTGTCGTCACCCGCGTGGTAGGTCCCGGCGTAGCCGGTGAGCTCGGTCACGGCGGCCTGCGGGACGAAATAGCAGAGATAGGGCGGGCGATCGGCGACGGGCGCGCGCACCGGCGCCGGGAACGATCCCGTCACCTGCGGGGGTTTGTCCGGAATGCATCCCGTGACCTGCACGAACGCGCCGACCACGCACAGCCACCCGGCCCGGCGCCTAATCCTCACGTTTGATCCCGGCCTTGATGTTGTCCTGGAAGGTGTCGGCTCCGACGGAGACGGACTGCTGCGCCTCCCCGAAGTCGGTCGGCACCGTGCTGTTGTCCGTCAGCCAGCGCGAGAAGCCGTCGTATTCGTCCCTGCTCATGAGAATCGGGTCCTTCACCCTCGGCGGGTCGCCGGTCACGAACCGTTGGTTGAGATCCTCGCGCTTGTAGGCGCCGTGAGCGACGGCGGACGATGCGAGCATCTGTTTCACCAGCTCTTGAGCGGCCGCGCGGTTCGATGCGGCCTCGCTGAAAGCCTCCGCGGTCCTCCTGCCCGCGTGCCCGCTCTGCTCCACCAGCCATTCACCGGCCTTCGCGTAGCCGTTCCTGACAAAGCTCTCGTAGAGGCCGTCGGCCGCATTGATCCCGAGCTTGCCGACCTGCTGCGCGAAGGGGATCGGCACCAGCCCGGCACCTGCCTCGACCAGCTTGCGCAGTGCCTCGTCGGCCGCGTCGGCCTCCTTGCCCCAGCTCACCAGTGCCGTCCTGCGCGCCTCCGTCAGGTGGCCGAGCGCCCCGGAGTCGAGCACGATCATGTTGTCGGTCATGTCCCGGTCGCGCGTCGCCAGCCCGTAGTCGATCTTGCCGCGCAGGTGCGCGACCTGCGCGTGCAGGAGTGCCTGGTACGCCTGGTCGTCCACGGCCACGTCGAGCAGCACCCGATCGAGGTCCGTCGCGTTGAACCGGGCGGTGGCCCGGCCGTCCACCTCGCCCGTGAGCTGGTCGTCGGCCAGCCGCGGGGGCCGCTGGAAGTGTGCGAACACGATGTCGTCGGTGTGCTCGGCGAGGATGCGGCCCATGGCGAGGCGGGCGCCGGAGAGGCAGTCGAGCTCGGACGGGTCCTCGATCTCGACGTCGCCGGCGTCGTTCAGCGTCATGTGCGGGGCGACGAGGTCGGACCAGATCTGCGTCGCCATGACGGCCAGCCGCTTGGACGGGGCGTCCGGCCCCTTCATCGCCGCCTCCATGGCCGCTCCCAGCGACGCGCCGTGGTCGCCCATCGCCCACTGCGGGCGCCGTTCCTTCATCAGGTACGTCAGGAGGTCCCTGCTGCCGATGAGCGCCTGCGCGCTTTCCCTGGTCGTGCCGGCGGCCGTCAGCAGCGCGGCGACCGGGTCGGCGACGCCGATGTCGCCGGCGCCGGGGAACGGCCGCGTGTCCGTGGGCGCGGGCAGGTCGTAGACGTCGGTGTCGCGGGCCAGGGGCCACTCGCCGTTGGCCTTGAGGAAGTCGCGGTCCCAGCGGATCAGGTCGTGGCCGATCGTGGTCATGAACGATGTGCTGTAGGGCGCCTTGGGCGCCGCCGCGAGGATCTGGCCGATCGCCCAGTAGCCGTGGACGGTCAGCTGCCCGCCCGTGCCGGGCACCGGCACCTCGGCGCGGCCCTGCTTCTTCAGCTGCTCCAGGAAGCGCCTGGTGACGTGCGCGCTCTTGCTCAGGTCGGTCGCGGTGGCCAGGGCTGTGCTGAGCATGGCGAGCACGTCGCCATTGTGCCGCCGGACCGCTTCCGCCGAGCCGTCTGCGGCGTCGAGGGCCCGGCGTACTCGCGAGCCCATGGCGGCGGGCAGGATGGCCAGGCCCTGCGGCCCGAGCTTCTCGATGAGGGCGGTGGCGAACCGCGGGTCGGACATCCGCTCCGCGAAGGCCGCGAGCCGGTCCGCGGCGCCCGCGTCGCCGCGCGCGGCGGCCTCCATCAGCGCGGCCGCCTGGGCCGCCTGGGCGCGGACCTGGGCCGGGATGATCCGCGCCTCGTCGACGCGCACCGCGCCGGGCGGCACGATGGCGCCCGGCAGCGGGTTGCCGAACACGTCCACGTCGACCTTCTCGGCCTCGTACGCCAGGTCGCGCCGCCGATAGAGGTCGGGCGCCTGCTCAATGAGCCACTGCCCGACCCGGCCGATCGCGGCGACACCGGGATGGTCGAGTTCGACCTCGTTCAGAATGGCCCGGAGCCGCACCGCGCATTCCGCGAGCCCTTTTCCCGAATTTTGTACGGCCTGCCCGAGTTGATGAATTTCGCGCGGGTCTATGGAGGAAAAGGGCATCAGTCGGCCGGCCTCATCACGGTGACGTGCGCGAGCGTTTCATGGAGATGGTCGATGACCCCGCGCAGCCCCCTCCGCAGCTCCGCGCGGTGATGGGCGAGGTCACCGGCGAACACGTCGGCGGCCGGCCCCGTCCACGTGCGCTCGCCCGACATCTGCAGCAGCGGCCGGTCGAGGCAATGCCAGTGCTGATCCGACAATTCCTGAGCGCGGCGCAACGCGTCCGCCAACTCGGCCCGCGTAGCCATGAGAAAACCTCCCAGCCAAGTCGTACGCGCAATTCCGCGCCTCATTTTCGGTCCGATTCACTGTGCCACGCCGTCACCGCCACGTCATGCGGCTCACAGAAACCGGTCCGTCGATTGAGCTCGCCCTCAGCCGGCGGCCACCAGCGCGTCGATCTCGGCCAAAAGCTCCCGCTTGCGCGCCTCCCCCAAGTAGGAGGCCCGCACCCCGTTCCGGGCGAACCCCGCCAGCTCCTCCACCCCGAATCCGAACACCCGGTGCGCCACCCGGTACTCCTCGGCCAGGGTGGTGGCGAACATGGGCGGGTCGTCGCTGTTGAGGGTCACGTACAGGCCCTCCTCCAGCAGACGGGGCAGCGGGTGGTCCTCGATGCGGGCGATCTGGCCGGTGCGGACGTTCGAGGTGGGGCAGACGTCCAGGGGGAGCTGGGTGTCGCGGAGGTGGGCGACCAGGCGGGGGTCGGTGAGGCAGTTGATGCCGTGGCCGATGCGTTCGGCGCCGTAGCCGTCGATGACCTCCCAGATCGTCTCGGGGCCGGTCATCTCGCCGCCGTGCGGGACGCTGTGCAGGCCGGCGGCGCGGGCGGCGGTGAAGGCGGAGCGGTAGGCGTCGCGGAACTTGACGCGTTCCTGTTCGATGCCGCCGATGCCGAAACCTACCAGGGCGGCGGGAGGTTCCTGGAGGGCGTGGTCGAGGGTGATCCTGGCGGCCTCCTCGCCGTACTCGCCGGGGATGTCGAAGATGTAGGCCATCTCGACGCCGTGCTCGGTCAGTGAGCGGCGGGCGGCCAGGTCGAGGGCCTCGGTGACCTCGGGCATCGGCATGCCGACCATGTGGTGGGCGTACGGGGTGACCTGCAGCTCCACGTAGCGGGCGCCCTGCGGGGCGAGGTCGCGGGCCAGGCCGAGGACGAGGGTGGCGACGTCCTCCGGCTCGCGGACGAGTGCGTTGACGGCCCGGTAGACGCGGGCGAAGTGCGGGAAGTCGACGAAGCGGTAGAACGCGCGCAGCTCCTCCTCCGTGGTGGGCACGGCGCTGCCGGGGTGGCGGCGCGACAGCTCCAGCACGGTCGCGACCGAGGCGGAGCCGACCAGGTGAACGTGCAGCTCGACCTTGGGGAGGGCGTTGATGAAGGCGTCGATGGAGGCGTCGATGGAGGCGTCGACGCGGGTCTCGGTGGTCATGCGGACGACATTAAGGCTGGGATTTCGGGGAAAAACAGGGTTTGAGGGGGAATCTCACGTCAGAATGTCAAGTTTCGGCGGCGGGCTAGGCCGGGCGGGGCCGCAACGCCTAGGCTGGGCCGGTGACCAACGCCGAAGCGTACGATCGCGGCTTCGCCCACCTCAGCTCCCACACCGTCGGCCCCCTCCTGGCCGCGGCGCGCGACGGCCGCGCGCGGCGGCTGCTCGACGTGGGCTGCGGCACCGGCGTGGTGACGGCGGCGGCGCTCGCGCTGGGGGCCGAGGTCACGGCCGTCGATCGCGACCCGGCCATGCTGGAGCTGATCGCCCGGCGGCACCCGTACGCGACCATCCGCGAGGCGGCGCTGCCCGAGCTGCCGTTCGAGGACGACCGGTTCGACTGCGTGGCGGGGAACTTCGTCATCAACCACGTGCCCGACGCCCCGGCGGCGCTGCGGGAGCTGCGGCGCGTGCTGCGACCGGGCGGGGCGCTCGCGCTGAGCTGGTGGAAGTCCGACGAGATGACGGCCACGAGCGTCTTCACCGAGGCCATCGCCGCGGCGGGCGTCCCGTACGAGCCGCCGGCCCGCCCGTTCAGCGCCCACGACACGCCGCCGCTGTTCCTCGCGCTGCTGGAGGGGGCGGGGTTCAGGGAGGCGGAGGTGGAGGCCGTGCGGTGGCGGCACCAGGTGGATCCGGCGGCCTGGTGGACGGACGTGATCGGGGCGGGCGGGCCGAGGTTCGGGATGCTGGGTGAGCTGCCGCCCGAGGTGGCGGAGCGTGTCCGGGCCGAGTATCTGCGGCTCGCGGCCCCGTACGAACGGGAAGGGTTTCCGGTCTGCGCCTACCTGGCGCGCGCCGTCAAATGACCTACCTGGCGGGCGCCACCAAGTGACGCCACCCCCATACGGTCAGCGGCTGGCCAGGTGCTCGAAGTGGACGCCGGTCAGCTCGGCCGACACCTCCCACAGCCGCGCCGCCAGTTCCTCCGACCGCGCCGTAGCCGAGGGCCGCATCGGCTTGGCCCCCGGCCCGAAGTACTCGCCGCCGCGCACGTCCGGCGAAGTGGCGGCGTACAGCGAGGGTACGGCGCCGGTGGCAGGCGACTTCAGGAGGAGTCTCACGAGCGGCTGGAGCGGCCCGACCCGCATGAAGTTCGTGGCGACCGTGCCGGGGTGCACGGCGGTGCTCTTGAGGTCGACGCCGGCGCGGTCGGCCCGCCGTTGCAGCTCCAGGGCGAACAGCAGGTTGGCGAGCTTGGAGCGCGCGTACGCGGACATGCGCCCGTAGCCGCGCTCCAGGCCGAGGTCGTCGAAGTCGATGCGGCCGGCGGCGTGGGCGTCGCTGGACACGGTCACCACCCGGGCGCCGGGGCTCGCGGCGAGCCGGGGCAGGAGCAGCCCGGTGAGCGCGAAGTGCCCCAGGTGGTTGGTGCCGAACTGCAGCTCGAAGCCGTCCTTGGTCTGCCGCCTGGGGACGAGGCCGATGCCGGCGTTGTTGACGAGCAGGTCCAGGGCGCTCACGCCGGCCGCGAACCGCCGGACGGAGCCGAGGTCGGCCAGGTCGAGCATCCCGAGCTCGACCTGCGCGCCGGGCACCTCGCGCAGGATCTGCCGGACCGCCTCCTCGCCCTTGCCAGGGTTGCGGGCCGCGACGATCACGTGGGCGCCGTGGCGGGCCAGCTCGAGCGCGGTGGGCAGGCCGATGCCGCTGTTGGCGCCGGTCACGACCGCCCTTTTGCCGGTCAGGTCGGGCATGGATGAGGGGGTCCACGTCGCCATCGCCACTCCAGAGGGGTACCGGACCGTTTCGCCGACCCTAGCATCACCGCAGCGCGGGCTGAAGATCGTCGTCGTCGTCCACGGCGGTGCCGCCGTCCACGAGGCCGTGCTCGGTCAGCTCCCAGAAGTGCCGCCGGTCGGGCCGGGCCAGCTGGTACAGCGCCCTGTAGGCGGCCACGCTCATCAAGGCCCAGTACAGCGGGATGGTCAGCATGGCCCGTACCGCGGGGAACAGGCCGCGTTCGAGGCAGCCGGCCATCATGCAGTAGACCATCAGGGAGTTGCCGATCACCATGGCGGCGGCGCCGCAGTAGAGCGAGAGCGGGGGGAACAGCGCCTGCACGTACCGGGTGCCGGTGCACAGGTAGAGCAGGGTCAGCCCCCAGAAGAACGGGTTGGCCAGCGTGGTGATCGTGGACAGGCCCATGGTGAGGTGGAAGGCGAGCGTCTGCTTCGTGCCGAGCTGGCGCCACAGCCGCAGCGGGTGCCTGGTGTGGACGAGCCACGTCTGCAGGTACCCCTTGATCCAGCGGCTGCGCTGCCGGATCCAGTTGCCGAGGCGGCTGTTGGCCTCCTCCTCGGTGACGGAGACCATCATGCGCACGTCCCAGCCGCGCCGGGCGATGCGGATGCCGAGGTCGGCGTCCTCGGTGACGTTGTACGGGTCCCAGCCGCCCAGGGCGAGCAGCGCGTCGGTGCGGAAGTGGTTGGAGGTGCCGCCCAGCGGGATCGGCAGCCGGTAGCGGTCGAGCCCGCGCAGCATGAGGCTGAAGTGGCCGGCGTACTCGGCGGCGAAGCAGCGGGTCAGCCAGTTGGTCCAGGGGTTCCAGTACTGCAGCTCGGCCTGGACGCACACGACCCGGCCCGGCAGCGCCCTGAAGGCGAGCACGGCCTTGCGGAGCTGGCGCGGCTCGGGCCGGTCCTCGGCGTCGTAGACGACGACGAACTCGCCGCGCGCCCGCGCGAGCCCGATGTTGCACGCCTTCGGCTTGGTACGCGGCGTGGACGGCGGGATGAGCACCACCTCGAACGGGGCGTCCAGCTCGGGCAGCGCCGCGCGGGTCTCCTCGTCGTCCTCCTCGACGAGCAGCAGGATCTGCAGGGACGCGGCCGGGTAGTCGAGGCCCGCCAGGCGTTCCAGCAGGGCCGGCAGCACCGCCGCCTCGCGGTGGAGCGGCACCAGGACGGTGTAGGCGGGCAGCGCCTCCTGCGGCAGGCGGTGCAGGTCGGCCTCGTCCAGGTCGATGACCGCGGCCTCCCAGGCGCCCAGGACGACGGCGGTCTTGAAGACGAGCACGACGAGGTAGACGGCGGTGGCCAGCGCGACGGCGGCCTGGCACCACCACAGCGGCGACGGTCCCCATCCGAACGCCAGGTGCGCGGCCAGGGCGAGGACGATCACGGCGGGCACCAGGACGGCGCAGACGGCCTGCCCCCGGCTGAGCAGCCGCCGGGCGCTCAGCTCCTCATCAAGGACGCCGGGGGTGCGATGGGCGCGTTGAGGTGTGCTCATCACACTCGCCTCCGATAGATGTGCTGCACGGCGTCGCGGTAGACGAGCGTGAAGTCATGTGTCAGCTCGGGCCGGTCGTGAAGCGCCCGCCAGATCTTGTCCTCCCGCCCGGGCAGGGTACGCGCGTAGATCCACCCGATCCCCCGGCCGGCGGGATCGCGCAGCGCCCGGTCCCAGAGGCGGAAGCTGCCCTCGTAGACGATGCGGTCGAGCGGGATGCGGGAGTCGAACACGGCGATCTCGTTGCCGTGGTTCTCCATGAGCACGAGCCCGCCGTCGTAGTGCTGCCGCCACCAGGCGACGGCCTTGGCGACGGCGCGTTCGTCGCGGCCGGCGTGCCAGTTCATCGGCTCGGCGAGGGTCGCGGTGCCGGGCACCGCCACGACGGTGGCGACCATGGCGGCGGTCGCGGCGGTCCAGGCCCAGCGGGCGCGCAGCGGGGCCAGCGACACCAGGTATCCGGCGAAGACGGCCGCGCCCAGGGCCATCACCAGGGCGAAGCGCACGTTGTAGAAGCTGCCGTGCACCTCGGGCACGTGCAGGGGGCGCTGCCCCAGGTACAGGGCGAGGACGAAGAACGGCACGAAGATCAGCAGCGTGTACGGGGCGACGGCCTCGACCTGGAGCCGGCGCCGCCAGCCGTACACGAGCGCGCCCGCCGCGCCCGCGAGGAGGGTGACGAGGCCGAGGCCGTGCACCAGGGCGTGGGCGTAGGTGCTCCAGGCGACGCCCAGCGCGCCGATGTTCGGGTCGTCGGGCGAGACCCACAGGGCCGGCTTGGCGTACTCGCCGGAGTGCCAGTACAGCCAGTCGCCGAAGATCACCCAGCTCCAGGCGACCCAGCCGATGATCCCGGCGAAGGCCACGAACCCGAAGAAGATCAGGTGCGCCTCCAGCCGGGCGAGCCCCCGCCAGCGCCGCAGGGACACGTACGCCACCACGACCGTCATGGCCACCGCCAGCACCCAGCCCTCGTAGCGGGTCAGCGTGGCCAGCAGCGTGGCCGCCGAGGCGAGCGAGAGCTGCGTGTAGCGCCCGGTGCGGCACCACTGCGCCAGGTGGTGCACCGCCGCGGCGATGCAGGCGAACAGCAGCAGCTCGGTCATCGGGGTGCTCTGCAGGTAGAGCACGTTGGGGTTGAGCGCGAACAGCCCGGCCGCGGCGAGCCCGGCCGCCACGCGGCGCGCGCGATCGGTGCCCGCCATGCCGGCGGCGATCAGGTACGCGTACCGCACGGTCACCACGTACGAGACCATGGAGATCAGCGAGCCGGCCAGCCCCGAGTAGAACAACGCGTCGTGCCAGATGACGGGCAGGGCCAGCAGGTGCGGCAGGGGCGGCCACACGCCTCCGAGCTGGGCCAGGCCCGGGGTCGGGCTGTCGATCACCCGGCGGGCGATGAGCAGGTGCGAGCCGCTGTCGTTGTAGGCGAGCACGGAGCCCAGGCCGACGTGGTACAGGCAGGCGAGGATCGACAGCACCACGCTCGCCACGGTCACCAGGGCGAGCACCCGGTCGCGCGGCATCCGCCAGGCCGGGCGTCCCGGGCCGAGCCCGAGGCCGGCCCGGGAGCGCGAGACGGCCCGCGGCACCGGGGGGCGGCCGTGCCCGCCGCGGTGCGAGAGCGGCAGCTCGACGATCCGGACGTCCCTGCGCCCGGCCACGTCCAGCGCTCCTTCCAAGAGCCCGCCCATCGCCAGGGACCGGGCCGCCCCGCCGCGTCCGCACGCCTCCTCCAGCAGCCACCGGTCGAGCAGCCGGTAGGAGCAGGCGGAGCCGCGGGCGCGCCCGCGCGGCAGCAGGCGGTCCCACGCGGCCCAGGACAGGACGGTGGTGCGGCGCGAGCGTGAGCGGTCCCGCTCGGGCGTGCCGACGACCGCGTCGGCCCGTTCCTCGCGCTGGACGCGCAGCAGCACCGGCAGGTCGGCGGCGTCGATGCGGTCGCCGGGGCCGACCAGCACGAGCTTGCGCATGTCGGTCCACTCCAGCGCGGCCAGGACGCCGGCCCGCTCGGCCTCCGCCGAGCCCGGCCGGCCCGCGTGCCGCACGGTGAGCACCCGGTCGGGGTAGCGTGAGGCGAGCACGTCGAGGGCGCCGGGGGCGCCGCGCGGCTCGCCGACGATGACGATGCGGTGCTCCAGGCCCGCCTCCGCGAGGGTGGCGAGCAGGGCCTCCACTTCATGTTCGAGGTCGTCGGGACGGGGACGCGCGGGGAAGACGACGGCGACCGAGTCGTCCTTGCCCGCGGGGTTCAGGCCGGGCGGATGTTCCTGGGACGGCATGGGTCGCTCACCGCCTCCGCCGACCCGGCGGCACCGCGCCGGCGCCGAACACCGTACGGAAATATCGGAGATCAACGCACACGTTCGCCGCCTCACCGAATCGCAGAACGCGCACACCCGTACAAGTCATGTCTCTCCACCATTGCGATGCGATAAGGCCACGGGTCGCCGGATTGCACGGGTCAGGAGATTTTCCCGTCGCGTCCGGCCCGACACCGATTATCACTGTTGCCGCAGCTCAGGCCCTCGACATGGCTCCCCAAAGCCTGGCAAAGAGTCATATCGACCGCACACGTCGATAAATGTCCGCTTTATACGGAACGCCGCCAGACACACCCACGAATACAACGCGTGCGCATCCGGCGTTTTCGCGAGGAGCGCAGTTAGCATGACTGCGCGATATTCGCGATGTTCACGTCGCCGGGCGTCAACCGGCATTCCTCACAAAAAAGGACCCACTATGAGGTTGTGCACCACTGCTCGAACCGCCCGCGGCGCTCGCGCCCTCGCGGGCGCCGCGAGTTGCGCCATCACGGCGATCGCCCTCACCACGCTCTCCGCCCCGCCCGCCGGCGCGGACACGGGCCCGTGGTACGGCGGCGACGTCGTGGAGATCCAGACCCACGCCGACAAGTGCTTCGACGTCTCCGGCGCCAGCACCGACGACCGCGCCCCGATCGTCCAGTACGGCTGCGACAACAAGGCGCACCAGCGCTTCAGGCTGCGCCACCTGCCCGACGGCTCCGTGGCGATCCAGACGTTCAGCGGCAAGTGCCTCGACGTCATGAACGCCAGCACCGAGGACCGCGCGCCGCTCATCCAGTTCCGCTGCCACGGCAACCCGAACCAGCGCTTCCACCTCGAGCCGACCAGCCGGGGCCGGGTCGTCATCCACACCGCCGCCGGCAAGTGCCTCGACGTGCGCGAGGGCCACCTGAACGACGGCGTGCCCATCGTCCAGTGGAGCTGCCACGGCGTCGCCAACCAGCGCTTCTACGTCGTGCCCGCCCGGCCGTGGCCCGGCATGTGAGCAACGCGCCGGCCCGCCGGCGGCCGCAGGCGCGAGACGCGGCGCCTGCGGCCGCCCTGGCCAGCGTGGACATCGTCATCCCCGTCCTCAACGAGGAGCGCGCGCTGCCCGGCTGCGTCCGGACGCTGGCCGCCTACCTCGGCGGCTTCCCGCTGCCGTGGCGCATCACCATCGTCGACAACGGCAGCACCGACGCCACCTGGCGGGTCGCCGCCGCGCTGTCCGGGGAGCTGGAGCGGGTGCACGCGCGCCGGCTGGAGATCCGCGGCCGGGGCGCGGCGCTGCGGGCCGCCTGGCAGGACAGCACGGCCGACATCGTCGCCTACATGGACGTGGACCTGTCCACCGACCTCGACGCCCTGTTCCCGCTGGTCGCCTCGGTCGCCAGCGGCCACTCCGAGATCGCCATCGGCACCCGCCTGGCGCCCGGCGCGCGCACCCGCCGCTCGCTGCGCCGCGAGGTCGTCTCGCGCGGATACAACGCGCTGCTGCGGCACGGCTTCGGCGTCCGGTTCAGCGACGCGCAGTGCGGCTTCAAGGCGGCCAGGACGGACGTGGTCCGGCCGCTGCTGGGCAAGGTCGAGGACGACTCGTGGTTCTTCGACACCGAGCTGCTGCTGCTCGCCGAGCACAACGGCCTGCGCGTGCACGAGGTGCCCGTCGACTGGATCGAGGACACCGACTCGCGCGTCCGCGTCGTCAGGACCGCCGTGGACGACCTGAAGGGCCTGGCCAGGGTCGCCTGGTCGATCTGCAGGGGGCGGGCGGCCGTGGAGGTGGCGCGGCCCGAGCCGGCGCCCCGCCATCCCGACGCGGTCGTGGCGCGGCCCCGCGAGGCCACGTTCCTGTCGTTCGCCACCGTCAACGTGGCCTCCTGCGCGCTGTACGCGCTGGTCTACCTGAGCCTGCGCGAGACCTGGTCCCCCGCCGCCACGAACCTCGGCGCCGTCGCCCTGACCTTCCTGGTGAGCGGCGCGGTCCCGCGCCGGTGGACGGTCGCCCGGCTCCGGCGCGCCGCCGTGCGCGTCCGCTCCGCCGCCCGCTTCTCCATGGTGTACGCCCTCACGACGGCCGCCGCCCTGGCCGTGCCTTCGGCCGCGGGGCGGGCGGCCGAGGTGGGCGCGGTGCTGGCCGCGTACGGGCCGCTCGCGCTGTCACGCTGGATCGCGGGCAGCAAGAGGACCCGGGCCCGGTCATGGACGCGCCGCCGCCGTCTCGCGCTGCGCCGCCGCACCCTCCCGCACCGCCGCATGACCGTCCGCCACCGCCCGCCCTTCTGACACCCGCCACGCGCCCGCCCTCCTGCCCCCCGGGTCAGCGCTCCAGCCGTTGCCGGGCGCGGCGCTCCTCCCGCTGGGTCACCTCCAGCCGCTGGCGGGCGTCGTTCAGCTTCCTGCGGGCCTTGCCGAGCTTCTTCTCCAGCCGCACGACCTTCTCCGCCCGCTCCTCGTGCTCCCGCCGCGCCGCCTCCAGCGCCTGCGCCCACTCCTGGTGCGCGGCCTGCGCTTCCTGCCGCTCGCGTGCCTTCCTGGCCTCGGCCTCCTCGCGGGCCCGCGCCCGCTCCGCCTCCTCCCCGGCCCGCTCCTCGGCACTCTTGCCCTTCCGTACGGCGGGCGCGCGCGTCACGGGGGCGGGCGCGAAGCCGCTGTAGCGCAGCGGCTTGACCAGCCGCCCCTGACGCACCTCCGCGGCCGCCCCGTCGTCCACGAGCGCGGCGTCCAGCGTCTGGTCCACCTCCGTGCCGGCCGCCGGCGACAGCTCGGCGTCCTGCCGGGCGAGCCGCCCCATCTTCTCGGTCACCTCGCCCCGCCGCTGGGTCAGCCCGGCCAGCGCCTCGGGGTCCTGCTCCTGCCACGCGGCGCGCAGCCGTTCGCCCACGTCGAGCAGCTCGGCCAGCTCGGCGGGATGCTCGCGGGCGAGCCGGTTGACCGCCCAGGCGGACACGGTCGGCTTGCGCAGGCGCGCGATCTCGCGCGAGAGCCGCGCGTCGCCCGCCTCCTTGGCGGCGCGGGCCTCGGCGGTGCGCGCGGCGGTGAAGTCGGACGGCGGCAGGGCGTAGAGCCGGTCCGCCACCTCGTCAAGATCCACACAGGACAAATACCCCACATGCGCGCTTTCCTAGCGCATAGTGGAGGCAGCCCCAGCCGAACGGAGGCCCCCGGTGTTCGAACGCTTCACCGACCGTGCGCGCAGGGTCATCGTCCTCGCCCAGGAGGAGGCGCGGACGATGAGCCACAACTACATCGGCACGGAGCACATATTGCTCGGTCTCATCCACGAGGGCGAAGGTCTGGCCGCGCTGGTGCTCGACAGTTGCGGCGTGGAGCACGACCACGTACGCGCGTTCGTCGAGCGGGAGATCGGCCACGGCGCGAAGCCTCCCGGCGGGCACATCCCGTTCACGCCGCGCGCCAAGAAGGTCCTGGAGCTGTCGCTGCGCGAGGCGCTGCAGCTGCGGCACAACTACATCGGCACCGAGCACATCCTGCTCGGCCTGATCAGGGAGGGCGAGGGCCTGGCCGCCCAGGCGCTCGTGGACGCCGGAGCCGACCTGCCGGACCTGCGCCAGCGCGTGCTGGACCGGGTGGGCCGCGGCTCCAAGGAGCGCCCGGCCGAGATGTTCTTCGCGGGCGGCTCCATGCTGAGCGAGCGGCTCACCCAGATCCAGGAGAGCCTCGACCGCATCGAACGCCACCTGGGCATCCAGCGGGACGAGGCCCCCACGGCCCGGGCGGAGGACGAAGGCGGCGAGGACGAGGCCCTAGGCTGAGACCATCGCGCCGACCGGCAGCCGGGCCTCGATGACGCCCGGGTCCTCGGTGTAGCCGAGCGTGGCGCCCAGCGAGAGCAGCAGCCGCCGCATGCGCACGTTGTCGGCCAGCATCGTCGCTCTGACCTCGGCGTACCCGAGGTCGCGGGCGGCCCGCACGAGCATTCTGGCCATCGCCGTGCCCAGACCGCGCCCCTGCCAGCGGTCCTCGACCAGGAAGGCCATCTCGGCGGTGCCGGGATCGTTCGTGAACATGAGGTTGGCCATGCCGACGACCTGCCCGTCGTGCCCGGCGACCAGCGACTGCCCCCTGTTCCTGTCGCAGAGCTGGTCGAACACGCGCGGCGGCAGCGCCGGCATCGAGGTGAAGTAGCGGAACCTGCGCGACTCCGGCGAGCACCGGTCGTGCAGGTCGCGCACGGCCTCGCGGTAGATCGAGGTGAGCGGCCGCACGGTGACCTCGACGCCGTCGGCGAGCTTGACCGCCCGGTCGGCGGCGCCGCTCTCCTCCGGGGCGGGCTGGGCGAGCCGGGCGAAGGAGGCCGCTCTGGCCGCCTCGGTCAGCGTGAACGGCAGCTCGGCGCGGCGCAGCCGGACCGCCCGGCGCGGCGCGACCGGCACGACGAGCAGCGTCGGGTCGGGAAGATCACTCACGGCCTCACCATAGACCCAGCGGGCGTCGTCCGCGCGCAGCAGCTCGGCCAGCAGCTCGGGCAGGCGCCAGGGCATCGTGCGCAGCCGGGAGGCCAGCAGCAGGACCCTGGTGGGCTCGTCGGTCAGCTCGTGCGCGGTGGCGGGCACCACCGTGACGTTGCGGCCCCCGGCCGCTTCGAGTGCCTCCCGTACGGTGTCGGGGGTCGCGGGGATGTCGGCGACGAACTCGTCGACGGTCCCTTCGGTGTCGGTCTGCACGCTCAGGCCGAGGATGTTGCCGCCCCTGTGGGCCAGGGCCGCGGCCAGGGAGGCCAGCCGGCCGGGTCGTTCGTCCACCGTGGTCCGGATGCGCAAGAATCCCATGCGTCCGAGCATGCCCGGCGGCTGTTACGCGGCCGCTAACGACGTGTTTCATTGCGTATTTCGTCGCATGATGCGCCGACTTATCCCGATATAGGAGGATATGTCGCCATGAGCGTGCGTGTTCCTTTGTCGTCCGGGTACGTGAACGGCGACGTCTCCTTCTGGTACCGGTCCGCCGGCCTGCCCGCCCCCGGCCCCCGCCTCGACGGCGACCTCCAGGCGGACGTGGCCGTCGTCGGCGCCGGCTACACGGGCCTGTGGACCGCGTACTACCTCAAGCGCGCCCGCCCGTCCCTGAGCGTGGTGGTGCTGGAGCAGGAGTTCGCCGGGTTCGGCGCGTCCGGCCGCAACGGCGGGTGGCTGACCGGCGACCTGGCCGGCTCGCACGAGCGTTACGGCGCGGGAGCGCGGCGGCTGCAGCGCGAGATGTACGCCAGCATCGACGAGGTCATCGCGGTCTGCGAGCGGGAGTCCATCGACTGCGACCTGGTCAAGGGCGGCGTGCTCAACGTGGCCCGCACCCCCGCCCAGGCCGCCCGGCTGCGCGACAGCGTGTCCTCCGCCCGCTCCTGGGGCATCGAGGAGGCCGATCTGCGCCTGGTGGACCCCGCGGACCACGTACGCGTCGCCGGGGCCCTGGAGGCGTCCTGGAGCCCCCACTGTGCGCGCATCCAGCCGGCCAAGCTGGCCCAAGGCCTGGCCAGGGCCGTACGCGACCTGGGCGTGCCCATCTACGAGCGCACCCCCGTCACCGAGATCGCCCCGCACCGCGCCGTCACGCCGTACGGGACGGTGACGGCCGGGCACGTGATCCGCGCGACGGAGGGCTTCACGGCCCGCCTGCCGCACCTGCGCCGGCAGTGGCTCCCGATGAACAGCTCCATGATCGTCACCGAGCCCCTGCCCGCCGCGTTCTGGGACGAGGTCGGCTGGCAGGGCGCCGAGCTGCTCGGCGACATGGCCCACTACTACATGTACGCCCAGCGCACCGCCGACGACCGCATCGCCTTCGGCGGGCGCGGCCGCCCCTACCTGTACGGCTCGCGCGTGGACGCCCGCGGCCACACCCACGAGTGGACCGTCGAGGCACTGTGGCGGCTGCTGACCGAGTTCTTCCCCGCCGCCCGCTCCTCCTCGATCGCGCACGCGTGGTCCGGCGTGCTGGGCGTGCCGCGCGACTGGTGCTCGACCGTGCACGTGGACCGGGCCACCGGCCTCGGCTGGGCGGGCGGCTACACGGGGCACGGCGTGACCACCACGAACCTGGCCGGCCGTACGCTGCGTGACCTGATACTGGGCGAGGAGACGGAGCTGACGTCGCTGCCGTGGGTGGGCCGCCGGGTGCGCTCGTGGGAGCCGGAGCCGCTGCGGTGGCTGGGCGTGCACACGATGTACCGCCTGTACCGCGCGGCCGACCACCGGGAGCGGACGATGCCGCGCACCTCGGTGCTGGCCCGCTTCGCCGACCTGATCACGGGACACTAGAAGGGATACACCCCCCATGGACCTGCTTTTCCGCGGCGGGGGCGTCTTCACGCCGCAGGGCGTGCGCGACGCCGCCGTGCTGGTGCGCGACGGCGTGATCGCCGCCGTCGGGCCCGAGAAGGAGCTGGCGCGGGAGCCGCACGAGACGGTGGATCTCGCCGGCGGCCTGCTGACGCCCGGTTACACGGACGCTCACATCCATCCGGTCCAGGCCGGGCTCGAACGCGCCAAGTGCGATTTGTCGGAGGTATTCGGCCTTGACGCGTACATAGAAAAGATCAACGACTATGCCGCGAGAAATCCCGATAAAGAGTGGATTGATGGCGGCGGCTGGGACATGTCGGCATTCCCGGGTGGGCTGCCCCACCGCGACCAGCTCGCCTTCCTCGACCGTCCCGTCTACCTGATCCAGCGCGACCACCACGCCGCCTGGGTCAACGCCGCCGCGCTCGCCCGCGCCGGCATCACCCGCGACACGCCCGACCCGGCCGACGGCCGCATCGAGCGCGACGCCGGCGGCGAGCCCACCGGCGTCCTGCACGAGGGCGCCATGGACCTCGTCGGCCTCCTCACCCCCCGCCCGACCGCCCAGGACATGGAGGAGGCGCTGGCGGACGCGCAGCGGCACCTGTTCTCGCTGGGCATCACGGGCTGGCAGGACGCCATCGTGGGCTCGTACGCGGGCTCCGACGACCAGCTCCCCACCTACCTGGCCGCGGCCCGCTCAGGCCGGCTGCGGGCCCGCGTGGTGGGCGCCCTGTGGTGGGACCGCACGCGGGGCGCCGAGCAGATCGAGGACCTGGTGGCGCGCCGGGCCGCAGCCGAAGGGCTCGACCGGTTCAGGGCCACCTCCGTGAAGATCATGCAGGACGGCATCACGGAGAACTTCACCGCCGCGACGCTGGAGCCGTACTGCCTGTGCGGGGGCACGGGCCTGTCGTACGTCGATCCCGCCAAGCTCAGGGAGTACGTCGCCGAGCTGGACCGGCACGGCTTCCAGGTGCACTTCCACGCCATCGGCGAACGCGCGGTGCGCGAGGCGCTCGACAGCCTGGAGGGCACGGACCCGGCCAACCGGCACCACATCGCCCACCTGCAGATCATCGAGCCGTCCGACGTGCCGCGCTTCGCCGCGCTGGGCGTGACGGCCAACCTGCAGCCGCTGTGGGCCACGCACCACGCCCAGATGGACGAGCTGACCCTGCCCTACCTCGGCGAGCCGCGCTCGTCCTGGCAGTACCCGTTCGCGGACCTGCTGGCGCACGGCACCCGGTTCTGCGCGGGCAGCGACTGGCCGGTCTCGAACGCCGACCCGCTGCAGGGCATGCACGTGGCCGTCAACCGCACGGAGCCGGGCGGCTCGGTGCACGCCGGCTACCCGACGGCGCAGACGCCGTTCCTGCCCGGCCAGCGCATCGACCTGGCCACGGCGATGACCGCGTACACGGCGGGGTCGGCCTGGATCAACCGCTCCCCCGCCGGCGTGATCGAGCCGGGCCGCCCGGCCGACCTCGTGGTGCTGGACCGCGACCCGTTCGAGCTGCCGCCGGGCGACATCTGGGCCACGCAGGTCAGGATGACGTTCGTGGACGGCGAGCCGGTCCACGAACGGGCCCGGGCATGAGAAAAGGGGCCCCGGGGACGAACCCCGGGGCCCCTTCCTCGTCTCTACCGCCTGAGAGCTACCAGGGGGACTTGTTGTTGCGCAGGCGCTCCAGTGCCTCCTCCAGGATCGCCTTGCCGTCCTTGTCGCTCCGGCGCTCCTTCACGTAGGCCAGGTGCGTCTTGTACGGCTCGTTCTTCGGCGGGGCAGGCGGCGCCGACTCGTCCTGTCCGGCAGGGAGGCCACAACGCGGGCAGTCCCACAGCTCGGGGACCGCTGCGTCACTGGCGAAGCTGGGGCGCGTCTCGTGCATGTTGGCGCACCAGAACGAGACCCGCACTCTCGGAGCCGCCTCGCCGCGCTCGGCCTCCCCCATCGGGCCGGCGCCGACTCGGCTGCCACGGATCGCGTTGCCACTACCCACGGATGAACTCCTCGCTCGATCGCCCCGCGTACGGACACGGGGGGAGAATCACTGTCACGCGTTAACTTGTTGCTCAGGGCCTCATGAGCAGGCCGAGAGCGATGATGCAGACGAACCAGATCGTGCCCGTGATGACGGTCAGCCGGTCGAGGTTGCGCTCCACCACCGAGGAACCACCGAAGTTCGACGAGAAACCGCCGCCGAACATGTCAGACAGGCCACCACCCTTGCCCTTGTGAAGCAGGACGAGCAGGATCATGAGAAGGCTCGCCAGGATGAGGGCGATGGAGATTCCGATTTCCACGGTATGCCTGTTCCTTCAATGCTCTGTTACGCGTGACGATTCAGACTTGCCTCTTGAGGGTACGACCTGATGTCAAGTCGCACCCCCAGAACGGCTCAGTTAGCCCGGCATATCGGAGAATCGGCAGATCTTCGCGAACTCGTCGGCGTCGATGCTGGCACCGCCCACGAGAGCGCCGTCGACATCCGCCTGAGCCATGATCCCCTTGATATTGCCTGACTTGACCGAGCCACCGTAAAGGATACGGATCCCGGAGGCCACTTCGGTGTCGTAGAGCTCAGCGAGTCTCATTCGCAACGCTCCGCACGCCTCCTGGGCGTCCTCCGGGGTGGCCACCTCGCCGGTGCCGATCGCCCACACCGGCTCGTAGGCCACCACTATCGATTTTGCCTGCTCGGCGGCGATTTTGCGCAGCGCGCCGTCGAGTTGGGCGAGACAGTACGCGATGTGGCCGCCCTCTTGACGCACCGACAGCGGCTCACCCACGCACAGGATGGGGGTCAGCGAGTGCCGGTAGGCCGCCTGCACCTTGGCGTTGACGATGTCCTCGTCCTCGCCGTGGTACTGGCGGCGCTCGGAGTGCCCGATCGTCACGTACGTGCATCCGAGCTTGGCCAGCATGGCGCCCGACACCTCACCGGTGTAGGCGCCCGCGTCGTACTGGGACAGGTCCTGGGCGCCGTAGACGATCCTGAGCTTGTCGCCGTCGACCAGGGTCTGGACGCTGCGCAGGTCGGTGAACGGGGGCAGGACGGCGACCTCGACCTTGTCGAAGTCCTTGTCGTTGAGTGCGAAGGCCAGCTTCTGGACCAGCTTGATGGCCTCGAAGTGGTTGAGGTTCATCTTCCAGTTGCCGGCGATGAGCGGCTTTCGCTGCACCAACGTCAGTCCTCCAAAGCGGCGAGTCCGGGAAGGGTCTTGCCCTCAAGGTATTCGAGGCTGGCCCCGCCACCGGTGGAGATGTGCGAGAAGCCGTCCTCGGGCAGGCCGAGCTTGCGCACGGCGGCCGCCGAGTCGCCGCCGCCCACCACGGTGAACGCGTCGGCGTCGATCAGCGCCTGGGCCACGGCCTTGGTGCCGCCGGAGAACGCGTCGAACTCGAACACGCCCATGGGCCCGTTCCAGAAGACGGTCTTGGCGTCGGCCAGCTTGGCGGCGAACAGCTCGCGCGTCTTCGGGCCGATGTCCAGGCCCTCCCGCTCGGCCGGGATGGCCGTGGCCTCGACCACGTCGTGCTCGGCGTCGGGGGCGTAGGTGACCGCCGCGAGCACGTCCACGGGCAGCACCAGCTCCACGCCGCGCCGCTTCGCCTCGTCGAGGAAGCCGCGCACCTGGTCGAGCTGGTCCTCCTGCAGCAGCGACTTTCCGACCTCGTGGCCCTGGGCCTTGAGGAAGGTGTAGGCCATGCCGCCGCCGATGAGCAGCCGGTCGACCTTGGTCAGCAGGTTGGCGATGACGCCGAGCTTGTCGGAGACCTTGGCGCCGCCCAGCACGACCACGTAGGGGCGCTCGGTGTCCTCGGTCAGCTTCCGCAGCACCTCGACCTCGGCCACGACGAGCCCGCCCGCCGCGTGCGGCAGCAGCCTGGGCACGTCGTAGACGCTGGCGTGCTTGCGGTGCACGGCGCCGAAGCCGTCGCCGACGTACAGCTCGGCCAGCCCGGCCAGCTTCGCGGCGAACTCGCCGCGCACGGCGTCGTCCTTCGACTCCTCGCCCGGCTCGTACCGCAGGTTCTCCAGCAGGGCCACCTGGCCGTCCTGGAGGGCCTCGACCGTGCTCACCGCGCTGTCGCCGACCACGTCGGTGGCGAAGGCGACGTCCTGGCCGAGCAACTCGCCCAGGCGCGTGGCGACGGGCTTGAGCGAGTACTTCGGGTTGACCTGGCCCTTGGGCCGGCCCAGGTGGGCGCAGACGACGACCTTCGCGCCGCGCTCCACCAGGGTCTTGATGGTCGGCACCGACGCGCGGATGCGGCCGTCGTCGGTGATCGTCTCCCCGTCGAGGGGGACGTTGAGGTCGGCGCGCACGAGCACGCGCCGCCCCTTCACGTCGAGATCGTCGAGCGTGCGCATGCTCATGCTCCCGTTCAGCCGTGCGCTCAGAGGCCGCGGCCCACGAGCTCGATCAGGTCGGCGATCCGGTTGGAGTAGCCCCACTCGTTGTCGTACCAGCCGACGACCTTGACCTGGTTGCCGATGACCTTGGTGAGCCCGGCGTCGAAGATGCAGGACGCGGGGTCGGTCACGATGTCGGAGGAGACGATCTCGTCCTCGGTGTAGGTGAGGATGCCCTTGAGCGGGCCCTCGGCGGCCGCCTTGTACGCGGCGTTGACCTCTTCGACGGTGACCTCGCGGCCGACCTCGACGGTGAGGTCGGTGGCCGAGCCGGTGGGGATCGGCACGCGCATGGCGAAGCCGTCGAGCTTGCCCTTGAGCTCGGGCAGGACCAGGCCGATGGCCTTGGCGGCGCCGGTGGAGGTGGGCACCACGTTGAGCGCGGCGGCGCGGGCGCGGCGCAGGTCCTTGTGCGGGCCGTCCTGGAGGTTCTGGTCCTGCGTGTACGCGTGGATCGTGGTCATCAGGCCCTTCTCGACGGTGAAGGTGTCGTGAAGAACCTTGGCCAGGGGCGCCAGGCAGTTGGTGGTGCAGGACGCGTTGGAGATGATCGTGTGCTTGGCCGGGTCGTAGGTGTTCTCGTTGACGCCGATGACGACGGTGACGTCCTCGTTCTTCGCCGGGGCGGAGATGATGACCTTCTTCGCGCCGTTGTCGGCGTGCACCTTGGCCTTGGCGGCGTCGGTGAACAGGCCCGTGGACTCCAGCACGATGTCGACGCCGAGGTCGCCCCAGGGCAGCTTGCCCGGGTCGCGCTCCGCGAAGACCTTGATCGCCTTGCCGTCGACGGTGATCTCGTCGCTCGACGCCTTCACCTCGTACGGCAGGCGGCCCAGAATGCTGTCGTACTTCAGCAGGTGCGCGAGCGTCGCGGTGTCGGTCAGGTCGTTGACCGCGACGATCTCGATGTCCTTGCCGCTGGCGGCGACAGCGCGCCAGAAGTTGCGACCGATGCGGCCGAAGCCGTTGACGCCTACGCGGATGCTCACGGGAACCGATCTCCTCGAACAGATGGCGGGCTGAAACCTCAACCACGAACCTTATCGGACCCAAATTGGTTTAGACCACTGCAGGTCCCGCCGTACGAATCACCGTTCTGGCGACACGTTTTGCGAGGTTCGAGTAAAGTGCCCGACTCGTCGGAGTAAATTCGTGCATTCTCTGGGGGCTGAGATGTCACATAAGCGGTCCGGCCTACTCTCCGGGCTCGTCACGGGCCTGCTCGCCGCACTCCTCTGCGCGGCCGGCCTGGGGGCGGCCATCCTCTTCCAGCAGCGCCTGCCGAGCGCCGTCATGTCCTTCGGGGGCGGGCTGCCCGTCTCGCTCGCGCTGTCGCTGCTGATCGCCGTCGTGGTGGCGCTCGCCATCGGCGCCGTCCGCCCGCGCAGCCTCGCCCTGCTCCCCATCGCCGCCCTGTACGCGGGCGGCGCGGTGGCGGCCGGCCAGGTCACCGGCAAGGCCGTCATGGACGGCGCCGCCCTGCGCGCCCCCGGCCGCCCCGCCGGCCTCGGGGACGTCACCCTGGACAACCTCAACGCCGGCCTCGGGGACGCGCTGTCGCTGTACCGGGGCACGCTGACGCAGACGTGGGCGGCCTGGCTGTGCATCGCCGTGGCGGCCGTGGCCGCCTTCGCCCTGGTCACCCTCCGGGTGGTCCGCGTACGCCGCGCCCAGCGCGCCCAGGAGGCCGCACAGGAGCCGGGGCAGGAGGCGGAGCCGGAGTACCGGGCCCCGTTCGAGCCCGCCCAGCAGCCGACCCCCAAGCCGACCGCCGACCTCTTCACCCCCCGCAACCCGGCCCGCGACTGACCCCTTCGCCCGATCACGGCGACCTCACCACCGCACCGCGCCGAGCGCACCCCACCCGCGCACGCGGCGCACGCCGCCCACGCGGCCAGCACACATTGTCCGCGCAGGCGGCCCACGCCGTCCGCGCCCTTCGCGCCGGCGGGCCGCTCAGCTCAGCACACTTGCGCCTGCTCGACGTGCCCAGGCATGCTCGGCCCTGCTCCACCCACGTGAGGGCCGCGCCACGCGATCGGCCGCCGCCTCGGCTCAGCGCCGCACGGGGCCGGGTGACCACGACCACGGCCCACGTTGCGCGCGTCACGGCGGCCCGCCACCTCCACCGGAGGAGCGTCTCCCTGGACAGGCCCCGGCCACGTGCGGCGGGCGGGTCTTGGGTGGCCTTGCCGTAAAAGAGACAAGGCCATCAACCACCTACGGGGCGAGCATGTCGACGGTGAGGTTGGCCTCGGTGTTGGGGATGCCCAGGTCGGAGGCCCGCTTGTCGGCCATCGCGAGCAGCCGCCGGATGCGCCCCGCGATGGCGTCCTTGGTCAGCGGCGGGTCGGCGATCTGCCCCAGCTCCTCCAGCGACGCCTGCTTGTGCTCCACCCGCAGCCGCCCCGCGACCACCAGGTGCTCCGGCGCCTCGTCGCCCAGGATCTCCAGCGCCCGCTGCACCCGCGCCCCCGCCGCCACCGCGGCACGGGCCGAGCGGCGCAGGTTCGCGTCGTCGAAGTTGGCCAGCCGGTTGGCGGTGGCGCGCACCTCGCGGCGCATCCGCCGCTCCTCCCAGGCCAGCACGCTGTCGTGCGCGCCGAGCCGGGTGAGCAGCGCGCTGATCGCGTCGCCGTCGCGCACGACGACGCGGTCGACGCCGCGCACCTCGCGCGCCTTGGCGTGGATCTTCAGCCGCCGCGCGGAGCCCACCAGCGCCAGCGCCGCCTCCGGCCCCGGGCAGGTGACCTCCAGCGACATGGAGCGGCCCGGCTCGGTGAGCGAGCCGTGCGCCAGGAAGGCGCCGCGCCAGGCCGCCTCGGCGTCGCAGGCGGCCCCCGCGACCACCTGACGGGGCAGGCCGCGCACCGGGCGGCCGTGGTTGTCGATCAGGCCCGTCTGGCGGGCCAGCGCCTCACCGTCGCGGTAGACGCGCACCACGTAGCGGGAGCCCTTGCGCAGCCCGGCGGGCGCGAGCACGAGCACCTCCGCCTTGTGGCCGAACACCTCTCCGATGTCCTTGATCAGCCGCCGTGCGGTGGCGTTGGTGTCGAGCTCCGCCTCGATCACGATGCGCCCGCCCACCAGGTGCAGGCCGCTGGCGAACCGCAGCAACGTCGAGACCTCCGCCTTCCGGCAGCACGGCTTGAGCACCGGCAGACGGCTCAGCTCGTCTTTCACCACACCTGTCATCGCCATGCGTTAGTCCTCTCCCCCATTCAGACCGGCTCCTTCGAGTCTCTCGCACCTTCGCGCCACGCCGACCAGGATCAACGCTTCGAGAGGAAAATCTCGTCCAGGACGGAGGCAAGACGTCGTGGGTCATGCCTCGGCGAGCCGTCCGCGGCCGCGACGTCGGCCATGACGAGCCGGGCGCCGAGCGCGGCGGCCGCCTTGTCCAGCGCGTCGGGGTCGTCCACGACCCCGGTGTCGGCGAGCACGACGTCGATCGACATGTCCGGGGCGTGCTGCCGGAGCACTTCCAGGTGCTGCTGGGGGGAGAAGTCGTCGGTCTCGCCCGGCTGCGGGGCGAGGTTGAGCGTGACGAGCCGCCTGGCCCTGGTCGTGTGCAGCGCCCTGGCCAGCTCGGGCACCTTCAGGTGCGGCAGCACGCTGGTGAACCACGATCCGGGCCCGAACACGAGCCAGTCGGCCTCCAGCACCGCCGCGACCGCCTCGGGCCGCGCGGGCGGGTCTTCGGGCACCAGCGAGATCGCCTGCACCCGGCCGGGCGTCAGCGCGCAGGCCACCTGCCCGCGGATGGTCGAGATGACGCCGTCGAGCTCCACCTCGGCGACGATGTCGAGCGGCACCGACGCCATCGGCAGCACGCGGCCGTGCGCGCCCAGCAGCCGGCCGACCCAGTCGAGCCCGGCCACGGGATCGCCGAGCAGCTCCCACAGGGCGACGATGAGGAGGTTTCCCACGGCGTGGCCGTGCAGGTCTCCCTCGCTGCGGAAGCGGTGCTGGACGACCTCGCTCCAGGTGCTGCCCCACTCGTCGTCGCCGCACAGCGCGGCCAGCGCCATGCGCAGGTCGCCGGGCGGCAGCACGCCGAGCTCCCGGCGCAGGCGGCCGCTGGAGCCGCCATCGTCGGCGACGGTCACCACGGCGGTCAACCGGTCGGTGACCATCCGTAATGCCGACAGGGACGCGTAGAGCCCGTGCCCGCCGCCCAGCGCCACGACCGACGGCCCGGGCCCGGCCCCGGCACGCCGCGCCTGCCCGGCGACCGTCCCCGCCGCTGGGCTCTCCTCGCCGCGCCCCGCGGCGGCATCCAGTGCGTCGCCGCCCCCTACGGGAGGCGGCACGTCTTCCGAACGGCTCTCCACCGGACGCGGCGGAGCAGCTTCGAGGCTTTCATCGGTCACTCCCGCCCCACATCCCGGTGGCTCACCTGTACTTCCATGCCGCGGTCGCGCAGCCGGGCGGCCACCTGCTCGGCCATGGCCACGCTGCGGTGCTTGCCGCCCGTGCAGCCGACCGCCAGCGTCGCGTAGCTCTTGCCCTCGCGCGCGTATCCGGCGGCGACCACCTGCAGCACCTCCTCGTACGCGTCGAGGAACTCCTTGGCCCCCGGCTGCCCGAGCACGTAGTCGCTGACGGCCGGGTCGAGCCCGTTCATCGGCCGCAGCTCGGGCACCCAGTGCGGGTTGGGCAGGAACCGGCAGTCGACCACGAGGTCGGCGTCGACCGGCAGGCCGTACTTGAACCCGAAGGACACGACGTTGAGCCGCAGCCCGGGCCGGTCTTCCCCGCCGAAGTAGGCGACGATCTTGTTGCGCAGGTCGTGGACGTTGTGGGTGGAGGTGTCGATGACGAGGTCGGCGTTGGCGCGCACCTCGCGCAGGATGCCCCGCTCCCGGGTGATCCCGTCGACGAGCCGGCCCTCGCCCTGCAGCGGGTGGGGCCTGCGCACGTTCTCGAACCTGCGCACCAGCTCCTCGTCACTGGCCTCCAGGAACACCACGCGCACGCGCACGCCGCGCCCTTCGAGCTCCTCGATGGCCGCGTTGAGGTCGGTGGTGAAGGCGAGGCTGCGCACGTCGACGACGGCGGCGACCTTGTCGGCGGCCAGCTTGACCTTGCCCGCCTCCTCCGCCATCGCGAACAGCAGCCCGGGCGGCAGGTTGTCGATGACGAACCAGCCCAGGTCTTCAAGCGCCTTGGCGGCGGTGCTGCGCCCCGCCCCGGACATGCCGGTGACGATGACGAACGCCGGCTCGGTGCTCATCGCCCCACCCCGGTACTTCCACTCGGACTTTGACCACCTTGGCATCCTGACGAGATCAAGGTGACTCTCCCTTCAGCGTCGACACGATGACCTCGGCGATGGACGGGCCGATGCCGGGAACCTCGCAGATTTCGGCGGCAGTGGCCTCGCGTAGCTTCTTCACGGAGCCGAAGTGCTTGAGCAGCGCCTGCCTGCGCGCCGGCCCGAGGCCGGGCACGCCGTCGAGCGCGCTCTCCTTCACCGTCTTGGACCTCTTGGAACGATGGTAGGTGATGGCGAACCTGTGTGCTTCGTCTCGGACCCGTTGCAGGAGGTAGAGACCCTCACTTGAACGAGGCATGATCACCGGCTGATCGTCGCCGGGCAGCCACACCTCCTCCAGCCGCTTGGCCAGCCCGCACACCGACACGTCGTCGATGCCGAGCTCGTCGAGGGCCCGCTGCGCGGCGGCGGCCTGCGGGCCGGCGCCGTCGACGACGAGCAGGTTGGGCGGGTAGGCGAACTTGCGCGGCCGGCCCGTCTCGGGGTCGATCGGGCCGTGCGCGCCCTCGCCTTCCACGGCGCCCTCCGCGGCGTCCTCGGCGGTGCCGCCCTGGTCGGCGGCCAGCTCGCCGGTCGCGGAGCGTTCCTCCAGGTAGCGGCGGAACCGGCGCATGATCACCTCGTGGATCGAGGCGACGTCGCCCTCCTTGGTCTTGACGGCGAAGCGGCGGTATTCGCTCTTGCGCGCCAGGCCGTCCTCGAAGACCACCATGGAGGCCACGACGTTCTCGCCCTGGAGGTGGGAGACGTCGTAGCACTCGATGCGCAGCGGCGCCTGGTCGAGGCCGAGCGCGTCGGCGATCTCCTGCAGCGCCTTGCTGCGGGTGGTCAGGTCGCTGGCCCGGCGGATCTTGTGCTGGGCCAGCGACTCCTTGGCGTTGCGCTCGACGGTCTCCATGAGGGAGCGCTTGTCGCCGCGCTGCGGCACGCGTACCTCGACGCGGGCGCGCCGCTGCTCGGTGAGCAGTTCGGCGACCGCCTCGTGGTCGGGCGGCAGGGCGGGCACCAGCACCTCGCGCGGCATCGCGTCGGGGCTGGCCTCGGCGTACATCTGCAGCAGGAACTGCTCGACCAGCTCGCCGGGCGAGCTCTCCTCGACCTTGTCGACCACCCAGCCGCGCTGGCCGCGGATGCGGCCGCCGCGCACGTAGAAGACCTGGACGGCGGCTTCGAGCGGGTCTTCGGCCAGCGCGATCACGTCGGCGTCGGTGCCCTCGCCGAGCACCACGGCCTGCTTCTCCAGCGCCCGCTGCAACGCCTGGATGTCGTCGCGCAGCCGGGCCGCCCGCTCGTACTCCTGCTCGGCGGCGGCCTCACGCATCTCCTTCTCCAGCCGCTTGATGAAGCGGCCGGTGTTGCCCGCCATGAAGTCGCAGAAGTCCTCGGCCAGCGCGCGGTGCTCGTCGGGGGTGACCCGGCCGACGCAGGGGGCCGAGCACTTGTCGATGTAGCCGAGCAGGCACGGCCGACCGATCTGCCCGGCCCGCTTGAACACCCCGCTGCTGCACGTGCGCACCGGGAAGACCCGCAGCAGCAGGTCGACGGTCTCGCGGATGGCCCAGGCGTGGGAGTAGGGCCCGAAGTAGCGGGTGCCCTTGCGCTTGGCGCCGCGCATGACCTGCACGCGCGGGAAGTCATCGCCCATCGTGACCGCGAGGTAGGGGTAGGACTTGTCGTCGCGGTACTTGACGTTGAAGCGGGGGTCGAACTCCTTGATCCAGGAGTATTCGAGCTGCAGCGCCTCCACCTCGGTGCCGACGACCGTCCAGTCGACGTCGGCGGCGGTGGTCAGCATCGTCTGGGTGCGCGGGTGCAGGGCGGAGAAGTCGGCGAAGTAGGAATTGAGCCGCTGACGCAGGCTCTTGGCCTTGCCGACGTAGATCACCCTGCCGTGCGCGTCCCTGAACCGGTAGACCCCGGGGGACTCGGGGATGGAGCCCGGCTTCGGCCGGAAGCTCAAGGTGCTAGCCGCTGATCTCGCCACGCAATCAGCCTAGTAGCCCCTACCGACAAGGTCGCCCGCCGTACTCTTCGCGACCGTACGGCGGGCGCACCCCGGCTAGGCCAGCATGATCTGGTCGTTCTCCACCTTGATCTGCTGGGCGGCCAGCGGCTTCTCGGCCGGTCCGGCCGTGACGGAGCCGTCGGTGATGGCGAACTTGCTGTTGTGGCACGGGCACACGATCGCGTCGCCCTCGACGCTGCCGACGGGGCAGCCCTTGTGCGTGCAGATCGCGCTGAACGCCTTGAACTCCCCGGCCGTCGGCTGCGTCACCACGACCTTCTGGTCCTTGAAGACCGTGCCTCCGCCGACGGGGATGTCGGCGGTCTTGGCCAGCGCGCCGCCTGCCTGCGGTGCGCTGGACGCTGACGTGCTCGCGCCCGACTGCGGCGCGCTGGATTCCGCGCCGGATCCGGCGGTGGGTGCCGCGGTCGTCGCGGTGTCGGTGCCGCCGCTGCACGCGGTGAGCGCAAGCGCCAGGCCACCCGCTCCGACGCTTGCGAACACCGCCCTGCGGCTCTGAAGGTCATCTGCCATGCAGCTCACCCAAGCGAACCAAGGTGAGAAAATCATGAGACCTTTCTCAGTCGATTCTGATCTTCTCGTCCCCGCTCAGGCGCATCAGACCTGCTCGCCGCCTCTCGGCCGCGTCCGATCCGGTCGCCGCTCAGGCGAGCCTGATCTTCTCGCCGTCCACCTCGATCTGCTTCTCCTCAAGAGGAGAGCCCGCGGGGCCGTCCTGCACCGAGCCGTCGCTGATGCTGAACTTGCTGCCGTGGCAGGGGCAGTTGATCGTCTTGTTCGACACCGTGGCGACCGTGCAGCCCTGGTGCGTGCAGACCGCGCTGAACGCCTTGAACTCCCCGGCCGTCGGCTGCGTCACCACGACCTTCTGGCTCTTGAAGATCTTCCCGCCGCCCTCGGGGATGTCGCTGGTGTCGGCCAGCGCCTTGGCGCCCTTGGCCTCGCCCTTCTTCTTGGGCGCGTCAGACGACGGCTCCTCGGCCGCGGGTGCGTCGACCTCCGCGTCCGTGGTCGGCGAGCCGTAACTCGCGCAGGCCGTCAGAACCGCCGCGAGCCCGGCGCTCCCGGCACCGAACACCACTGTCCGGCGCGTCGTTTCCGTCATGGTGCGTCCTCCCAGATTGGCTTTCACTTCAGGTACGGCCAGCGCCCTCGCGCCGGTTCAGCGTGCCCGAGGCCAATCCGGTTCACTACGCACTATTACCTGTTCAGGCCACCACGATCCCGTCGCCCTCCACCTTGACCTGGAACGAGGCCAGCGGCGCGGACGCCGGGCCCTTGGTGGCCTGCCCGCTGTCGGCGGCGAACTCGCTGCCGTGGCAGGCGCACCTGATGACGTTGTCCTTCGGAGTGGAGACCGTGCAGCCCTTGTGCGTGCACGACGCGCTGAACGCCTTGAAGACGCCCTGCGTGGGCTGCGTCACCACGACCTTCAGGTCCTCGATCAGCTTGCCGCCGCCCACGGGCACCTCGGCGGTCTTCGCCAGCACCTTGCCCTTGAGGCTCGGCTTGGCCTGCGCCCCGCCCGCGCCGCAGGCCGTCAGCGCCAGCCCGCATGCGGTCACTCCGGCCGTGCCCAGCAGCTCCCGACGTCCCAGCCCGGTTTCCGACATGGCTCCGCCCCCGATCGTGCGTGTTCATCCGTGCTCGCACCCCGTGTCGCCTTTTGCCCCCCGTGGGTGCTGCCGTTACCAGCGTATTGACGCGACCCCCCGGTCCGGTCAGCGGGTGGTAGGCCGGTGGTCAGCGGCGGGATCCAGGCTTCCGGTCATGACTCTTTCGACCGAACGGCCGCCCGCCGCCCCCGCCTCCAAGCCCGCTCGCCCGCGCTGGTGGCGGCGGCCCTGGGTGGCGCCGCTGATGGTGGTGGCGGCCGCGTTCCTGGCGTTCTCGCTGCCGCCGTACCTGTCGCTGGACCCCGCGCAGTCGCGCGTGCCCGCCCCGGACTTCTTCCCGCCGCACTTCGTGGTGCTGTCCCTGCACGTGGTGTTCGGGTCGATCGCGATGATCACGTGCTGCCTGCAGATCTGGCCGTGGTTCCGCGCCCGCTTCCCGCGCGCGCACCGCAGGATCGGCCGCGTGTACGTGTTCGGCGGCTGCCTGCCGAGCGGGCTGCTGGGCCTGACGGTGGGGCTGGCGACGCCGTACGGGCCGGTCACCATGGCCAGCGACGTCATGCTGGCGCTGCTGTGGCTCGGCTGCACGCTGGCGGGATGGCGGATGGCCAGGCGGCGCCGGTTCGCCGATCACCGCCGGTGGATGGTGCGCAGCTTCGCCCTGACGATGTCCATCATCACCAACCGGCTCTACAGCGTGCTGTTCGCGATCCTGCTGGAGCCGCAGCTCGCGACCACGTTCCACGGCGACGTGTCCTTGTACGTGAGCACGGTGGCCGCGCTGGCCGCCTGGCTCGGCTGGACGCTGCCGCTGCTCGCCGCCGAGTGGTGGCTGGAGCGCACCGCCGCTGCCCAGCGTCGCCGGCGCACGTCCTGACGCCCGCCCGCCCCTTGGGGGACGGGCGGGCGCCGCACGACGAGCCCGCTCAGCCCGCTCAGCCCGCTCAGTGCACGCTCGCTGCGCTCAGTGCGCTCGCTGCGCTCAGTGCGGTCAGTGCGCGAGGATCTTGCGCAGGAACCGCCCCGTGTGGCTCTCGTCCACCAGCGCGACCTCCTCCGGCGTGCCGCTGGCCACGAGCGTGCCGCCACGGGAGCCGCCCTCGGGCCCCATGTCGATGAGCCAGTCGGCGGTCTTGATGACGTCGAGGTTGTGCTCGATGACGATCACCGTGTTGCCGCCGTCGACCAGCCGCCCGAGCACGCCGAGCAGCCGCCGGATGTCCTCGAAGTGCAGCCCGGTGGTGGGCTCGTCGAGGACGTAGATCGTCCGGCCGGTCTGGCGCCGCTGCAGCTCGGAGGCGAGCTTGACGCGCTGCGCCTCACCGCCGGACAGGGTGGTGGCCGGCTGGCCGAGCCGCACGTAGCCCAGGCCGACGTCGTTGAGGGTCTGCAGGTGCCGCTTGATCGCGGGGATCGCGTCGAAGAAGCCCAGGGCCTCCTCGATCGGCATGTCGAGCACCTCGGCGATCGTCTTGCCCTTGTAGTGGACCTCCAGCGTCTCCCGGTTGTAGCGGGCGCCGTGGCAGACCTCGCAGGGGACGTAGACGTCAGGCAGGAAGTTCATCTCGATCTTGATGGTGCCGTCGCCCGCGCACGCCTCGCAGCGCCCGCCCTTGACGTTGAAGCTGAAGCGCCCGGGCTGGTAGCCGCGCACCTTCGCCTCGGTCGTGGCCGCGAACAGCTTGCGCACGTGGTCGAAGACCCCCGTGTAGGTGGCGGGGTTGGAGCGCGGCGTGCGGCCGATCGGTGACTGGTCGACGTGGACGACCTTGTCCACCTGGTCCATGCCGTTGATCCGCGAGTGCCGCCCCGGCACCGTGCGGGCGCCGTTGAGCTCCTTGGCCAGCGCGTTGTAGAGGATGTCGTTGACCAGCGTCGACTTGCCGGACCCCGACACGCCCGTCACGGCCGTGAACAGGCCCAGCGGGAACTCGATGTCGACGCCCTTGAGGTTGTGCTCGCGCGCGCCCTTGACGGTGATCTGCCGCTTCTTGTCGCGCTTGCGGCGCTTGGCGGGGATCGGGATGCTCCTGCGCCCCGACAGGTACGCCCCGGTCAGCGACTCCTCGCTGGACAGCAGGTCCTGGACGGTGCCGGAGACCACGACCTGGCCGCCGTGCTCGCCCGCGCCCGGCCCGATGTCGACGACCCAGTCGGCCGCCGCGATCGTGTCCTCGTCGTGCTCGACGACGATCAGCGTGTTGCCCATGTCGCGCAGCCTGATCAGGGTGTCGAGCAGCCGCATGTTGTCGCGCTGGTGCAGGCCGATGGACGGCTCGTCCAGCACGTACAGGACGCCGACCAGGCCGGAGCCGATCTGCGTGGCCAGCCGGATGCGCTGCGCCTCGCCGCCCGCCAGGGTGGCGGCGGCGCGGTCCATCGTCAGGTAGTCGAGGCCGACGTCGAGCAGGAAGCCCATGCGGGCGTTGATCTCCTTGACCACCCGCTCGGCGATCTGCATGTCGCGGTCGGACAGCTTGAGCGCGGCCAGGAACTTGGCGCACTCGCCGATCGACATCGACGACACCTCGGCGATCGACTTGCCCGCCACCGTCACCGCGAGGCTGACCGGCTTGAGCCTGGCCCCCTTGCAGGCCGGGCACGGGATCTCGCGCATGTAGCCCTCGAAGCGCTCGCGCGCCGCGTCGCTCTCGGCCTCGGCGTGCCGGCGCTGCACCCACGGGATCACGCCGTCGTAGGTCGTGTAGTAGGAGCGCTGGCGGCCGTAGCGGTTGCTGTAGCGGACGTGCACCTGCTCGTCGTGGCCGTACAGCAGCGACTTCTGCGCCTTCTTCGACAGCCGGTCCCACGGCGTGTCGAGGGTGAACCCGACCGCGTGGCCGAGCGCCTCGATCAGCCGGGAGAAGTATTCGCTGGTGTGGCCGCCGGACCACGGGTGCAGGGCGCCGTCGCCGAGCGTGCGCTCGGGGTCGGGCACCACCAGGTCGGGGTCCACCTCCATCTTGGTGCCCAGGCCCGTGCACTCGGGGCAGGCGCCGAAGGGGGAGTTGAAGGAGAACGAGCGCGGCTCCATCTCCTCGAACGACAGGTCGTCGTAGGGGCAGTAGAGGTGCTCGGAGTAGAAGCGCTCACGGCCCGGGTCGTCTTCCGGCAGGTCGACGAACTCGAGCGTGATCGTGCCGCCCGACAGCTGCAACGCGGTCTCGACCGAGTCGGTGAGCCGGCGCCGCGCCGACTCCTTCACCGACAGGCGGTCGACGATGACCTCGATGTCGTGCTTCTCGTACTTCTTCAGCGTCGGCGGCTCCTCCAGCCGCACGACGGTGCCGTCGACCCTGGCCCTGGCGAAGCCCTTGGTCTGCAGCTCGCGGAACAGCTCGGCGTACTCGCCCTTGCGCTGCCTGATGACCGGCGCGAGCACCTGGAAGCGGGTGCCCTCCTCCAGCTCCATCACGCGGTCGACGATCTGCTGCGGCGACTGGCGGGCGATCGGCCGCGCGCACACCGGGCAGTGCGGCTTTCCGATGCGCGCCCACAGCAGCCGCAGGTAGTCGTAGACCTCGGTGATGGTGCCGACGGTCGAGCGCGGGTTCTTGCTGGTGGCCTTCTGGTCGATCGAGACGGCCGGCGAGAGCCCCTCGATGAAGTCGACGTCGGGCTTGTCCATCTGCCCGAGGAACTGGCGGGCGTACGCCGACAACGACTCGACGTAGCGCCGCTGGCCCTCAGCGAAGATCGTGTCGAAGGCCAGGCTCGACTTGCCCGAGCCGGACAGGCCGGTGAAGACGATCAGCGAGTCTCGCGGCAGGTCGAGCGAGACGTCCTTGAGGTTGTGTTCTCGTGCACCACGCACGATGAGGCGGTCTGCCACGGCGATCCCGGAAGTCGAAAGGCGGATAGGTCCACGGGGGATGGTAGACGGCGGCTCCGACAATTTCGGCGGCCCGCATGGCGGGCCGGCGAAAATCCGTCCCTCACAGGTTACGGCCAACTCCCCACAGGACGGAGCCCTTCAACATTCAACCTCGTGACCTGCGGTTTTATGCCCGCCCTGCCCCCAGCCACCCTAGGTGAGAAAATCCGCAGGCATGACCGTCCTCCCTGCGTTGCAGGCCGAGCTCGCCGCGGCCACCAACCAGCTCCTGGCCACGGCCGCGTCCCTCTCCGACGCCGACGTCACCGCCCCCTCCCTCCTGCCCGGCTGGACGAGGGGCCACGTCCTGGCCCACCTCGCCAGGAACGCCGACTCCTACATCAACCTCCTGACCTGGGCCAGAACCAGGGTCCGCACCCCCCAGTACCCCTCGTACGAGGCCAGGACCGCCGGGATCGAGGCCGCTCACCGCCGTTCCGCGGCCCAGCTGCTCGCCGACGTCGAGGACGGGGCCGCCCGCTTCGCCGCCGCCGTCCGCGACCTGCCCGACCACGCGTGGTCCGTCCTGGTGGAGGGCATGCGCCCGCCACCCCACCCCGCCTGGTACGTGCTCGTCCGCCGCCTGCGCGAGGTCGGCTTCCACCACGTGGACCTGGCCGCCGGATACGGGCCCGCGGACTGGCCCGCCTCGTTCGTCCGCAGGGAGCTGACCGACTGCCGCCGCACCTGGCCCGCGCAGCGCGGCACCATCGGCCAGATCGTGCTCAGGGAGCGCGACGCCGGCGGCGGCGAGCGGGCCGAGGTGTGGCCCGGCCTCGGCCGCGGCCCGGCCGTGACCGGCACGCCACGCGACATGCTGGCCTGGCTCACCGGCAGGTCCGAGGGACAGGGGGTTAGTCTGTTGCCCGCGGGGCAGTCGCATGTGCCAGGTCCCGGGGGCGTCGATCTTCCAGTGCCGCCACCGTGGCTGTCGATGCCGGCCCCCGCTGATCTACCCGCGACGCCCCCGAAGGACTACCCATGACCTACACAGGTGACGTCCAGGTCGGCGGCCCCGCCGACGTGCGCGAGCTGCCCGCGCTGACGATCTGCAAGCTCGCCGTCGGCCCGTACGACAACAACGCCTATCTGCTGCGCTGCACCGAGACCGGCGAGAGCCTGCTCATCGACGCGGCGGCCGACGCCGACCGGCTGCTCGCCCTCATGGGCGACCAGCCCGTCTCCACGATCGTCACCACCCACCAGCACGGCGACCACTGGCAGGCCCTGGAGCAGGTGGCCAAGGTGACGGGCGCGCAGGTGGTCGCCCACCCGCTCGACGCCCCCGCTCTGCCCGTCCCTGTGGACCGCACGGTCGAGCACGGCGACACGATCACGGTCGGCGCGGTCACCCTGGAGGTCATCCACCTGCGTGGCCACACGCCCGGCTCGGTCGCCCTGCTGTACGACGGCGGCCCGGAAGCCGGCACCCACCTGTTCACCGGCGACTCCCTCTTCCCGGGCGGCGTCGGCAACACCCAGCAGGACCCCGAACGCTTCACCCGCCTCTACACCGACGTGGTGGAACGCATCTTCGACCGCCTCCCGGACGAGACGTGGGTGTACCCGGGCCACGGCAAGGACACCACCCTCGGCGTGGAACGCCCCGCCCTGCCCGAATGGAAGGCCAGGGGCTGGTAGCCCGTCCGCTGACGTGCGGCGCACCTCTCAGTGGGAGGCGCCGCACCCACGGATGCGGCTTCCGGTTGAACGTCACCACCCCCTTAGTGCGCTTCGCGAACGGAACGCCTCGCGGCCGACCCGCTGCGCGAGCCGAGACGCCTCCCGGCCGCACTTCGGCGAGGAGCGCCCTTCCCAGCGGAACGCCTCGCATGGCAACGAGCTTCGCCGGCAGGACGCCTCCCAGGCGAGACACCTCACAGGCGACGCGCTCCGCGAACAGCGCGCCTCGCGGACGGCGTGCCTTACGGACGGCGTGCCTTACGGACGGACGCCTTCTCGGCAATGCGCGCCGCCCGCGGACACCTTGCTGGCAGGCGTGATGCCGGGGAACAGCGGCATGTTCGCCTCAGCCACCAGCCTGCCGCTTGGCGGGCAGACTGCTTGGCGGGCAGACCGCTTAACGATGGCCGACGCCGCTGAATGCGTACGCCCTGACCGGCGAGCCCGCTGACCAGCGAGCCCGCTGATCGGCGAGGTCCGTGACCAGCGAGGTCGCGTACCGACATGGTCCCGATCACTGGCGGGCGGCCAGCACCCGCACGATCCGATCGGCCGCGAGGGCGGGATCGTCGGTCAGGCCGACGATCTCACCCCATGACCACCGGTAGAACCACCCCTCCGACAGGGGCACGCAGTCGACGGTCTCGGCCAGCATGTGCGTGTCGGGGTGGCTGATGCGCAACGCGGGCGGATGGGCCCGCAGGAAGGCGGTGAGCCCGCGTTGCTCAAGCTCGGTGGCCAGCTTGCCCAGATGGTACGTGCGCGTGTGCTCGCGCGGCGTGGCCGACATGGCTCCATCAAAGCCGAAGTATGACGAAAAATCCCGTCACTTACGGATCGGTTAGCCTTTGTAGTGCCCGATGCGCTCGGCTTCCCTGCGCTGCTCGCGCTTGTAGAACAGCACCCGCAACGGAATGGCCGCCACGAGCGCGATCTGCATGGTCGCCCCGATCTTGATGGGCAGGTCGCCCCCTTCGGGCCAGGCCACCCAGAACATCAGGAACGCCACGTTCACCATGATCCAGCCGAGGACGACGGCGGCGAGCTGCCCCTTCGGCTTCGGGTACTCGATGCGGCTGACCATCAGCCACGCCACGCCGAGCACGGCCAGCAGCGACCAGATGCTCGGCTGGAACAGCAGCACGATGGAGATCACGGTCATGGCGCCCATCGGGATGGGCAGGCCCATGAAGTCGCCGCTCTTGGTCTTGACGCAGGCGAACCTGGCCAGGCGTACGACACCGGCGACGAGCACCGCCGCCGCCGCGGCCAGCACCGCCGTGAACGGCACCTGCTGCGTGAACCCGCCCCAGATCACGACCATGAACGCGGGCGCGAACCCGAAGCTGATGACGTCGGCGAGGTTGTCGAGCTCGGCGCCCATCGCGGAGGCGCGGAAGCGCCGCGCGACGAGCCCGTCGAACAGGTCGCAGGTCGCGCCGATGAGCAGCAGCACGATCGCGGTCGCGAAGTAGCTCGGCGCCGGCGTGAACCGCCCGCCGTCGACCTGGAGCTGCTGGATGGCTGAGTAGGCCAGCACGCACACCGCGAGGAAGCCGCAGACGGCGTTGCCGAGGGAGAGCGAGTCGGCGGCGGACAGGCGGAACGCCTTGCCCACGGGGCCGCGAGGCTCTTCCTCTTCCGCCTGCCAGCTACCGGCGTCAGCCGCGGTCAATTCTGGTCACCCCCGCAACCGTCTTCTGCCCCACGGACACCGCGGGAGAGATCCCTTCGGGCAGGTAGATGTCGACTCGCGAGCCGAACCGGATGAGCCCGATCCGCTCGGCCTGCTCGACCTTGGCCCCGGCGCTCAGGTACGGCACGATCCGGCGCGCCACCGCGCCCGCGATCTGCACCATCTCGATGTCGCCCAGCGTGGTCTCGAAATGCCACACCACACGCTCGTTCTGGTCGCTGTCCTTGTTGAACGCCGGCAGGAACCCACCTGCCACATGCTGCACGGAGGTGACATTTCCCGCAAGAGGGGCACGGTTGACGTGCACGTTCAGCGGGCTCATGAAGATCGCGACCCGGGTGCGGCCGTCGGGCCACGGGTCGATGCTCTGCACCACGCCGTCGGCGGGCGACAGGATGCGGCCCTCTCCCGGCGTACGGTCGGGGTCGCGGAAGAACCAGAGCATGCCCCCGGTGAGCGCGCTCAGCGGCGCCGCCGCGAACGCCCAACGCCGGTCTCGGCGCGTCAGCAGAGCGGTGGCGGCCGCCGCGGCCGCCGTCGGGAGGAGCCACGGGGAGACCCCGCGCGCGAGCCTCATGCGGCTCGGCTTAGCAGAATCGTCTGACACGAACAACCTTTGGTGGTGACTGGACTGGGCGCTTTGCCGTGATGTTACAGAACCCGCAACTATGACACGGCACAACTACACAAAGCAAAGCGCCTCGAAGCCCATTTCGCTAGACCTGCTCCGGGTGCGGCTCCTCGCCCTTGCGCGCGTCGATGCGGGCCTTGAGCAGGCTCGCCACTGTGGTGATGACCATGGTGGCGCCGATGACCGAGAGCGACACCCAGATGGGAATTTCGGGCGCCCAGGAGACATGGCTGGAGTGCAACGCCTCCAATACGAGCTTAACCCCGATGAACCCCAGGATGAACGCCAAACCGTAGCTGATGTAGACGAGCCGCTGCAGCAGACCGCCCAGCAGGAAGTAGAGCTGACGCAGCCCCATCAGGGCGAACGCGTTGGCCGTGAAGACGATGAAGGGGTCTTTGGTGAGCCCGAAGATCGCCGGAATCGAGTCGAGCGCGAAGAGCAGGTCGGTGCTGCCGATGGCGACCATCACGATGAGCATCGGCGTCACCATGCGCCGGCCGTCGATCTTGACGGTGACCTTGGAGCCGACGTAGCCCTCGGTGGTCGGGAACGCCCGGCGCACCCACCGCAGCACGATGTTCTCGTTGAACTCCTCTTCCTCGCCCTTGAGGTGCTGGCGGACGATGTTGATCGCCGTGTAGACGAGGAAGGCGCCGAAGACGTAGAACAGCCAGCTGAACCGCTCGAGCGCCGCGGCGCCGAGCGCGATGAACAGGCCGCGCATGACGAGCGCGAGCAGGATGCCGACGAGCAGCACCTTGTGCTGGTACGCCTTCGGCACCGCGAACCGGCTCATGATGATGAAGAAGATGAACAGGTTGTCGACGCTGAGGCTGTACTCGGTGATGTAACCGGCGAAGAACTCCCCGGCTCGGTCGCCTCCGGACGTGCCCCACAACAACAAACCGAACGCCACCGCGAGGATGACGTAAAAAGTCACCCAGTATCCGGCCTGCCGCATGGAGAATTCACGTGCTTCTCCGCGGTCGACGATCCACAGGTCAACGGCGAGGACGACGAGGAGACCGCCGATGACGGCGATCCAGGCCCACAGGGGTTCAGTCACAAAGACCCTCCGGCATGCATGCTTCAGCGCCGGAGGTCTCTCCCGCCCGCGGATCTCCGCGGACCGGCAGCCCCGGGGGCCCCATGGAGCGGGGCGGCACCGTGATGACGAGGCTGTCGCGAAGGGATACTCCCCTCCCTAACCCAGGCAGTATATGAGAACGCATCCAGGCCGCGTAATCATCCTCGGGGCCTTACGCTCGGTACACCCCGAGCACGTTCGTCACGGCCTCGTCACTTCCGGGCATCTCCCGGCCGCGCCGCGTGGCCGCCTCAGCCAGCTTTTCCGCAGCTCCAGGGCTCTCCAGCACCTCCCGTACCGCCTCACGGAACCTTCTCACGTCCCCGTACGGCACGAGGATCCCGGCGTCCCCCAGGATCTCAGGAATCCCTCCCACCTCGGAGGCGATGGCGGGCGTGCCGGTCATGAGCGCCTCCCTGAGCGTGAGCGGCTGCCCCTCCCACCGGCTCGGCATCACCAACGCGACGGCCGCGCCGAGCAGGTCCGGCACGTCGTCCCGATTCCCCAGCAGCACGACCGGCAGCCCTTCGGCATCGATCCTGCGCTGCAACTCCCCCCGCAACGGCCCCTCACCGGCCACCACGAACAACGGCTCCCCCTCACGCCCCCGGCGCCCCCCGCCCCGCGAGGTCTCACGTCCGCCGCCCGGGAACGCTCCCACCGCACCTGGAGCTCCCGCGGAAGCGTTCCCGTCGATCGGCCACGGCCCGGCCGCGACGTCGAGGAGCGTCTCCAGCCCCTTCTGCTGGGCCAGCCTGGCGACCGTGAGCAAGATCGGCCGATCCCCGGCCCCCAGCTCGTCCCTGACCTCCTGGGGCGTCCGACGGGCCGGCCGGGGTGCGGGCGCCGCCACCAGGGCCGCCCGCACGTCACGGGCCCCGAGCCGCCGCATCCGCTCGGCCAGGTCCGGCGAGACGGTCAGCACCTGCCCGGCCCGCCGCGCCACGATGCGCTCCAGCACGCCGTACACGAGCCCCACGAACCCGCCCGCGGTCAGCGCGTTGTGCAGGGTCACGACCGGCCCGCGCCGCCCGAGCGCCGCCAGCGCCCCGGCCCGCAGCCCGTGGGCGTGCACGACGTCGGCGCCCCGGGTCAGCCGCCGGATGGCGAGCACCGCCCGCAGGTCGTTCACGGGATGCGGCCGGTCGGAGACGGCCACCTCCGCGAACCTGGCCCCGGCGCCGCCGAACGAGAACTGCTCCTCGACGCTGCGCGGCCCGACCACGAGCACCTGGTGCCCCCGCCGTACGAGCCCCTCCACGAGCATCAGCACATGCCGCCCGGTGCCGCCGGACGTCGTGCCCAGCACGAAAGCCACCCGCACGCCCCGCTCCCTCCTCGTCCCGTCACCCACGATCCTGCCTCACCCACCGGCGAGCACCCCGCCGATGAGCCGCCCGCCATTCCCCCGGACGCCGCTAAAGCCACAGCCGACCGAACAACCCCGCCGCTCGGCCCCTGCGCACGAACCACTCGGCGCCTGAATGACCCCGCCCCCGAACCACTCGGGCGCCCGAACAACCCCGCCCCCCGAACCACTCGGGCGCCCGAACGACCTCGCGCCTGACCCACTCGGCGCCTGAACAGCCCCGCGCCCTAATCACTCGGGCGCCTGAACAACCCCGCGCCTGAACAACCTGGCGCCCCGACAACTGGGCCCCTCTCTGATGCCACCGAAGAAGACCTCAGCCCCGCCCGAGGAACCTCAGCCACCTCTCCGCAACAACCCGGTCACCACCTCGGCGTCCCCCCGATCCACCAGGACCACGACGGCCCCGCCCACGAGCAGCGCGACCACCGCGCCCAGCACCGCGGCCCCCACGTTCCCCCACACCCCACTCACATCGAGCATCGCCACCGCCCCGGCCCCCGCCACAAACCCGAGCCCCCCTCCGCCGACCGCCGCTCCCCCGGCCTTGACGAGCCCGGCCACCGCCGCCCGGCCGCGTGCCCGCGCCACCGACCACAGCAGCATGCCGCCGCCCACGCTCATGCCCACGCTCATCCCGAGCGCCATCCCGCCGATCTTCCATGCGGCGGGCAGCATCAGCACGAAGGCGACCTGGGCGACGATCACGACGCCCCATCCGGTCACGGTGCCCACGGCGGCCGCGCGGCCCCGCCCCGCCGCGTACAGCACCCGGCTGAGGTGCGCGATGAGGCCGTAGCCGACCAGCCCGGGCGTGAACAGCGCGATCGCCGCCGCCAGCTCTCCCGGCGGCACCTCGCTCTTGCCGGCCAGGAACACCACGGCGCCGGGCCCCGACGCGGCGGCCAGCACCCCGGCGGCCAGCCCCGACACCAGCACCACGGCCCGGGTGGTGCGCGCCGCCAGCGCCGCGAACGCCTCGGGATCGCCCGCCTGGGCGGACAGCCGGGGGAACGCGCTGGTGGCGATGGGCACGGCGAGCACCGCGTACGGCACCACATAGATCGCCCACGCGTAGTTGTAGACGGTGATGGCGCCGTTGCCGATCGCGTGGTTGGACAGCACCAGCACCACGATCATGGCGGCCTGCTGGGCGAGCAGCCCCGCGATGCCCGCCAGGGCGAGCCTGCGCACCTGCCCGGCCACCCCGTCGGGGAAGCGTAACGTGGGCCGCCACCGCAGCCCCAGCCGCGCCACGGGCCCGAGCACGGCCAGCACCAGCGACAGCACGCCCAGGCTGGTGCCCACCGACAGTGCCAGCTCTGCGGGCCGCGGCACCGCCCCCGGGTCGGTCCTGCCCGCGCTGAGCGGCACGAACAGCAGGTAGGCGACGATGACCACGATGCTGGACACCAGGGGCGCGACCGCGGGCCCGGTGAAGCGCTGGTGCGACTGCAGCACGCCGTAGAGCACGACGGCCACGCCGTACAGGGGGATCTGGGGGGCGAAGACGACCAGCATGCGGGTGGCGACCGCGCTCACGTCGGCGACCTCGCACCCTTTGACGGCCTCGCCGAAGAACAGCCCGACGATCGGCCCGGCGAACAGCGCGAGCAGCACGCCCAGCGGCACGAGCACGACCAGCACCCACGTGAGCAGCGCCGAGCCGATCCGCCCGGCCCGCTCGCGCGCGCCCTGGTCGGCCGCGCCGGCCAGGATGGGGACGACCATGCCCGCCAGCGCGCCGCCGGCCACCACCTCGAAGATGATGTTGGGGATCTGGTTGGCGGTCATGTAGGCCGTGGACAGGCAGTTGGTGCCGACGGTGCCGGCGAAGGCGTACTGCTTGGCGAAGCCGATGACGCGCGCCAGCACGGTGATCGCCCCGATGAGCATCGCGCCGCCCGCGACGCCCCGCGCCGTCACCACTTTCACCCGGCCTCCCCGCCTCCGGCCCGCGTCACGCTCACGCAGACATCCTGGCAGGCCGGACCGACAATCGCGGAACGCGGATCACACGGGGTCGACCGGGCGGCGGCCGAGCATGTCGATGGCGTTGAGCACGCGGTTGCCGGCGATGACCTTGGTGAAGCTGACCTTCTCCGCCGCCGCCGTCAGCGCCGCGACGGTGCCCAGGAGGGCGTACCGGCCGGGCCTGCCGAGCTGGGTGACGGCGGCGAGGCCGAGCAGGGCGCCCAGGGCGTTGGCGCCGGCGTCGCCGAGCATCGCGCGCTCGCCGAGGTCTTCGGGCAGCAGCGCGGCGGCGGCGCCCAGCGGGGCGGCGGCCAGCGCGGCCGTGGCGGGCGAGCCGCGCAGCAGCGTGGCGGCCAGCAGCGGCCCGCCGGTCAGCAGGCCGACCTTGATGGCGCGGCCGGGGCGCAGGTCGAAGAGGTTGGCGAGGTTCGCGGCGCCGGCGATGGTGACGCCGTTGGCCAGGGTGTCGAGGGGGCCCTGGGAGACGAGGGCGGCGGCGGCCAGACCGCTCGCGCCGATGCCGAGGATCTTGACGGCGCCGCTGGTGACCTCGCCGCGGGCCAGCGCGCTCAGGTGCCCCTTGAAGCCCTTGGAGGAGGTGGTGCCGTAGAGGTCGTCGTAGGCGCCGACCGTGGCGCTGCCGGCGCCCGCGAGCAGCGCGGCCGCGCGTACCCGCGGGGTCAGGCCGGGGGTGAGCGCGGCGGCGGCGCTCGCGCCGGCCGCGAACGCGGGGCCTTCGAGCAGGGTGATGGGCTCGCCGCGGTGGTTCTTGCGCGTCCACCGGCCGCTCAGGTCGGCGGGCCGGTCGCGGGTGAACGCCGTGTAGGCGGCGCGGGCGGCCACGGCGCCGATCGCGGCTCCGGCGATGGCGTAGAGCAGGCCACGGGTCCGGCTGGCAGGCATGTCAGCTCCCTGACGTGGTGGTGGGTGACGGGGTCGCGGACGTCATCACGGGAATGGGGGCCGAGGCTCCCTTGCCGATGCCGTACTGGCCGGCCCGCCCGGACATCTGCTCCCGCAGAGAGTAGACGATCGCGACGCGCCCCACCGGCATGTCGGCGGTATCCACCGTGGAGACGCGCTTGGAGACCTCGCCCTCGTCGCGTACGGCGCTGATCGCGTCGCCGGGCGGGGCGGCGGAGTCGGCGGTGCCGGCCAGCACCGTGCCCTGGCTGCCGACGTCGAGCCCGTCGGCGACGGAGACGATCGCGCCCGCCTGCGTCTCGGCGTTCTCCCCTTCGTACGCCTTCTCCGGCGCGAACACGACCGCCAGCGTGGCCCGCTTGACCGGGTCGCCCTCGGTGCTCAGCAGCCCGCCCGCCTCGAACGTGCTGATGACGTCGGCGGTGGCGGGGTTGGGCGTGCCGCCCTGGGCCTGGTCGGTGGTGACGAAGGTGGCGGCGAGCAGCGCGGCGGCCCTGTCCCAGCTCGTGGCGGTGGCGGGGAAGACCATGTTGACCGGTTTGAGTTGGTTGACCAGGCCGTCGAGCACGCCCTTGTTCTTGGGGTCGAAGAACTTCTCGCTCAGCGCGACCCGGCCGGAGATCTCCGCGCCCGCCTGGTCGAGCACCTGCTCCGACGCCTCGCGTACGGCGTTGCTGGAGCCCGGCGTCTCCACCAGCAGCACCCGCTGGCCGGTCAGGTCGCCAGCCACCAGGTCGCCGGTGGCGGAGATGATGAACTGGTCGTTGCCCGCCTCACGCCCGCGCAGCGAGTCGATCTGCGCGCGCAGCTCGTCGTTGGACGCGGTGAGCCCGGCCGTCACCTCCTCGATGGACTTGACCGCCGGCCCCTGCAGCAGCGTGGTGCCCAGCACGATCCCCACCGCGAGGGCCAGGAAGATCGCGACGATGGAGACGAGGTGGTAGCGAAAATCGATCACGAGAAGAGTCCGACCAGCCAGAAGATGAATGCGTTCCAGAGGTCTTGCAGGCCGTTCAGCCAGGTGCGGCCGAGGGGCGAGAGGCCGAGCGCGACCCCCATGGTGATCAGCGCCGTGATCACGAGCAGGAGGAGTTGGGAGGTGGTGATGCGGCTGCGGTAGAGCCTGCTGACGCCCTTGGCGTCGATGAGCTTGCTGCCGATGATCAGCCGGGTGAGGAAGGTGCTGGCCATGCCGGAGCGGCCCTTGTCGAGGAACTCCTCCAGGGTGCCGTGCGTGCCGACCGCGACGATCAGCTCGGCGCCCTTGTCGTCGGCCAGCAGCATCGCGATGTCTTCGCTGGTGCCGGTGGCGGGGAAGATGACGGCCTCGCGGCCGAGCTGGTGCACCCGCTCCAGGCCGGGTGCCCTGCCGTCGCGGTAGGCGTGCACGACGAGCTCGGCACCGCAGGTCAGGGCCTTGGTGGAGACGGAGTCGAAGTCGCCGACGATCACGTCGGGCAGGTAGCCGGCCTCCAGCAGCGCGTCGGCCCCGCCGTCGACCCCGACGAGGACGGGACGGTATTCGCGGATGTAGGGCCGCAGCGTGGCGATGTCTTCCTTGTAGTGGTATCCGCGCACCACGATGAGGACGTGTCTGCCCTCCATGGGGGTGCGGATCTCAGGCACGCCGACTCCGTCGATGAGAAGCTTGCCCTCACCGCGAACGTACTCCATCGTGTTGACGGCGAACGCCTCGATCTGCACGGCCAGACCGGCGCGCGCCTCGGCCATGGCGGCCTCGACGGTCTCCATGGTCTGCGGCTCGCCCTTGCCGACCACGTCGTCGTCGAGGTAGACGACCCCGTCGCAGACGCGGACGACGTCGCCGTCCTTGACGCGTTCGAACAGCTCCTGGTTGGCGTTGTCGATGAACGGCACGCCGTTGTCGAGCAGGATCTGCGGCCCCAGGTTGGGGTAACGGCCGCTGATGCCGCTGGCGACGTTCACCACGGCCGCGGCGCCGCACGCGACGAGCGCCTCCGCGCTGACCCGGTCGACGTCGACGTGGTCGATGATCGCTATTTCTCCGGGCTGGAGGCGTTTGGTGAGCCTCTTGGTACGCCGGTCGATCCTCGCCACTGCCGTTACACCGGGAAGGCCCTCGACCTTCCTGCCGCGGAGGCCCGGCATTCTGCTTCCCGGAACCTTCATCAAGACCATCCTGCCAGAGCGAAACAGCGCGGAGGCCACGCATAGCGCGGCGTGTCCGCTATGTCACCCAGGATCACCTGTCGGCGGCGGCGAGCCCCAGGAGTTCTTCGGCGTGCGCCCGGCCCAGCTCGGAGTCCTCCAGACCGGCCAGCATCCGGGACAGCTCGCGGACGCGGCCCTCGTGGTCGAGCGCCGTGACCCCGCTGCGCACGACGCTGCCGTCGCTCGCCTTCTCCACCACCAGGTGCTGGTCGGCGAAGGCCGCCACCTGCGGCAGGTGTGTGACGACGATCACCTGCGCGGTGCGGGCCAGCCTGGCCAGCCGGCGCCCGATCTCGACCGCCGCCTTACCCCCGACCCCCGCGTCGACCTCGTCGAACACGAACGTCGGCACCGGATCGGCCCCGGCGAAGACCACCTCGATCGCGAGCATGACGCGGCTCAGCTCGCCGCCGGAGGCGCCCTTGTTGAGCGGCAGCGGCGGCGCGGCGGGGTGGGCCGCCATGCGCAGCTCGACCTCGTCGCGCCCCTCGGGGCCGAACTCCTCGGTCTGGGTGAGCTGGACCACGACCCTGGCGTGCGGCATGGCCAGCGCCGTCAGCTCCTCGGTCACCGCCTGGCCGAACCGCTCGGCGGCGGCCTGGCGAACGTTGGTGAGCTCGGCGGCCAGCTCGGTCAGGCGGGCGGTCAGCTCGTCGTACTCGCGGGTCAGCTCGTCGATGCGCTCGTCGTCGCCCTCCAGCTCGGCCAGCCGGGCGGCGGCCTGCTGCGCCCACGACAGCACGCCCGCGCTGTCCTCGGCGTACTTCCTGATCAGGCTGGACAGCACCGACCTGCGCTCCTGCACGGCGGCCAGCCGGGCGGGGTCGGCCTCGACGGACTCCGCATAGGCCGCCAGGTCGGTGGCCACGTCGGAGATCAGGTATCCGGCCTCGGCCAGCCGGTCGGCCATCTGTGCGAGCTGGGGGTCGAAGTCGCGCACCGCCTCGACGGCCGCCCGCGCCTCGCCCAGGAGCGAGATCACGTCGTGCGGGCCGCCCGCGGCCTCCATCGGGTCGCCGAGCAGCGCCGTGTGCGCGGTCGTGGCCGCGCTGCGCAGCGCGTCGGCGTGCGAGAGCCGCTCCTCCTCGCCGCGCAGCTCGTCGTCCTCGCCGGGCTTGGGGTCGACCTTCTCGACCTCCTCCAGCCCGAACCGCAGCAGGTCGGCCTCCTGCGCCCGCTCCCTGGCCCGGGTCGTCAGCTCTTCGAGCTGCGCGGCCACCTTCTTGTGCCGTTTGTACGCCTGCGAGTACGCCCGCAGCGGTTTGACCAGGTCGTTACCGGCATACCGGTCGAGCGCGGCCCGCTGCCTGGCCGGCTGCAGCAGCCGCTGCTGGTCCATCTGGCCGTGGACGGCCACCAGGTCGTCGGCGAGGTAGGTGAGCGTGCCCACGGGCACCGTGCGCCCGCCCAGCCACGCCCGGGACCTGCCCTCGGCCGAGACCGTGCGGGAGATGATCAGCTCGCCGTCCTCGGCCTCGCCGCCGATGTCCTCCACCTGCTGGGCCACGCGCCCGCCCGGCTCGATGACCAGCGTGCCCTCCACGCTCGCCCGCTCGGCCCCGGGCCGCACGCGCGAGGGATCGGCCCGGCCGCCGAACAGCAGCCCGAGCCCGGTCACGACCATCGTCTTGCCCGCACCCGTCTCGCCGGTGACCACGTTGAAGCCGGGCGAAAGCTCGAGGACGGCCTCGTCGATGACGCCGAGCCCCTGGATGCGGACCTCCTCGACCCTTGGTCGCACTGCCCACTCCCGTTCACTGCCGTGTCTGACGCCGCTGCCTGCGACGGGCCGCTCTCACGCGGCCTGTCGTCGCCCACGTGATCCTACGCGCTCCGCCCTCCATTCACTCAGGGTCGAGCCCTTCCGCGCCAGCCCTGGACGGGAAGCTCGAACTTGGCCACCAACCTGTCGGTGAAGGGCGCGCCCGTGCTCTCCACACCGTGCAGGCGCGCCAGGCGGACGGGCTCGGCGCCCCTGCGGACCTCCACCCGGGTTCCGGACGGGAGTTCGAATCTACGCCTTCCATCACACCACAGAACACCGCCGGGTGTGTCCGGCAGGATCTCGACGGCCAGGGTGGAGCGGGGCGAGACGACCAGCGGCTTGGCGAACAGCGCGTGCGCGCTGATGGGCACCATGAGCAGCGCCTCGACCTCGGGCCAGACGACGGGGCCGCCGGCGGAGAAGGCGTACGCGGTGGAGCCGGTGGGCGTGGCGCAGATCACGCCGTCGCAGCCCCACCTGGACAGCGGCCTGCCGTCGATCTCGGCGACCACCTCCAGCATGCGCTCCTGCTTCTCGACGGTGGCCTCGTTCAGCGCCCAGGTGTCGGCCAGGACCCGGCCGTTCTGCCGGGCGAGAACATCGACCGTCATGCGCTCCTCGACGTCATAGCGGCCGGCCACGACGCTGTCGACCGCCGCCGCCAGGTCGGCGACCTCGGCCTCGGCCAGGAACCCGACGTGCCCCAGGTTGACGCCCAGCAGCGGCGTGCCCGCGGGCCTGGCCATCTCGGCGGCGCGCAGCAGCGACCCGTCGCCGCCGAGCACGATCATGACCTCGGCGTCCTTGGCGGCGCTCGGGTCGGCGGGCACCGCGTCGGCCTTCTCACAGCCGATCTCGGCGCACTCCGTGTCGAGCACCCGGACGGTGATGCCGGCGTCGACCAGCCGGTTGATGACCAGCCGGGCACTGTCGACGGCGGCGCCGCGCCCGGTGTGCACGGCGACCAGCACGGTGCGATTCATTGCGGCCCTTCCGCGACGGCACGCTGGATCTCGGCGTCGAGGTCGGCGACCTGCGGCGCGCCCTCCCCCTTGCCCAGCCACAGCAGATATTCCACATTTCCCGACGGCCCGGGCAGCGGGCTGGCGGTCACCCCGCGCACGCTCAGCCCCAGCTCCAGCGCCTTCGCCGCGGCGTCACGCACCGAGCGGGCGCGCAGCTCCGGATCGCGGACGACGCCGCCCGCGCCGACCAGGTCCTTGCCCACCTCGAACTGCGGCTTCACCAGCATCACGAAGTCGGCCCGCGGCGCGGCCACCGCCGCCAGCGCGGGCAGCACCAGCCGCAGCGAGATGAACGACAGGTCGCCCACGATCAGCGTGGGCGGCTCGCCGACCATCTCGGGCGTCAGGTCGCGCACGTTGACGCGCTCCATGACGGTCACCCGCTCGTCGTTGCGCAACGACCAGGCGAGCTGGCCGTAACCGACGTCCACGGCCAGCACGTGACCGGCGCCGCGGCGCAGCAGCACGTCCGTGAACCCGCCCGTGGACGCGCCCGCGTCGAGGCAGCGGCGGCCCGCCACCTCCAGCCCGCCGAACGCGTCGAGCGCGCCGAGCAGCTTGTGCGCGCCGCGCGAGACGTAGTCGGGGCCGTCTCCGGATGCGGCCACGACGATCGCGGAGGCGGTGTCGACCTGCGTGGCGGGCTTGCGCGCCCGCTGACCGCCGACGCTCACCCGGCCGGCCTCGATGAGCTGCGCGGCCTGCTCGCGCGAGCGCGCCATGCCACGGCGTACGAGCTCGCTGTCGAGACGGATCCTGCGGCTCACCGGCGGCCCACGGCCCCGTCGGGAGCGCCCTCGCGGACCGGCTCCTCCACTGCGGCCAGCACGCCCTCCAGCCCGGAGAACGTCTCGTCGAAGACCGCGACGTGCTCGCTCACGGGCAGCTCGCCCAGCCGGGCGAGGCCGGCCACGATGGCGTCGACCCGCTCGTCACCGGTCTCCTGGGGCACCACACTCATGACTCGACCGTAACGCCTCCCGCGAGCACCCGGGACCTTGGCAGGCGTGTCACGCGTTGAAGCTCATACGGGGGTGCTACTGATGTGGAACGCTACCGTCCGCAAAAGGAAAGAAAGGATGCGCATCATGGCAAGCGTCGAGGAGTGCCGGGCGGCACTGGCCAAGCTCGTCGCGCAGTTCGACGAGATCGACGAGGCCGACCGTGCCAAGCACGTGGTCGAGCGTACGGTCAGCTGCCGGGTCTCCGACCTCGACGTGACCTTCTACGGCCGGCTGCACCACGGGGGGCTGGACCCGTTCACGGAGCAGCCGCCGGCGGACGGCAAGGCCGCCGACGTCAAGCTCACGATCGTGAGCGACGACCTGGTCGCGCTGGTCGACGGGGAGCTGGACCTGGCACGAGCACTGCTCGGAGGGCGGGTGAAGATCGACGCGAGCTTCGGCGACCTGCTGCGCCTGCGCAGACTCATCTGAACGCCCGGCCGCTCGCCGACAACCGGGCGGCCGGCCGCTCCTCCACGCGCGCACCGGCGCGGCCCTGACGCGTGCAGGCAGGCGCTCACATCGCCTTGACGCATGCACGTCCCCGCAGCGTCCTGACACGTACAAGCACGCCCCCGCAGCGCCCTGACGCGTGCAGGCACGCCCCCGCAGCGTCCCGACGCGTGCAGGCACGCCCCCGCAGCGTCCCGACGCGTGCACGCACACTTCCACATCGCCCTGACGCGTGCAGGCACGCGCCCCCGCGTCGTCCTGACCAGCTCAGGCAGACGCCAGAGCCATCCACCCCGAGCAGGCGGATGCCCGCACGCCCAACCGCTCGCCCCTCACGCGACTTATCCCGACTTATCCCGATATGACGCGACTTACCCCACCCGCTCCAGCACCGGCTTGACCGCGTCCTCCTCCACCCGTCCCTCACCGGCCGCCGCCCAGGCGGCGGCGCAGGCGGCGCGCAACCCGTCGATCCGGCTGCCCTCACCGTCGAGCCGCAGCACCCCGTCCCGCCACTCGGCCCGCCATCCCCCGCAGGCGCCGTCGCGCACCTCCGGATAGGGCTGGAGCAACGCCCCAAGGTCCTCCCCGACGTACGTGGGCCGGTGCCGGGGTTCCGCTGTCAGCACATCCGCCACCGTCGCCACCCCGGTCAGCACCAGCAGGCTCTCCACCCCCGCGTTCGAGGCGCCCTCGATGTCGGTGTCGAGCCGGTCCCCCACGACCAGCGGCCGCCGAGCCCCCGTACGGATCATCGACTCCCGGTGCAACGGCGGATCCGGCTTGCCCGCATAGATCGGCTCGACCCCGGTGGCGTGCGCGATCACCCGCACCATGGCCCCGTTCCCCGGCAGCTCCCCCCGCCCGGTCGGCATCGTGCTGTCGGCGTTGGACGCCACGAACAACGCCCCCTGCCGCACCGCCAGCGCCCCTTCCGACAGCAGCCCGTACGACAGCCCCGGCGCGATCCCCTGCACCACGGCGACGGGCGACTCGGCGGCCGTGGAGACCGGGCGCAGCCCCTGGCGGCGTACCGCCATCCGCAGCCCGGACCCGCCGACCACGAGCACCTTGGAGCCGGGCGGCACCCGCTCCGCGATCAACCGGGCGGCGGCCTGCGCCGAGGTCACCACGTCCTCGGCCGTTGCGGGCGCGCCCAGCTCGCGCAGGTGAGCGGCGATGGCCGCCGGCGTCCGGGAGGCGTTGTTGGTGACGTACGCCAGCCGCACACCGTGCCGCCGCGCCTCCTCCAGCGCCTCCAGCGCCCCTGGCACGGCGTGGCTGCCCAGGTAGACCACGCCGTCGAGGTCGAGCAGCAGGGTGTCATAGCCGTCGATCAGCACAACGCCTCTTCCCGTTTGACTCTCACGTTGCGTGAGACTTTAGCGTCGCCCTCGTACCCACCCAGAGAAGGGACGACCATGCCAGAGAACCTCACCCTCATCCCCGAGACCCGCACGGAGCCCTCCGGCGACTTCGACCCCGACGCGCACGCGGCGGAGGCGGAGCAGCGCTGGGGCGGCACGGACCCGTGGGCCGAGGCGAAGCGCCGCACGTCCTCCTACACCAAGGAGGACTGGAAGCGGTTCAAGGCGGAGGCGGCCGACATCACCGACCGCCTGGCGGACGCGCTCCGCTCCGGCGCCCCCTCCGACGGCGACCTGGCCATGGACCTGGCGGAGGAGCACCGGGCGCACATCTCCCGCTGGTTCTACGAGTGCACGTACAAGATCCACCGCGGCCTCGGCGAGACGTACGTCACGGACCCCCGCTTCACGGCCTCCTTCGACGCGACCGTGCCGGGCCTGGCGGCCTACCTCAAATCCGCCATCGCCGCCAACGCCGCACGCCACAACGCCTGACTCCCTTCAAGCCCGGCGACCCCTGCCCGCTCCGGGGTCGCCCAGCTCGGGGATGCACGAACAGGAGTTCCCCACTACCCACGCCTCTCGAAACCCACAGAAACAGAGAACCGGGCGAAAGGGCGAGGAAACCCAACTCTCGCCCCACCATCCCCCAGCCCAAAAGCGCTTACATTTCCCTCCGGGCCCGCAAAGTCGCCCGCACACTCTTCAAGGCCGTCACGTAATTCCGCTCGTCCGGCCGCATGGCGACAGCGATGGCCAGCGGCTCCTGAGCCCCTTCCACGTCGCCGGTCCGCCACAACGCCAAGCCCAGCCCGAAGTAGGCATAATCCTCGGCCGGATTGGCATCGACGATCTGCCGGAAACTGGCCGCCGCCTCCGCGTACTGCCGCGAATTGAACTGCGCCCGCGCCAGCGCCTCCAAAATGCTGCGCGATTCAGGCTCCGCCGCCGCGGCCCGTTCGAGCAACGCCGCAGCCGCAGCCGGACTGCCCTCCTTCAGCAGTTTCACCCCACGCTGATACCAGTCGTAAACACCGCCCTGGGGAGCACCCGTACCCTCATCATGAACATTGCCATCCTGACCCATGCGTGAGGACTCCTTCATCGCTGTACGGTGACCTGGCCCGCGACCTGCCTCGGAACGGACACGACTGCAACCGTGGGGCGACTTCTGGAGGGCGCAGGCATTTGTGAAAGCATGCCCGGTATGGGGACTCCTGAACTGCCCGTACCCACTGGACTGGTGCTACGGCCTTTCCGAGGCGTGCGTTTCGCTGTCGAAGATCCCGCCAAGGTGACCTCCCCACCGTACGACCTCATCTCCGACGCCGACGTAGAGGTCCTCCTGGACTCTCACCCGAACAACGTCGTCCGCCTCATCCTTCCCTGCTCCTCCCGCAGCAACTCCTCCCCCACCGCCGCCACGCACGACCTGCCCGAATCCCCCGCCGCACAGGACCGGAGCGCGCCACCCGCCACCGCCACGCACGGCCCCACGGCGTCACCCTCCTCCACCCAGCAGGACCCGGCTCTTCACAACCCGACCACGCCGCCCACCCCCACCACGCCCAGCCCAGCCGCGCCGCCCTTCTCCACCCCGCAGGACCCGACCGGCTCACCCTCCACCACCCCACGGAACCCGAGCGCCCCGCCTTCCCCCATGACCCTCACCTGGGCAGGCCCGACAAGCCCCTCCGCGGCCCGCTCCCCGGACGAGGCGACCGCTCCAGGCCCGCAGCCGACGCAGCAGTCGGGACAACCGCACTTCCGCCCTGACCCGACCTCCCCCACCGGGGAAACCCCGATGGACCCCCGCTACGCCGTGGCCAGGGACACGCTCAGGGAATGGCTGGACTCCGGCGTGCTGGTGCCGGACGACGTGCCGGCGCTGTACGTCTACGAGCAGAGCGGCCCAGGCGTCCTGCAACGCGGCCTGATCGGCGACGTCGGCCTGGTGGACCCGGGGCAGCGCATCATCCTCCCCCACGAGGACGTCTTCCCCGGCCCCATCGCCGACCGTCTCGCTCTCATGAGCACCACCCAGGCCAACCTCGAGCCCATCTTCCTCCTGTACGACGGCGCCAACGGTACGGCCACCCGCCTGGTGGACGAGGTCGCCTCAACCCGGCACCCCCTTGTCTCGGCGAACACCGAAGACGGCCTCACCCACCGCCTCTGGGCCATCACCGCCCCGGAGGAGATCGCCGCCATCAACGCCGACCTCCACGACCGCCAGGCCCTGATCGCCGACGGCCACCACCGATACGCGACGTACCGCGTCCTCCAACGCCAGGAACGAGCCGCCCACCGCAGCACACCACAACACCCCCAACCCCCGGCCCAGTCCGCCCCACCACACCACGAGCGCCCCTCGCGTCCCGCCGCACAACACCACGGGCACTCTTCCCGCCCAGCCTCAGAACGGCCCGCGCATGGGGGTGCGAGCAGCCCATCCCCGGGGAACGGCGAGTCGGCCTCCGGCTCAGGGGGCTTCGGCCAAGCGCCCGAGTACAGCGAAGCGGCCTTCGGCCCGTGGGACTTCGGCCTGGCCCTGCTGGTCGACTCACGCGCGTACCCACCCGACCTCCAGGCCATCCACCGCGTCATCGAGGGCCTTCCGCCGGCCGAAGCGGTGTCCAGGGCCAAGAGCTCGTGGCAGGTGCACGACTACAAGGACCTGGCGACCGGCCTGGCCGCGTTGGAACAGGCCTCAGAGCCCGCGTTCTTGCTCGCCGGCGAGGACGGCGCCCACCTGCTCACCGACCCCGACCCGGTACAGCTCGCCCGAGCCATGCCCCCGGACCACTCCGACCGCTGGAACTCCCTCAACACCTCCGTCCTCTCCGAATTCGTCCTGCCCGTGGTGTGGGGCATGCGCGACAACGACCAGACCGTACGCATCGTCCACCACGACACGGAGGCCGCCGTACGCCTCGCCATCCAAACCGGCGGCACGGCCGTCATCCTCAAGCCACTGGCGGTCGATGACGTGCTGGCCATAGCCGCCGGCGGTGAACGCGTCCCACGCAAGTCCACCTCCTTCGGCCCGAAACCACGAACCGGCCTGGTCCTACGCACCTTCGCCACCGACTGAGGGCCCACCGGCTAAGGGCGCCGTCGGCTAAGGGCCCCACCAGCTAAGGGCGCTGTCGCCTGAGAGCACAACCGGCTGAAGGCACAGCCGGCTGCGACCACGGCCGACCAAGACTCGGCACCACGGCCAGGGCGTGGTGGCGAGCTGGCGGGCGACCAGCCAAGGACCAGCCGACCGGGGGCGCGATCGGCTGAGGCGCATCTGGTCGGGGGTAGGCAGGGCCGACTCCCAGCACAGCCGGCCAAGGGCGCGATCAACTGCGCGCATGACCGGTCTGAGCACGACCAGCCGCGAGCACAGCCGATCAGGGTTCGACCGGCCAAGGACGCAGCGGGCTGGCCTCTTCGGAAGGTAAGGAGCGCGAGGTGAAGGCGTGATCGGCATCGGCGTGGTGGTACGGGGGCTGGGGTTCATGGCGATGTGAGAGGGCGGGCCGACCCCTGCGGCGAGGAAGGGCCATGCGGCGAAGGGTGACCCGCTGTATTCGGAAGGTCTGGCCGGACTCCTCTGGGCCGGAGCAGGCGTAGTGGAGCAAAGGGTGGCGTCACAGGCGACTCCGCCGCAGCAGCGCGGCTGTGACGGCCCGTCGCGCTGGGCCGCTCTCAAGCGCATCTCCCCTCCTCTTGGCAACGCCTGGCAACGCATTCCGCCGGCCAGGCTGCCGTCCCCACAGCCCGGCCCCCGGAACCATCGCCGTCTCGCCGGGGTTCTGCCGGTCCCCGGCCAATGGACTGGCCGGAGACCGACCGGTGGATCGGCCCGTGGATCGGCCGGCGGATCGGCGGAGGGCCGACCGGCGGATTGGCCACAGACCGGCCGGTGGATCGGCCGGGGGTCGGGCTATGGGTGGGGAGATTAGCCGGTGGGAGCCAGGTAGGGGACCTGGCGGGGGATCAGGGCGGCGAGCATGGTGGGGTCGGCGTCGACGGCCGGGGTGGGTGGGATGGCCGGCTCCGCCTCGTACGGTTTCGCGGTGCTCACCTCCACCTCGTATCGCCAGGTCTTGCCGGTGGTCGGGCCGTAGACGCGGCAGCGGAACGAACCTGTCACCTCCAGGTAGTCGCGGGGCTTGAGGGCGCGGACGACGGCGGCCGTCTCCGGGTTGAACGTGACGCACGGGACGCTGTCACTCAGCACCGCCCCGCGTTTGTCGCGGCGGCGACGGACGATGATGCGCCACTTCGTCACCGTGTCGCCGCTGGGCATGGGGTGCTCCTCCACCGGTGCTGACAGCCTGCCCACCAGCAAGACTTCGTTTCTGTCCACGGTCGTCCTCCTATCGGTGCTCTGGTGGAGATCACTCTCTACGATGAGGAGGAGGCCGGATCGGCTGAACGCCGTTCTGGGGACAACGGCTGGAGGCTCAGGAGTGGCTGTGGACAACATCACCGCGCTCGGCGGCGACGTCTATGAGATCGACACCAGAATGGCCGGGTTCGCGGGCATCACGGCTGGTTACCTGATCCTCAGCGACCGGCCCTGCCTGGTCGAGACGGGAACCTCGACCTCGGCTCCCGTGGTACGCGACGCGCTCGCCTCGCTGGGTGTCGGCCCCGAAGACCTGGCCACGGTCGTCGTGACCCACATCCACCTCGACCATGCCGGCGGGGTCGGCGACATCGCCAAGTTCTTCCCGTCAGCGCAGGTCGTCGTACACGAGAAGGGCGCCCGCCACCTCGCGGAGCCGTCCCGGCTCATGGCCAGCGCGCGCATGGTGTGGGGCGACCGGCTCGACACGCTGTTCGGCGAGCTGTCCCCCACTGAAGCCGAGCGCATCGTCGCCCTGGGCGACACAGGCGCCATCGACCTGGGCAACGGGCGCACGCTCAACAGCCGCTACTCCCCCGGCCACGCCAAACACCACGTGGGGCTGGTCGACTCCGCCACGGGCGACCTGTACGTCGGGGACGCGGCCGGCGTCTACCTGCCCGAAACGGGCGACCTGCGCCCTGCCACCCCTCCACCGGACTTCGACCTGAACACCGCACTCGATTCGATCGCGCTGTTCGAGGCACTTCAGCCGCAACGGTTGCTGTT
>NZ_JAATEP010000109.1:0-11433 GCF_012034275.1 Nonomuraea composti | reverse complement strand
CCTCACCCAACCCGGTGATCATTTCCGGTCACAGCACTAGCGACCTTGGTTACGCTGACGAGCAAGGCGCTGGCATCGGCCTATCCATTATTTCCCGCGCATGGTGCCCTGGCCAGGTGGGGCGACGTCGCGAAGCTCCTTGATCGACTTGCCACTGTGTAAGGCGTCGGGACCCCTCTCGCCCCTGGGAATATCGGCGCCTCCTCGCTGTTCTGTGCTTCACCGGCTTTCACTGCCGAGCCTGTACCGTCGCGATGAAGGCGCCGACGCCCACGCACGCCGGTGACCTTTGCCTTCCGGTACGCCCTATGGGGCTGTCCTCTTCCGGGATTGAACGCCATTTAGGCAAGGAGCCATGCGATTCAAGCGGAGATTTCGTCATTGCCGCACTCTGTGTTTCTTTCCTGAAGAAGTGGACTCCTTGAAGCGGTGAATCGCCCCAACAAGTTTCTGCGCTGCCGTAGCGCTAGATCAAAAAGCTCCCTGTCGCTTGCTCTCGCCGGTAGCCAGCCAAACTCGTGGGGAGACTGGTCGATGGATCCGCGATATTGCGGATCCGCAGACTTGGATCGAAAGCCCAGCAGGTCGAGCAGACGGCGACGCGCCTCCCTTAACTCCTTGCTGAGATCGATCGGTGCGTAACCGGTGAGCATGTGCTCAGCGGCCCGCATATTGACCGTTGACGAGGGCCAACCGGTGGTGGCCCACTCGCGCTGACATTCCGGGCAGCGCGTCCACGCTCCGTGCTGTTTACGGCAGCGAATGGCCCTCTGGAAGGAGCGATACGACTTTCCCGCGTCATGCGACAAGCTAGTCAGGAAATCGAAATCGAGAATATCTGAACTCGTCGCGCCGTCGAGCAAGCACGCCGGATCCGGCTCGCTATGACGGTGAAGAAGGAAGCGAAAGAGGTCGGAGAATCGTCTCGGTCGACCGACGGGCATGAAAGAAAAGACTAGTGTCTTATCACCGACGTACCGATCGTGGACCTCGAAGTTCTTCCGCGCTGGTCGCGGGCGTTCCGATGGGAACGCGGCCTGGGCTGAAACGTCCGTGAGCCGGTTGCTTCCTAGCTGCCCCTCTCGCTCCGGATCACGTCGGGTAAGGGGTGGCGGTTGCTTCCCGGCAGATTTCCGCTCCAGGATCGCCGCGTACGCCCGGAGGAGCCCTGGTGGCGCATCATCCATGAGACCCACGGCGAGCACCGCGATTCGCCTGGCAACATCATCGCGAACCTCGTCCAGAACGCCGTCATCCGCAAGTTGGTGAAGAACCCTGTCCGGACCGCCCGGTCGTTCGATCACTCTCAGTACCGCGCGCATCTGCGGTGGCACTCTCAGGCCAAAGACACCCGCCGACCGCCAGACGTCCACTGGGGCAAGCGGCCGGGGCACGGCATGGGCGAACGTATCGGCACGGGGCCACCACAGATCGTTCGTCGTGTTTCCCCTGGCGAGTCGCGCGCCGGTTCTATGCGCCACGGCTTGCCGGCACAACATTGCCAGAATCCGCGAGACCAGTTCATTGACGTCGAACCGGGCACTGAGAGAAGGGCGGTGGGCGCGGGCCCGCCGAACTGTTTCGGCGGGAACCAGCGCCTGGATCCGCTTGACCACCGGGCTGCCCAGCGACGAGCCCTCCAGCAGGTCGTCCAATTCATCTCGGGCATGCGCCTCGGGCCCGCCAGGTTCTACGCGTGCCCGTGGGGTCCACCGGTCTTCTGTCTGACTCATGACCGTCACCTCTCCGCGTCATCGGAATCTGTCGTGGTCTGCGCGGCCGTGTGTCTCCTGCCGAATTTCTGACGAACCCGCCTCAGCCGGCCTTCTAGCGCCTTGGCGGTGAGACCTGCCATCTCCGCGACCTCCTGCTGGGTGTAGCCAAGCGCGCTGTACCACAGGACCTGATGCATCTCGGGTGCCGTGATCTGCGCCATGGCGCGGGAGATCTCGTCGCGCACGATGACTTGGTGCTCCGGTCCCGGGGTGAGAGCGAGCTGCCGTACCGGCTCCCACGCCGCGACGTCATGGGCGAGCCCCGCGGCGACGACCGCGCGTTCGAGCCGTTGCTGCCGGCATCTGTGGCGGTAGACCTTCTCGAAGCCGAACAGGCATCCTCCGATGAAGTATGTACGCATCGACGCGCCCCGGCGCGGATCGCACTGGCCTTCCTCAACCGCGCGGCGGAATCTCTCCACGCCCTCTCCTGCAAGGTCGTGCACGAACTCCTCGACCTCGTCTCGATCCCACGTTCGCCAGTCGAGCGGGTCGCGGGTGATCTTCGGGAGCGGCTTCTTACCCCTGCTGGCCCGGGTCTGGTTCGCCTGCTCCCGCCGCTGGTTGACCTTCGCGAAAATCTCCCCTCGTGCCACCCACATCCCCAAGATCGGCAAGCTGTAGATGACCAACTGCTCCGCAACCCTGTCGAAACGGTCACGTCGGCCTACCGCAAGGTCGGCCCGCAGGAGCATCACGATCTTGTGATCGTTCTCCAGTCTCGCCTGCCGCGCCTCGTCACTCTCGGGCTCAACATCGTCCGCAAGCTGCCTCTCGGCATCCGCAACCAGGTCGCTGTCGATCGGCGACGCCAACTCCTCGGCAGCAGGTTCGTCATCCCTGCCACCTCCGTCGTCTCCCCACGTCGGCACCGCTGGACCACAGGAGTCACCGTCGTAGCAGGTGCAGCCTGGGTCGGGCTGTTCGTGGGCCATCGACATACCCGCTCCCCTCGAGGAGTTGGAGGACCGCAGGGACAGCCACGGTCCGGGGGACATGGTTGAGGGTGTACGCACTGCTCTATGCAGCCCGCGACGGATTTCCCCCGCTCTGTTCAGAAAATCTTCTTGGCGTCTCGAACGAGGGTTATGCCGATGTGACTGCCTATGTCCTGAGCGACATCTCCGTACTGATGTGACTCAAGAGACAGAAGGGAACCACATGGCGAGCCACCCTAACGCCGTGCAACCTCCAGGCACGGCCAATCTCAGCCGCACGCCGCCCGGCTGCGACGCCCGCCTCAACCACATCACCGGGTTCGCTGGAGGCAACAGTGCTGTCTGAACGCACCCTCCTCACCTTCCTATGCGCGATCATCGCCACGGCGATCATCACCGGCCTGATGCTCGCCGACGGAGCCACCTGGCCGAACGCCCTCATCGTGGGGCTGGGAGCAGGAGGTGGCACCCTGATTGGCGTCACAAGCTTGATCAGCAAGAGCAAGCAGCCCTGAGCGCCGCGAGCCACCCTGCGGTGTCGTGTCAGCGGCAGCGTCAGCACGGCGAAGGCCCGCTATCAGAGCGATCGGCGATCGTAAACGCCATGAACGGTGGCGCGCCTGCCCGTTCCACCGAAACGCTAAGGAGCACCACCATCATGGCCATCACCCTCTCCGACCAGGACCAGCTCACCCGCCGCATCGCCGGCTGGGGTGCCGTCTGGCTGATGTCTGCCGCCGACGCCGCCGGCTCGGCCCACAAGGCCGCCACCGACGGCTCCATCGCCCTGACCTCCGCCACCGGCCTGGTCGGCCACGTCCTCGCCAGTCCCTCAAGGGCCTGACCGGCAAGACCACCGCCGCGCTCGCCGACCAGGTGCTGCTGCCCGCCCTGACGCCTCCATCACCCTGCTCAAGCAGCAGGCCCCGGAGGAGGCCGACAACTTCCGCCGCACCGTCACCATCGCCGTCGACGCCGCTATCCAGTCCCAGAAGGGCGAGACCAGCCCCACCATGACCGAGATGGCCCGCAAAATCACCGAGGCCCTCGACACCGCCTGATGAATGCCAGCCCGCGCAACTCCCGCTCGTCACGGGGTTCTCTCCGAACCCCGTGACACCCCGTTCAACTGCATTTCGTGACAACGAGCGCACCCACCCTGTCCATCACTTGCACCGAGCAGAACGAGCCCGCCCCTCAGACCGGGCAGGATCGTCCCGGAGCTGCAGAGGCTCATTGAGGAGATCGTCGATTCCCATTTCGTCGGACTGCAGCTGCACGTCAACGATGAGCATGGCGTCGTAGGTCGGGAGCGCCGGCTTGCGCCTGCTGGACGGGACCGACAAGACGCCGGTCGCCGGTCGACGGGCACGTCCGGGTCGGCGGCAACACCACGACCTTCAGTCCGGCGCGCGGACGGGCACCCGACCGTCAAGCGTGTTGCCCGGGTACGCGCCCACCTGGTTGCCCCAGCATCGGTGGAATCATCTTCTACTGAAGATTGCCCGAAGGCACGAATGTCGGGGCGCTAGCCTACCGTCCATATCGTGATCTCTTATGTGACCGGCGACGCGACGCAACCCCACGGCCAGGGATCAAAGGTCATCTGCCATGTGTGCAACGACATGGGCGGCTGGGGTAAGGGCTTCGTTCTTGCCCTCTCCCGGCGCTGGCCACAGCCAGAAGTCGACTACCGAGCCTGGCACCGCTCCGGTAACGACTTCCAGCTGGGCGCAATTCGGCTGGTCCAGGTCGAACCCATGCTATGGGTCGCGAACATGATCGGCCAGCACGGCATCCGGCCCACCAAGGACGGCCCGCCCATCCGTTACGAGGCCCTGGATCGCTGCCTGTCCGCTCTGGCCGACGAAGCCCTGAACCTCCACGCGAGTATCCACATGCCTCGGATCGGTGCTGGTCTCGCGGGCGGCTCTTGGGACCGGATCGAACCACTTATCCTCAAGCAGCTGACCGAACGCGCTATCACGGTCACGGTCTACGACCTGCCCTAACCATGTGGGCTCTACTGAGACCAGCCTCCCAACATCACGGCTACGGGCAGGAGCCAGTGGTGCTGGAACGGGGTGCGGACGGTGCCGCCCCATGCCCCGGTACCCCTTCGTCCGAAGGTCTCCCCCCTCGACGGCGGTCAGGGCATCGACGGACCGGCGGCCGCATACCACGATCAGGTCATGAGCGGCGCCGGGCAGGGCGGGCGAGACCCACACCAACAGGCCCGCCTCATTGGCCAGGACCTGAACGTTCTCCAGAACTATGCCGTTGATCGACTCCAGCCAGCCCCAGCATCGACCAGGCCGGGCCTTCACCAGCCAGCGTGAGGCCGATGAAGACTTCCATGACGGCCGTCAGGCGATCGCGCACTACGCCGCGTAGCCAACAGTAGGCCCTGGAACGGTCTCGTCTAATCCTATGGTCAGCACCCGCTCCTGAAGAGCGGGAGCGTCTTACGGGCTGCCAGCTACAAATATGGCCCTGACCAGCTCGAACACCTGTCCTGCGACGAGCCGCAGGAGGCCCACGCCGAAGAGCTCAATACGTGTCGAGCAGCACCCACATATCACCACATCCATAGACAAACTAGACTCGTAGTTGCTGGAGCTCTCCTAAAGCGGGTGCCGCAGGTTCGAATCCTGCCGGGGGCACTCACCTAGATCGCCACATACGGCCCCTGACCTGCGGTTTCACAGCCGCAGGTCTTTTGTTTCGCCACCCCCGATAGGCAGCGGACAGTGCCCGTACGCAGCCGTACGACCATGATCAGGGGACATGCCGGGGATGATCTTGAGGCCGTTTCCCCAGGTCAGCGCCTAATCTCGTGTCATCCGCGTAGCCGATAACCCACTACGACCGCCTCGCCCGCAGGCGACGCAGCCGCCGATCGTGCCAAATACGTGCGTACAACCAGGAACGGCAACCGACCATCGCAGCCGCCGCCCGGCAGCTTGCCAGCAGCCGCTCCTTCTCCTTCATATCGGCCGAGTGGCGCCTGTACTCCGCGGCAATGCGCAGCCAGAGGCGAGCGATTGACCAGACCGAGGCCAGTGCGACGATCCCGGCCAGCGACACGGGCAGCGGCCTAACATGCGCGGCGCCTGAGACCAGGAAGCCGCCTGCCACGAACGCCGCGATCGCGGTGAGCATGCACCTCACTCTCATACCGCGTCCCCACCGACGCCGAATGGGATGAGTTTCTCGGCCACTTCGAACGGCGCAAGGTCGCCCTGGGCGACTGCGGCCGCGCCTACGGCACCAGCTGCCAGCATGAGCACAGCTGCATCAGATGCCCTCTCCTCCGCGTTGACCCCGCCCAACGACCACGGCTTGAGGAGATCCGCGGCAATCTCCTGGCGCGCATCACCGAAGCCGAGCGCGAGGGTTGGCTGGGTGAGGCCGAAGGCCTGCACGTCAGCCTGGCCGCTGCCCAAGCCAAGCTCGCCCACCTCGACGACCGCGCCCGCCAAGCCGCCACCGTCCAGCTCGGAATGCCGAGTTTTCGCCAGATCGTCGCCCGGACCGCCACGTTGCCCCACCCTCCTTGATCGAGAAACGACGGTTGTCGCGATCCTCGGGGCTCTGGCAGCTCTGAGGCCAGCACACTAGAGCGAGACGCTGCTCGCCAGCCTTCACTAGTGTGACTTCCCCCCACCTCGCAGAGGAGATCCTCAGACCATGGCGCTGAACTTCGACACTCGCACGGCTCCCCGCAATCACGCCGAGTACAGGAAGCTCGCACTGGCAGTGCGAGGAGCGACCAAGGCCGACGAGACGCTCTGGCTGGAGTGGAAGTCCGAGCTAGATCTCGACCCAGCCGACAAGAGCGACAAGAGCGGCCGAGCACACATCGCGCGAGCCATCATTGGATTCGCCAATCGCATGCCCGACACGGCCAGTCGCTACGTCGAGGGCTACGGATTCCTGCTAGCCGGCGTGAGCCACGAAAACATGAACGGGGTCAAACAGCACGACATCACGGAACTGGTCCGTTGGATCCAGCCCTACGTCGGCGAGGAGATCCGATGGCAACCCACCTACGTCGAAATCGACCAAGGCGAGGGACCAGTCGCCATCCTGGTCATCACAATCGATCCCCCGCGCTGGGGCGACCCGATCTACTGCATGCGCAAAGAAGCGCCATCGTCCTCCAGGGACAAGAGCATTCCCGAGGCAGCGATCTTCGTTCGTCGCCCCGATGGGACAACTTCCCGAGCAAGAGCAGCCGACGTTGACGCGCTGAGTGACCGGTTAGTCCGCCGAGCACCCACCCTGGACCTTGGACTAACGCTCCGACGAGGCTCCGTCTTGCCTATCACCTACTTGGAGGAAGAAGCTCTGAAGCCTCTGGCGGAGCGCCAAGGTCAGCTCGGTCCCGTCTTGCGGCCCCCAGGTGAGACACGATCCACGGCCGAATATCGCGCAGAGGTGCACCGCTACCTGGACGGATGTCGCGCCAAGTTGTCCGAGGCCATAGACGACACCGCAGCAGCCGTCGTGGACCCCGTCGAATTGCGTCTGATCAACAACACCGACACGCCCCTCCTTAGCGTCCAGGTCGTTCTCCAGATGCCCGGCGGGGTGCGGGCGCTGGAATATGAGGAGGGTGATGAACCAGGCGCTGAATACTTCTTTCGGGCATTGCCCAAGCTTCATCCTTATGGCGCCGGCCTTCGATTCCTTACACCTGACTTAGGGAACCTCCGTGGGATCCGGTCGGTTCACGCAGGGCCATCCATTCGGATCGACAACACAGGGCCTCTGGTCATTCACCTTCCGCCCGTCGATCTTCGTCCTGGACAACATGTCGATCTTGAACCATTCGTCCTCATCGCGCCAGGAACATATGTCGGTGGTATCACTGCGGAGTGGACCGCGACCTCGACCAACATGAACGGAAGTCTGAACGGTCAACTGGTCATCAACCGTGATGAACCGCAGTCCTTCCTCGGGCTGCTCACTAAGCAGCCCACATCCTGACGGAACGGATGCCTTGGAGTTGCATGGCTCACTTCTAGTGACGGGCCTGGGAAATACCGGAAATCCTGGGCCTCGTCGACTGACAGCCGCCAAGGTGGGAGCGGACCCCCACGAACCCCTTGAGGACAGCCATGAAGCCTCGCTCGATCGCTGTCGCTGTCGCCGGCGCGCTGCTCGTCGTCGCGATCATCTGGATGCTCGGCCCTGGGGCGTCCTGGTGGCTGCAACACGTCGATCGCGCCGTGGCCTGCACCTCACGCACAGACCTCAAGACGGTCGGAGTCACGTGCCTGTCCAGCAAAGACTGGGTGACGGCCACTGATTCAGTCCGCGGCCGCGCCCTGGCGGTCGCCACCGGTCTGGCAGCGCTACTGGCGGTCTATTACACCGCCCGCAACGCCGACACCGCCCGGCGCACCTTCCAACTCGGCGAGCGCGGCCACGACACTGACCGCTACAGCAAGGCCGCCGACCAACTCGGCCATGACAAAGCGCCAGTCCGGCTGGCCGGTCTCTACGCGCTCGAAGAACTTGCGCAGAACAACCCACGCCTACGGCAAACGATCGCGGACGTGCTCTGCGCATATCTCCGGATGCCCTGCGCTCCGCCCGAAGAACCCTCCACGGCCCGCAACCCCGCGGCCGAAGAAGCCGATCGCCGTGAACGGATCCGCGCCGCGCAACGCAAGGCACGAAGCCGAACGACGGAAATGGTCAGCGGCCCACCAACCCCTGACCCTCTGGAGGAACACCAGGTCCGCCTCACAGCCCAGCGTATCCTCACCGACCACCTGCGGTCCCCCTCGCCGAGGGGACAGCGATGGCGGCCGCGTGTCAAACGACCTCCTGGGACCTTCTGGCCTCGCATCCGTCTCGATCTGACCGGAGCTCTACTCGTCGATCTTGACTTTCGTGGTTGCCAAGTGAGCGATTCACGGTTCGACGGGGCTACATTCAGAGGCAACTCAAAATTCTATGGGGCTGTCTTCCACGGCAACGTATCGTTCGAGCAGGCCACCTTCCACGGCGTCCATTTTGACGGTGCTGTCTTCCACGGCCAAGCGTCCTTCGAGCTGGCCGCCTTCCGATACGGCGCGACATTTAGCGGGGCTGTCTTCAACAGCGACGCACTCTTTGGATGGAGCGCCTTCATGCTCGCGTTGTTCCAGAGAGCTACCTTCCAAAGCGACGCCCTGTTCGATGAGGTCGGTTTCCACAACGGCGGATCGTTCGAGGAGGTCACTTTTAGCGGCAGGTCATCGTTCGACGGGGCCACCTTCGGCGCCGGCATCCGTTTCGATCAGAAGCAGCGAGTCGACCTCGATGGAGCATCTGTTGAGCCCCACGCCATGCGTGTGGAGCATCGATGGCCGCTGGGCTGGCTGGTAGAGCCGGACGGGAAGGGGGGCGGCCTCCTGCGGCCAGACTCTCCGCCCGAGCAGAATGCGGACCCTCGGCGCCCCGAAACCCTCATCTGAACAGGATCTTCGCCACCCGCAGTTGATCGCCCATCCTCATTACGCAAGTCCGCGCCCGCCAGTCGCAGGCTCCATCCAGCCGAGCGCCGACCAAGCGGATCTCACCCGTGGCCGCGAACCCTTCCATACACCAGACGCCGCCGTTCACAGCCATCCCGCCACCACTCGACGCGCACCGGCGCGACACTTGTTGGCGTCGGAAGAGACCTCAGACAGGACATTTCCGATGACCTCCTCAATCAGCCCTGCGGGGTCGCTGACCGGCTGCGAGCCGACGGCGGCATGAGCCTGATGAACGCTCACATAGGCGTCAGCCTCAGGCTGAACGGCGCCAGACTGGACCACCGCCTAACGCACCAGCGATGCGGCCCTGTCGATGAACCTGTCGACAGCCTGCCGAACCTCGCCCATGCGCTTATCCAGTTCCTCGAGGGTTACCAGCGTGTGGATGTCAGCAGCGAGTTCCATCGCCGCGCCGGCGAGCCGTAGAGCCTCATCATCGTCCGTGAGCAGGCGTACCAGGCAAAGCGCTTGCCACGCAGCTGCTCGACTCTGGTTCTGAATCGCCTTGGCCTCCGCGTACGCCTCCGGACTCGCGTCTGCCCGTCTCTTCGCTCCCCAACGTGCCCCCTGCTTTACACGAAGATCCAGAACAGCGCCGGCAAAGGCGCTATAAGCTTTCATGCGCTCCTGACGGAGCCGCTCTGTCCGCGTGAAGCTCTCGGTACGGGCGACCGTCCATCTCTGGAAGAGGAAGGTCGTGAGTGAACCTAGAAGGGTTCCTGCGATAGCGATGAGCGCAGCGAAGACAACCTGCATAACTTCAGTTGAGCACTACTGTGCTCGATGACAAACTCGGCCCTACCGCGAGGTGGGGACACCTTGAGCGCCGGATGATGGAGATCCGAAGACAAAGAGTTCCACGTGGCGATGAAGTCGTACCCGCCGGAGTTCAAGGCGGACGCCCTCGCGTTGTATCTGTCCGGTCCGGGACGGACGCTGGCCTCGGCGGCTGAGCACTTGGGGATGTGCAGGCTGAGGCGGGCTGGGGTAGCTGGCCGTCCTACGCCGAACTTAGCTTGACGCCCATTTGAGCCTTAACGCGGAATATGCCCCCAAATGCAACCTCAACCTGCATTGATCATTTAGCTGGAAACGTCCCCCAAGTCGTGATCATGCACGTGCGGGCTTATCATCTGGGTCAACAAGTGGTGCTCCTGAGGGGGATGCGCCCGTTGGTGCGTCTCGCGGGAGACACATGGAACATGACGTTGACGTCGAGGGGCTATCGATCGAGTTGCCTTCTCGATGGTCCGATTCGATCAAAGTTGACAAGAACATCGCACGCCAGCTCCTTTGTCCACCACGCAAGGCCCGTCTTGTCAATGAGAACCAGTCAGTATGGGCGGCCGCAGAGGACCAGCGCTGGCCTGTCATCAAAAGCCCCGCCCCGGAATACGTGCACCTCGTCCGGAAAAAGGAGCGGTTCGCCTGGGGCGGCCCCTCCGAGGCGCACGCTCCGGCCGGAGTAAGGGCATCTCTCGAGGGAGCCTTTCGTCTGCCCGGCCTCGACGCGCAGAGCCCGCGAGGGTTGCGTGCACCCCAGACCGGCGCTCTCCTGGCCGTCTTCGCCCACTGGACCACCGGAAGCCAGCACCCGGCAACGGTCGTGATGCCCACCGGCACGGGCAAGACTGACACGATGGTGGCGATCTACGCAGCCGCGCGCCCGGAGCGCCTGCTGGTCCTCGTACCCTCCGACGTGCTGCGCGGTCAGACCGCGGGCAAGTTCGAGACCCTTGGCATCCTGCCTGAACTGGGCATCGTCACCGGCCCGTTCGAACGCCCTGTGGTAGGCCGCGTGGAGCACCACTTCGAGTCGGGCGACCGCGCCCGCTCCTTCGCGCAGGCGTGCAACGTGGTGGTCACTACCCCCGCCGCCCTTTCGGGCTTCCCCGAGGACGTCCGGACCATCTTCCTGGCCGAGTTCAGCCACCTGTTCATCGACGAGGCACACCACGTGGCGGCCAGAACCTGGAGCGAGATCCGCGACGCCTTCGACGGCCGGCCCGTCGTCCAGTTCACCGCCACCCCCTTCCGGTCGGACGGGCGCCCCCTTGGCGGACGAGTTGTCTACGCCTTCCCGCTGCGCGAAGCGCAGGCTCAGGGATATTTCGCCGGCATCGACTACATCTCCGTGCTGAGCTTCGACGACCCGGACAGGGACATCGCCGAACGCGCCCTGTCGTG
>NZ_JAATEP010000108.1:0-13887 GCF_012034275.1 Nonomuraea composti | reverse complement strand
AGGAAAGGGCCTCGACCAGCACCGGTCGGGGCCCTTTTCGTTTTCCCCCTGCACCCTGTGCAGCTCGTGGCATAAAGCGCTTTCCGGGCATGACGGAGTTCCGGTGGCGGCCCTTCGGTGGCCGGGTCACCCTGGATGGGTGATGGCTTCTCCCCCTTCAGGCCAGAGCTCCGAGCCGGAACGGCGTAATCGTCGACGTCCGCGTCTCCTTCTCTGGCTGCTCGCCCCGATTTCGCTCACTTTGGTGGCGGCCGGGGCGGTCGACTTCGTGGCGGACCTGTATGGCGTGCCCGGGTCGTTGTTACTGGTGCTCGATGAGCAGGACAGTCTCATCAGCGTCGGGCTCGGGATGCTCGGGTTGTTCGTGGCCGCCATGCTCGTCGTGGCGCGGCGGCGGGTCGAGGCGCGGTCGTCGCGACCGGAGGGCTCGCTCGTCGGTTGTGGCCTGGCCCGTCGGTCGGCCGGGCGCGCGCCGGCGGGTGGTTCCGGCGCGGCAGGGAAGGCGGCAGCGGCCGAGGCGCCGGCGGATGCGGCGGCAGCGAGTGCGGCGGAGGCCAGTGCCACCGCGAGTGCGGCGGAGACGAGTGCGGAGGCGGCAGCGAGGGAAGCGGTGGCGGGCGAGGGGGCCTTGGCCCGGGGGTCTGCTGGCCAGGAGGTCGGACGGCACAAGCCGGGCCTTGTGGAACGTTCCATTGAGGTGGGCGGCGACAATCCGGGCGTGGCGATGACCGGGGACGGGGCCACGGCCGTGAACGTCGGGCACGTGGACGTGGTGGGTGATGTGCGGCTGCCGCCCCGCCCCGCCGTCCCCACCCGGCCGGTGCAGCTCCTTCCCCGCCCCCCGCGGCTGGTCGGGCGGGACGAGACGGTGGCCGAGCTGCGGGAGCGGCTGACGGGCAGCAGGGCTCAGCCGGGCGTGGTGGCCGTGCACGGGCTGGGCGGGGTGGGGAAGACCAGCCTGGTGCTGGAGTACGCCCATCGCCACCTGCGGGACTACCAGCTCGTCTGGCAGCTGCCCGCCGCCGACCCGGCCGTGCTGTCGGCGGCGTTCGCCCGGCTGGCGGCGCTGCTGGGCTTACGGGACACCGTGGACGCGGCGGACCCCGTCGACCAGGTGCACGCCGCGCTCGCGGCCCGTACCGACGCCTGGTTGCTGATCTTCGACAACGCGCCGGGAGCTGATGCCCTGCGCCCTTTTCTACCTCCGGCGGGGCCTGGGCACGTGCTGGTCACCAGCCGGTCCGGAAGCTGGCCGCCCGAGCAGGGGCTGGAGCTGCCGGTGCTGGAGCCGGAGCCGGCGGCGGAGCTGGTGCTGGCGCGGTCGGGGCAGGAGGACGCCGAGGCGGCCGCGGCCGTGGTGGCCGAGCTGGGGGCGTTGCCGCTGGCGCTGGAGCAGGCCGGGGCGTTCATGGCGGAGACGGGGCTGGCGCTGGGCGCGTACCTCGACCTGCTGCACGATCACCGGGCGGGGCTGCTGGCGCAAGGGCAGGCGTGGGGATATGAGGAGCAGATCACCACGACGTGGCAGCTTGCGTTTAGGAACGTGGCGGGGACGAGCCGGGAGGCGATCGCGCTGCTGCGGGTGCTGGCCTGCTACTCGCACGAGGCCATCCCGTACCATCTGCTGCTGTCGCCGCTGGAGACGCGGACGGCGCGGGAGCTGTTCGCGGAGGACGTGCGGCGGCAGCGGGCGTACGGGCGCCTGCCGGAGTCGCGGGTGCGGCGGGCGCGGGAGCTGCGGCCGTGGCTGAGTGCGGTGGCGGTGTTGCAGGAGCTGCCGCGCGACCCGATCGCGGTCAACGCGGCCGTCGGCGCCCTGCGCGGTCACAGCCTGATCGGGCAGCCGATGGAGGGCACGGTGGCGGTGCACCGCCTCGTTCAGGCCGTGACTCTCGACCAGCTCGCGGCGCACGAGCAGCAGCGCTGGCGGAACGCGGCGGCGGTGCTCCTGGAGTCGGTGCTGCCCGACGACCCCGACCGGGTCCGGTCCTGGCCCCGGTACGCGCTGCTGCTGCCGCACATCCTCGCGGCGCTGAGCCCGATCTCGCCGGGCATCGACAAGACCGCCCACTACCTGGGGGCGAGCGGCGACTACCGGACGGCGAAGTCGTTGTGCCAGGAGATCTGCGACGCGCTGACGGCGAAGCTGGGGGCCGAGCATCCGTCCACGCTGACGGCCCGGCACGAGCTGGCGCGGTGGACGGGCGAGCTGGGGGACGCGGCGGCGGCGCGGGACATGTACGCGGAGCTGCTGCCGGTCCGCGAGCGCGTCCAGGGGGCGGAGCATCCGGCGACCCTGACCCTCCGGCACGAGCTGGCCCGGTGGACGGGCGAGCTGGGCGACGCGCGGGCGGCCAGGGACCAGTACGCCGAGCTGCTGCCGGTGAGCGAGCGCGTGCAGGGCCCCGAGCACCCGAACACGCTGACCATCCGCCACGAGCTGGCGCGCTGGACGGGCGAGCTGGGCGACGCGGCGGCGGCGCGCGACATGTACGCCGCTCTGGTGCCGATCAGGGAGCGCGTCCAGGGCCCCGACCACCCCGACACCCTGGCCGCGCGGGCGAACCTGGCCCAGTGGACGGGCCAGGCCGGCGACGCGGCGGCGGCCCGCGACCAGTACGCGGCGCTGCTGCCGATCCGCGAGCGCGTCCAGGGCCCGGAGCACCCGGCGACGCTGATCAACCGGCACGAGCTGGCCCGGTGGACGGGCGAGCTGGGCGACGCGCGGGCGGCCAGGGAGCAGTACGCGGACCTGCTCGTCGTGCGGGAGCGCGTGTCCGGCCCCGACCATCCCGACACGCTGACGATCAGGCACGAGCTGGCGCGGTGGACGGGCGAGCTGGGGGACGCGGCGGCGGCGCGGGACATGTACGCGGAGCTGCTGCCGATCAGGGAACGCGTCCAGGGCCGCGACCACCCCGACACCCTGATGGCCCGCGCGAACCTGGCCCAGTGGACGGGCCAGGCGGGCGATCCGGCGGCGGCCCGCGACCACTACGCGGCCCTGCTGCCCATCAGGGAGCGGGTGCTGGGCCCCCAGCACCCGGCCACCCTGATCACCCGGCACGAGCTGGCCCGCTGGACGGGCGAGCTCGGCGACGCGGTGTCGGCCCGCGACCAGTACGCGGAGCTGCTCATCCGCCGCGAGCACGCCTCCGGCGCCGAGCATCCCGACACGCTGACCACCCGGCACAACCTGGCCTACTGGACGGGCCAGGCGGGCGACGCGGCGGCGGCCCGCGACCAGTGCGCGGACTTGCTGGGCATCCGGCGGCGCGTGCTCGGCCCCGAGCACCAGGACACGCTGATCACGTGGCACAACCTGGCGTACTGGATGGGGCAGGCGGGGGACGCGGCGGCGGCCAGGGAGCAGTACGCGGGGCTGCTGGCCGTACGGCAGCGGGTGCTCGGCCCCGATCATCCTGACACGCTGACGATCAGGCACGAGCTGGCGCGGTGGATCGGCGAGCTGGGGGATGCGGCGCAGGCCAGGGACGCGTACACCGCGTTGCTGCCGCTCCGGGAGCGGGTCTCCGGCCCCGAGCATCCGGACACGCTGACCGCCCGCGCCAACCTGGCGTACTGGACGGGCCAGGCGGGGGATCCGGCGGCGGCCCGCGACCAGTACGCGGCCCTGCTGCCCGTCAGGGAGCGCGTCCTCGGCCCGGACCATCCCGCGACCCGCACCACGCGGGAGCAGCTCGCCTATTGGAGCGAGCGGGTCCGGTGAGGGGTTTCCGGGGCGGGGTGCCGGCGTTCCCGAGCGGTGTCCGATGAGCGTCCCGGGCGGGGGCGGATGTCCCCGCCCGGGACGGGACTACTGGGGCAGGACCAGGAGGGCGTCGCCGACGGCGCGCTCGGAGCCGTCCGACGGGTGGTTGACGACCTTGTTGCCGGCGACCATCGCCGTCGAGCCGCCGCCGTCCAGGTTGATCGCCTGGGTGGCGCCGAGCCAGCGCATGAACTGGGCGGCCTCCACGAAGTTCGCGCCGACGGTGACGCCGGGCTGGCGGCCGTCGATGGTGGCGAGGACGAGGCTGCCGTTCTTGGTGGTGCCGAGGAGGGTGCGCGGGTGGCGGCGCAGGATCATGTTGAGCGAGTCGTGGCCGTCCTGCTTGGCGGTGATCTTGACCTTGCCGTTGCGGACGAGGCCGACGCTGCCGCCGATCACGTTCAGCTCGGGCGTGAGCTGGAGCGCCCGCTTGGTGCGCAGGTCCACGACCTTGGTGTCGATCTCGACCTTCCAGCCCTGCCAGGCGTGCTCGTTGAGCCAGTCGGCGGCCACGCCGTTGCCGTGCAGCACCCGCGTGCCGGCGGCCACCGCGGCGCCCGAGGCGCGCAGCGCGACGACCTTGTTGCTCGCGTCGATGACGGCGTCGACGCCGCCCGCGGGTGTCTTGGCGCCGAACTCCTCGGTGTAGAGCAGCAGCTCGTCCGTCGTGACGGCCCGGTTGACGCCGTTGACCTCGACCTTCTCGCCGTCCTGCGAGATCGCCGTCACCGTCGTCTTCAGCTCGGTGATCTTGGCGGTGCGGCCCTTGAGCACGACGGCGGACCGCCCGGGCACGGCCTCGCTGAGCAGCTTGCCGCCGACGACGGACACGCCGACGGGCTCGCCGCGCAGCGCCGGGGAGGTGTGGATGTTGAAGAAGCCGCCGTTGACGCCGAGCAGCGCCTTGCTGGCCTTGACCATCGACGAGACGGTCTCCTTCTTGGCCACGCTGGTGCCGAGGGAGGCGGCGTACGAGCCGCGGAAGGTCCTGACGTCGATCAGGGCGACCTTGGCGCTCCACGGGCCGGTGGTCTTGAGCCCGTCGTCACCGAGGTAGTCGACCTTGACCTTCAGGCCCGCGTCCTTGAGCTCCTTGGCCCGGTCGTCGGCCTTCTTCTTGTCCTTTAACGGCCACAGGCCGGCGCGGACCATGTAGACGGTCTGGGCGGCGGCGTCGGCCACGGCCGGCCGCACCACCTCTTGCACGCTGGGCGTCTCACCGGCCGCTTCGACCTCCGCCGCCACGGCCTCGGCGCTCGCGGACGAGCCCGCGTCCTTGCCGTTGGGCATGAGGAAGGTCAGCGTGTAGCCGTCGGTGGAGGTGCCGGCTTTCACGTCGTACAGGTCGATGCCCTGCGCCACGCTGGTCATCGTCTTGGTCGGCACTGGCCGCGCGCCCAGCGGGAACTTCGCCGACGGGAACCGCACCGACTGCTGCTCCGCTGTCGCGGGCAGTGCGGTGAGGGTGAGCGCCGCGGCTATGGCCAGGCCGCCGGCGAGGGTGCGTCGAGACATGAACTCTCCAGAGGGCGGAAAAGGGACCGCACCATACTGGCGAGATCAAGGTCGCCGGGGCAGCCGAACGCGCCAAACGAGTAAAGAGGTTACGGAATCGACACAGAAAGCCGGTATCCTGCGGGCATGATGACTCGCTTCCGCATGTGGTGGCGGCCGGTAGACGGCCGCTGAGTTCCCCATGTACGGGCCGTCCCAGAGACGGCCCCAGAAGCGCTGGGTTCTCTCCCGGGACGGCATGATCCCGAAGGAGAGAGACCTGATGAACGACGTGGTGCTGACGGGCGACCGCCCCACCGGGCCCCTGCATCTGGGCCACTATTTCGGCTCACTGGCCAACCGGGTCCGGCTGCAGGACCTCCATCCCATGTACGTCCTGATCGCCGACTACCAGGTGATCACCGATCGCGACCTGCCCGGCGAGATCCGGCGGCACACCATGGAGCTGCTGCTCGACTACCTGGCGATCGGCATCGACCCGGCCAAGGTGACGATCTTCCAGCACAGCGCGATCCCCGAGCTGAACCAGCTCCTGCTGCCGTTTTTGAGCCTGGTGTCGGTGGCCGAGCTGGGCCGCAACCCGACGGTGAAGGACGAGATCGCGCACAGCTCGCAGGCGGCGGTGAGCGGCCTGATGTTCACCTACCCCGTGCACCAGGCGGCCGACATCCTGTTCTGCAAGGGCACGCTGGTGCCCGTCGGCAAGGACCAGCTGCCGCACCTGGAGGTGGCGCGGCTGGTCGCGCGCCGCTTCAACGACCGGTACGGCGAGGTGTTCCCGCTGCCCAAGGCGATGATGGGCGCGCAGCCGATGCTGAAGGGCCTCGACGGCGGCAAGATGAGCAAGAGCCGCGGCAACGCGATCGCCCTGTCGGCCACCGAGGACAAGACCGCCCTGCTCATCCGCAAGGCCCGCACCGACGCGGAGCGGCTGATCACCTTCGAGGAGGAGCGCAGGCCGGAGGTGGCCAACCTGCTCACGCTGGCCGGGCTGTGCCTGGGCCGGCCGCCGGCCGAGCTGGCCGAGGAGATCGGCGACGGCGGCGCCGCCACGCTCAAGCGGGTGGCGACGGAGGCGGTCAACGAGTTCCTGCGGCCGATCAGGAGGCGCAGGGCCGAGCTGACGGAGGGCGACGCCCGGCGGATCCTGGCCGAGGGGAACGAGCGGGCCCGCGAGCGCGCGGTCCGCACCCTGGAGGAGGTGCGGGCGGCGATGGGCTTCTAGAGAGGGCTTGGCCGAGGGCCGGGGTCAGCGGGTCTGGTACACCTTGCGCAGCGTCTCGTGCACGATCCAGGTGGTCTTCGCGCCTTCGGCCAGCAGGCACACGTCGCCGGGCCCCAGCTCGACCGTGGTGCCGCCCTCGACGGCGACCGTGGCGCGGCCCGACAGCACGACGAAGATCTCGTCACGTTCCACGTCGGTCACGACGCCGGGCGTGATCTCCCAGATGCCGCGCCCGCCGCCCAGCTCCAGCGAGGACGTGACGGGGTCGCCCGCGACGATCTGCGACGGGTCGAGCTCGTCGGGTGTCAGCCGTACGTCGTGGACGGGCACGGCGAAGGCTCCCGCCGTGGCGAGCATGCGGCTGAGGTCGGCCACGTCGGGCACCAGCACGTCAGACATATCGCCCATTCCAGCACATCAGCGGCTCTCCCGGCGGAAGGACTCCAGCGCCAGCAGCGCCACGTGCAGCGACAGGCACGACTCGACGTCGTCGAGATCGGTGTCGAGGATGCGTTCGAGGCGGCGCAGCCGGTCGTAGAACGCGGGCCTGGACAGGTGGGCCTTCTGCGCCGCGACGGCCTTGTTGCGGCCGGAGTCGAGGTAGACGCGCAGGATCCGGGTCAGGTCGCCGCCCCGCTGCGCGTCGTGGGCCAGCAGCGGCCCCAGCTCCCGCTCGGCGAACGTCTGCAGCCGCGCGTCGTCGCGCAGCAGGTGGAGCAGGCCGCGCAGGCGCAGGTCGGGCAGCCGGTAGAAGGGCCGGCCGTCGGGCTGGCGGACCGCCACGTCGGCCACCTGCTCGGCTTCGAGGAAGCTGCGGCGCACGTCTCTGATGGACTCCACCACCGAGCCCGCCGCCAGCACGAACGCCGAGCCCGGCCCCCACAGCACGCGCAGCCGCTCGGACAGCGAGGTGAGCGCGGGCTCGGCCTGGGTGCGCGGCGGGAGCGGCAGCAGGACGCCCACCCGCTCCTGGTCGAGCGCGCCCACCAGGGCGGGCAGGCGGGCGTCGCGGCAGGCGGCGGCGGTGGCCTCGGCCAGCTCCCCGAGCTGCGCCTGCCCGTCGAGCGCCTGGTCGATGTGCTCGGTCGGCCGGATGACCACGCTGATCAGCTTGCGGCCCGTGAGGGGCACGCCCACGGCGCGGGCGCGGGCGGCGGCCTCGTCGGGGTCGGCGTAGGCATGGGTGAGGATGCCGGTGATGATCGTGCCGTGCGCCTGGCGTTCGAGGGACTCCTGGTGGCGCTCCAACAGGCGGCCCAGCGCGAGCGTGGTGGCGGCGCGCTCGGCCAGCACCAGGTCGCGGGGCGACGGCGCGGCGTCGCAGAGCAGGATGAGCCGCCCCCAGTCCTGGCCGCGAGCGCCGACCGTGGTGACCAGCCAGCCGGAGGCCGGGTCGTACGCGGTGCGCTCGGCCGGCGCCACCGCCCGCGACCGGGTCTCCCACCCGGCCAGCAGGGCCCCGGCGTCGCGCCCGGCGGACTCGCAGGCCAGCACCTGGTGGGCGAGGTTCTCCAGCAGCACCGGGCGGCCCGACAGCCGCGCCACCTGCGCCAGCACCTCGGCCGGTGAGGCGCCCTCGACGGAGAGCTGGGTGAAGACCTCGTGCAGCTGCTCGGAGGCGCGCAGCTCCTCCAGCTGGATGTCGATGATCCGCGCGTGCACCGACTCGGTGATCTGCACGAACGGGGTCTCACGGGTCAGCACGACGACCGGGAACCCGTGCTCCTCGGCCGACTTGACCACGGCCCGCGGCAGCTCGCGGACGAACCGGCGGCCCAGCTCCACGATCAGCCCGGAGGCCCCGACGGAGGAAAGCTCGCCGATGTAGTCGGCGAGCTTCTCCGGGTCCTCCGGCAGCGCCACCCCCGTGGTGAGCACCAGCTCACCGCCGCGCAGCAGGTGGGCGATGTCGGCGATCTCGCCGACGTGCACCCACCGCACCTTCGTGTCGAGCCGGTCGGCGCCCGCGACGACGCGCGGGCTGCCCCGGCGCACGCTGTCGAGGGCGAGGACGTCGGCGATGGTGGGCAGCACGGGCAGAGCCTAGCCGATCAGCCTGTAAGAACGGACATGGGGCAATTTACACTTTGCGCAGGTCGTCATAGGTTGAGGTCCTCCTCGCGGTACTCCCTGCGAGGCTCGCGAACGCGCAGCTCGACGCGGCGGATCTTGCCCGAGATGGTCTTGGGCAGCTCGTCGAACTCCAGCCGCCGCACCCGCTTGTACGGGGCCAGCTCCCGGCGGCAGTGCTCGAAGATCGACCGGGCGGTCTCCTCGCCGGGCTCGAAACCGGGGGCGAGCGTGATGTACGCCTTCGGCACGGCCAGGCGTACCGGATCGGGCGACGGCACCACGGCGGCCTCGGCGACGGCGGCGTGCTCCATCAGCACGCTCTCCAGCTCGAACGGCGAGATGCGGTAGTCGGAGGCCTTGAAGACGTCGTCGGTGCGGCCCACGTAGGTGATGTAGCCGTCCTCGTCGCGGGTGGCGACGTCGCCGGTGTGGTAGTAGCCGCCCCGCATGGCCTCCGCCGATCCACCGATATATCCGGACATGAGGCCGAGGGGGCGGCGGTCGTCCAGCGGCAGGCAGATCTCCCCGTCGTTGCCCTGCTCGCCCGTGATCGGGTCGATCAGCACCACGTCGTAGCCGGGCAGCGGCAGCCCCATCGAGCCGGGCCTGACCGCCTCGCCGGGGGCGTTGCCGATCTGCGCCGTCGTCTCGGTCTGGCCGTAGCCGTCCCTGATCGTGATGCCCCACGCCTTGGCGACCTGGTCGATGATCTCGGGGTTGAGCGGCTCGCCGGCGGCCACGGCCGTGCGCAGGGGCAGCTTCCATGCGGCCAGGTCCTCCTGGATGAGCATCCGCCACACGGTCGGCGGCGCGCAGAACGTGGTCACCCGCTCGTCCCGCAGCACTTCCAGCAGGGCGGGCGCGGAGAAGCGCCGGTAGTCGTGGACGAGCACGGTGGCCCCGGCGTTCCACGGGGCGAACACGTTGCTCCAGGCGTGCTTGGCCCAGCCCGGCGAGGACACGTTGAGGTGCACGTCGCCGGGCCGCAGGCCGATCCAGAACATCGTGGACAGGTGCCCGGCCGGGTAGGAGGCGTGCGTGTGCTCGACCAGCTTCGGCTGGGAGGTGGTGCCGGAGGTGAAGTAGAGCAGCAGCGGGTCATCGGCGCCGGTGGGCCCGTCGGGGGTGAAGCGCTCGTGCGCGTGGTAGGCGTCGTGGTACGGCAGCCAGTTGTAGGCGTCGCCCACGGCGATCTTCGTGTACTCGCCGGCGGGGAACTTGCCCGCGTCGGAGGCGTTGGCGATCACGTGGGCCACCCGCCCGCGCTCGACGCGCTTGGCGATGTCCTTGCCGGTCAGCAGCGTGGTGGCGGGGATGACGACCGCGCCCAGCTTCATCACGGCCAGCAGCGACTCCCACAGCTCGGCCTGGTTGCCCAGCATCAGCAGCACGCGGTCGCCCCGGCGCACGCCCTGCTCGTGCAGCCAGTTGGCGACTTGGCCGGAGCGGGCCGACAGCTCGGCGAAGGTGTAGACGGCGCTGCTCTCGCCGACGATCTTGAGAGCGACGGCGTCGGGGGTCTCGGCGGCGAGCACGCCGTCGAACCAGTCGAGCGCCCAGTTGAACGCGCCGAGCTCGGGCCAGCGGAAGTCGCGGCGGGCGGTGGCGGCGTCTGCCCCGAGCAGGAAGTCACGGGCGGCACGGAAATCGCTCATGCCGTGGATCCTGCTACGTCGGCAGCCGCCGCTCAAGACCGTCGAGCACCGACACGAGTCCGAAGTCGAAGGCGACCTCCCGCACGACGCGGGGGTTCTCCCGCTGGCTCAGCTCGTAGCCCTCGCGCATGTGAGGGTAGCGGGCGAAGATCTGGCCGAGCACGGCGTGCATCTCCTCGGGGTCGAGCTCCGGGGTGCCCGACTTGGAGTTCCAGGCGACCTCGGGGATCGTCATGCCGAAGATGAAGGCCGTCAGCGTGGCGATGGCGTAGTCGGTGTCGGGCCCCTTGAACCCGGCCTGCTTGAACATCGCGCGCATCTCGTTGGCGACGTGCAGGGCGTTGGGCCCGAGCGCGGGCAGCCGGCCGATCAGCTCGGCCGACCACGGGTGGTCGAGGATCACCTGGCGCATGCTGTGGGCCAGCACGAGCACGGCCTCCCGCCAGCCCACCTCGGCGGGGTCGGGCACCCGCATCTTGCCCCACACCTCGTCGTAGACCAGCTCCAGCAGCTCGTCCTTGTTGGCGACGTACCAGTAGAGGCTGGTGGCGCCCGCGCTCAGCTTCGCGCCGAGCTTGCGCATGCTCAGGCCGTCGAGCCCTTCCTCATCGAGCAGCTCGACGGCGGCCTTGACGATCTCCTGCCTGCTGCGCCCCGGACTGGCGGGCTTGCGGGGCTCGCGCAGCCACACCGAGGAGAACGTCTTGCCACTCATAGGTCCAGGATAAATCCACTCGCACACTGTTCGAGTGATGTCGTACGCTGTGCGAGTGAACTCGAACACCGTACGAGACCCTCGTCGATGGTGGATCCTGGGCGTCCTGTGCCTGGCGCTGCTGGTCCTCGGCATCGACAACACCGTGCTCAACCTGGCCATCCCCTCCCTGAACCAGGAGATGGGGGCGACGCCGTCCGACATCCAGTGGATCATCGACGCGTACGTGCTGGCCTTCGCCGGCCTGCTGCTCACCTCGGGCAGCCTGTCCGACCGGTACGGCCGCCGCCGCTTCCTCATCATCGGCCTGGTCTTCTTCGGCGGCGCGTCCCTGCTGGCCGTGCTCGTCACCGAGCCGTGGCAGCTCATCGCCGCCCGCGGCCTCATGGGCGTCGGCGGCGCGTTCGTCATGCCGTCCACGCTGTCGATCCTGATGACCGTCTTCGACGAGGAGGAGCGGCGCAAGGCGATGGCCGCCTGGAGCGCCGTCGCCCTGATCAGCCTCGTCTCCGGGCCGACCGTCGGCGGCTTCCTCCTGGAGCACTACTGGTGGGGCTCGGTCTTCCTGCTGAACATCCCCATCGCGGCGGTCGCCGTCGTCGCCGCCGTCGTCCTCATGCCCGAGACGCGCAGCGAGAGCAGGAAGATCGACCCGGTCGGCGTGGTGCTGTCGATCATCGGCCTCACCGCCGCCGTCTACGTGATCATCGAACGGGAGTGGAACATCCCCGTCATCGCGCTGGCCGTGGTCGCCCTCGTGGCGTTCGTGATCTGGGAGCGCCGCCAGGACGAGCCGATGCTGCCGCTCTTCCTGTTCGCCAACCGCAACTTCAGCGGCGCGTCGTTCTCGATCCTGCTCATGTCGTTCGGCGCCGGCTCGGTGATGCTGATCCTGACCCAGTACCTGCAGTTCGTGCTGGGGTTCGGCGAGATGCAGGCCGGGCTCGCCATGCTGCCGTACGCGGTGGCCGCCGCGATCTTCAACGGCGTGGGCGCCGGGCTCGGCAAGAAGCTCAGCAACCGGGCCCTGGTCGGCGCCGGGCTGCTGCTGATGGCCGGCGGCTTCGCCGTCATGGCGCTGACGACCGGCTTCCTGCCCCTGGCGACCGGGCTGGTGATCATGGGCATCGGCGGCGGCCTGGCCGGCCCCTCCGCCTACGCCTCGCTCATGGGGGCGATCCCCCTGGAGCGGGCCGGCGTCGGCTCCGCGCTCAACGACACCGTCCAGCAGGTCGGCATGGCGCTCAGCATCGCCGTCCTGGGCAGCGTGCTGGCCACCCGGTACACCTCCGAGATGCCCGCCGGCCTGCCCGCCCTGGCCAGGGAGTCGATCGGCGGCGCGCACACGCTGGGCCTCGCCGAGGCCGGCAACCAGGCGTTCACCTCCGCCATGCACCTCGGCTCGTGGGTGGGCGCCGCCTTCTGCGTGGCCGCCGCGCTGCTCGCCGTCACGGTGCTGCGCCCCACTCCGGCCCCGGCCGCGCCCCAGACGGTGCAGGTCTGAGGCGGGCGATCCGCAGGGCGGCCCGCCGCAACCGGTGGCGCCGCCCTGTCGTGACATCATGTAAGGCAAGTCGCTTCCCCGCCGACAGGTTGCGGGTAGGAGGCTCCGAGCGCGGAAAGGGATACTCGGTAACATGTCGGAGCTTCTCGCGCGCCACCGGGCAGTGATGCCGAACTGGTTGGCCCTCAACTACAACGACCCCATCGAGATCGTCAGCGGCAAGGGCAACCGCGTCATCGACGCGGACGGCAAGAGCTACCTCGACTTCTTCGCCGGGATCCTGACCAACATGATCGGGTACGACATCCCCGAGGTACGCGAGGCCGTCGAGCGCCAGCTCGCCACCGGCGTGGTGCACACCAGCACCGTCTACCTGCTGCGCGGCCAGGTCGAGCTGGCCGAGAAGATCGCGCGGCTGTCCGGCATCCCCGACGCCAAGGTCTTCTTCACCAACTCCGGCACCGAGGCCAACGAGACCGCGCTGCTGCTGGCCACCTACGCGCGCAAGAGCGACCAGGTGCTGGCCATGCGCCAGAGCTACCACGGCCGCAGCTTCGGCGCGATCAGCGTCACCTCCAACCGGTCGTGGAAGAACAACTCGCTCTCCCCGCTCAACGTGCACTTCCTGCACGGCGCCGACCGGCACCTGACACAGTTCAAGGGCCTGTCGGACGCCGACTACATCCAGGCGTGCGTGGACGACCTGCGGCACGTGCTGGCCACCTCCGTCTCCAACGACGTGGCGGCGCTGATCGCCGAGCCGATCCAGGGCGTGGGCGGCTTCACGATGGCCCCCGACGGGCTGTTCGCCGCGTACAAGGAGGTGCTGGACGAGCAGGGCATCCTGTTCATCTCCGACGAGGTGCAGACCGGCTGGGGCCGGACCGGCAGCGCGTTCTTCGGCGTCGAGAACCACGGCGTGACGCCCGACATGATCACGTTCGCGAAGGGCCTCGGCAACGGCTTCGCGGTCGGCGGCGTCGTCGCGCGCGGCGACCTCATGGACGCGCCGCACGCCGTGGGCCTGTCCACGTTCGGCGGCAACCCGATCTCCATGGCCGCCGCCAACGCCACCCTCGACTACGTGCTCGACCACGACCTCCAGGCCAACGCCGCCCGTACCGGGGAGATCATCATCAGCGGGCTCAAGGCCGCCGCCGAGCGGCTGCCCGTCGTCAAGGACGTGCGCGGCAAGGGCCTGATGTTCGCCATCGAGCTGGAGAGCCCGGCGCAGGCCGCGCGCTTCATGGAGGAGACCAAGCGGGCCGGCCTGCTGGCGGGCAAGGGCGGCCTGTACGGCACCGCCATCCGCATGGCCCCGCCCCTCACGCTCACGGTGGACGAGGCCACCGAGGGCCTGGGCATCATCGTCACCGCCCTCGAAACGATCAACGCAGAGGCGGCAGCGCGGTGAAGTCCGTTCAGCAC
>NZ_JAATEP010000107.1:0-14164 GCF_012034275.1 Nonomuraea composti | reverse complement strand
TCTCTTTCTGCGACGATGCGGGCCATGGTGGCAGAGTTCAGGGTCATGAACGCTGATGATCTCGATCGGCAATGGCGTCTGTACGAAGGGGTGACGCCGGACGTCGTGGATCGTCTGATCGAGCACGGGCACCTCGACACGGTGGTGGCGACGGCCCGCTCGGGCGAGTGGTTCTCCGCCGCCGGCGCGGTGAAGGAACTGGCCGCCAGGCGGGACTGGAAGTCCGCATGGGAGGTCCTCGCACCGTTCGCCGAGACCGGCTGGTGGCACGCGATCAAGGTGGCCGCCGATCTGCTGGAACGGCAAGGACGCGTGGACGAGGCCATCGGGCTGGTACGGGCACAGGCCGAAGGCGGTGAGCGCCTGGCCTGGAGCGCGCTGGCGAGATTGCTGGCCCGGCATGGGCGGGTGGATGAGGCGATCGAGGTGTTGCGTCCTCACCTGGAGGACTGGTTGCTGCTCGAGGCGGTGGCCGAGGCCACCGAGGGACACGGCCGCGACGAGGAGGTGACCGAGCTGCTGCGACCGGCGGTCGAGGACAAGCTGCGCACCGGTGAACCGTGGAACGCCGTGATCCTGATGGGCCGGGTCCTGGAACGGCAAGGACGCGTGGACGAGGCTCTCGGCCTGCTCCGACGCAGCAACGAGGCCGACCAGTACAGTTTCGCGAACGAGGTCGAAGAGTTCACCGCGATGCTGGCCCGCCACGACCGGCTGGAGGCGCTTCGCGAGCTCGCCGCCGAACCCGACGGCGGCTACGCCGCGTCCGCTCTGGCCGACCGGCTGGCACAACGGGGAAGGATCGATGAGGGCATCGCGATCCTGCGCGGCGCACCAGGGAAGTGGCTGTCGAAGGTCGTGCATGACCTGGTGCGTCTGCTCGCGGAGAGTGGCCGGGTGGACGAGATCGTCGAGGCGGCTCGTCCGGAGATGGAGGGCCGGGACTGCGGGTGCCTGCTGACGGAGGTGGTGGACGTTCTGGCCGCCAACGGCCGCGCCGGAGAAGCGTTCGATCTGATCGCCGAGATGGCCCGGCACCATGAACGCGATGAGAACTTGCAGGACTTCTTGAACCATCAGCGGCTGATGCTGCTGGCCGAATCCGGACGCCTCGACGAGGCGATCGCCGAGGCGTCGACCCCCGCTGAAGATCCGTACGGTTTCCGTGCCGATTCTCTCGCTCGGTTGCTGGAGAAGGCAGGGCGCGCCGACGAAGCGATCGCCGTCCTCATCGAGTCCGGCCACAACCCTTCGTACGCGGCCGGGCTGCTGATCGAGCGGGGCCGCGTGGAGGAGGCCGTCGCCATCTGCCGTCGGCCGAGCGCCACCCCCGCCATCGCGCCCAGCGCCACTGACGAACGCTATGACGAATGTCCGTTCTGACTGGCCTGGCGTCAGGGAGATCGGCTTCCTCATGAAGGAGAATGACATGGATGCCGGTTTGGCGGTGCTCGCCGATCACCGGACACCTGCCGAGGGGGCGGAATTCCGGGAACTCGTGTCCGACTGGATGGAAACGGTCCTCGCCCATACGGCCGGCGATCTCTTCGGACCGACGGTGGACCCGATTCGTCGAGCGAGCGCTGATCTGTGTTCGACACTGCGCATTGTCTCGCTGCGCAGAGGACGCAGAACCGTCAAAGAGTATGACGGGGTGCCGGAACACTATCCAACCTTCTGGCAAGCAGGGCTGGAGCGCCCGGAAGAGATGTCACTCGTGCTGACGGCCAAGCAGGCTGACGGAAGCATGGGATTTCCGCGGCTGGTAACGGCCGCTCACCGGTTCGCGGACGCGCCGGAATGGATGACGCTGACGGCCGAGGCCCAGTTGGCGAAGTCGGCCGTCGCCGATGGCGCTCGGCTGCCGGAAGATTTCGCCGCAGCGCTGCGCCGGCATGCCGAGCGGCACCCGGTGCAATTCGGGTTCGTCGCCGACGACGCCGAGCCTCCGGCGAGCGCCCTGGAAAGGTCGCTGGGCCTTTTCGAGGAGGACACCCGGCCGCGGAGCGACCACTCCATAAGAGGCTACTCATGGGTCATGGTGATCAATCCGCGCGTTCTGGAAGCCGCGGGCGGGCTGTCGCACCTGACCGGAAGCGGTGCCTTCACCGCCGTTGAGACCCTCTCCGAAGGAAGGGTGTTCCTGCGGGCGACGGCCACGTTGCAGGAGTACACCGGCGCGGCCGTGGAACGGGTCCACACGGCCCTCGAACCGGTGCTGCCCTGGGGAAGACCGAAGTTCGACCCCAATCTCGCCTACCGCCGCCTCATCTACAGCACGTAGCGCGCCAATACCGAACGGTGCCCCAGCAATCCGCCTGCCAGATGGAAACGCCCTGGCAGGACACTCCTCGCGTAGCGCCCGCCGGTGTTACGGCGGAGACCTCCATTTGATTGTCAACACCGCAACAGTTAACGTGTTAACCATGAAGGAGAGCACGCTGGAGTTGATGCGGTGGGTGGTGTGGGCGCAGCGGCGCATCGCCGATGACTGGATACGGGAGCGCGGCCTCACCCACGAGCAGAGCGCCGTGCTGGCGTACCTGTCGAAGAACCCCGACGCCATCCAGCGCGACATCGTCCGGGCCACGCGCACCAGCGCGCCCGGCGTCTCGCGCCTCCTGGCCGGGCTGGAGCGGCGCGGCCTCGTGGAACGCCGCACGCAGGAAGACGACACGCGCAGCCGCCGGGTGCAGGTCACCCCGGCGGGCTCCGAGCTGATCCAGGGCTTCGAAGAAGCCATGGACCGCGTCGAGGAGTCGATCCTCGCGCCGCTCGGCGACGAAGGGCGGGCCCGGCTCCACGACCTCCTGGAGCAGCTCGCCTCCCGGCTCGACCCGCCCAGCCTCCCCTGACCCCGAGCAGTAAGGAACACCTGCATGACCCAGATCACGATCATCGGCGCCGGCCTCGCGGGGCTGACGCTGGCCCGAACCCTGGCCGTCCACGGAATCCCGTCCACCGTGTACGAGGCGGAGGCGTCCGCGCAGGCCCGCGGCCAGGGCGGCATGCTCGACATCCATGACTACAACGGACAGCACGGGATCCGTGCCGCCGGCCTGATGGACGGCTTCCGATCCCTCATCCTCGAAGGCCGCCAGGCATCCCGCGACGTGGCACCCGACGGCACCATCCTGGCCGACCAGCCCGACGACCCCACCGCCGGCCGCCCCGAGGTGCAGCGCGGCGAGCTCCGCCAGTTGCTGCTGGACTCCCTCCCCGCCGGCACCGTCGTCTGGGGCCACCGGACGCAGCACGTCCGGACCCTCCAGGACGGCCGTCACGAAGTCACCTTCGCCAACGGATCGACGATCGTCACCGACATCCTCATCGGCGCCGACGGCGCCTGGTCGAAGGTCCGGCCGCTGCTGTCCGACGCCACGCCCACCTATGCCGGACGCTCCATGGTCGAGACGTACCTGTACGAGAGCGACACCCGGCACCCCGCCACCCTGGCGCTGGTAGGCGGCGGCTCGATGACCGCCTACGACGAAACCACCGGCATCGGACTCGGCGTGCAACGCGAACGCGCCGACACCCTGCACTCCTACGCCATGTTCGACCAGCCGCTCGACTGGTTCGACGACATCGACTTCACCGACGGCCCCGCCGCCGCCCGCACGATCGCGGCGATGTTCAAGGGCTGGGCGCCGGAACTCGTCGCGCTGGTCGCCGACAGCGACATCCCGCCGATCTTCCGCCCCCTGTACGGGCTGCCGATCGGGCACCGCTGGGAACACGTACCCGGCGTCACCCTCATCGGCGACGCCGCCCACCTGGCACCACCGGACGGCGAAGGAGCGAACTGGGCGCTGTTCGACGCCGGCCAGCTCGGCAACGCCATCGCCGACCAGCCGGAGGACATCGACGCGGCCATCCGCGCCTACGAAGCGGCGCTGTTCCCGCGCAACATCGACACGGCCACGGCAGCCGCGGCCTACTACCCCGACTTCCAACCGTCCTGACCCGTCCACTCCAGGCAAGCGGCGTCACCGCTGTCACGGTGGGCCGCAGCATGAGGTGAGGCCGCCGTCGATCAGGAGCTCGGCCCGGTGCATCGGGTGCGCTGCATGTCCGGCCGCCGGCCGCCCTGCTCGTCCAGGAGTTCCTTGATCAGCGACGTGGCGATGACGCCGGGGTGCGATCCGGGATGGATGCGTGCTGACCGGCGCTGCGGCTCAGGCGTTGTAGCCGCCGTGGGCGTCCAGCTTGGCGCCGGTGACGTACGACGCGGCGGGGCCGGCCAGGAAGGCGATCGCCGCGGCGATCTCGTCGGGGTGTCCCATGCGCTGGAGGGACAGTGAGCTGAGCAGGGCCTTGAGGGTTTCGGGGTCGGGTGCGTCCATGCCGCCCTCCATCAGCCCGGCTTCCACGACGTTGGCGGTGATGCCTCGGGGGCCGAGGTCGCGGGCGACGCCCATGGTGTACCGCTCGACCCCCGCCTTGGTCGCCGCGTAGTCGGCCACGCCCGGGACACCGACTCGGGTGCCCAGCCCGGAGCTCACGGTGATGACGCGGCCGCCCTCGCGCAGCACTCGGGAGGCGGCCCGGGTGACGGCGATCACGCCGAGGTAGTTGGTGGCGTGCATCCGATCCAGGGCGGCGGTGTCGGCATCCGGGTCGTCCACCATCCCGCTCGCCGAGATCGCGGCGTTGTTGACGAGAATGTCGAGGCCGCCGAAGTGCGTGAGCACGTCGTCGATCAGTGCCGGCGCCTGGCTCACGTCCGCCTGGTCGGACTTGAACGCGGCGGCCTTCGCTCCCTTGGCGCGCACCTCGTCGATGACGGCCTGGGCCTGCTTGTCGGAGCTGACGTAGGTGAACGCGACGTCGGCGCCCTGCTCGGCAAGCAGTCGTACGGTCGCGGCTCCCAGCCCGCGGGACCCTCCGGTGACGAGGGCGACCTTGCCGGTCAGCGGCTTGTTCATTCTTCTCACCTCACTGGTTGACCATCTATGGGGCGGTCGTAACAGTAATGGTTACATTTTCCTGTCGCAACCTTAGCTGTTACGACAGTCGTTGTCGTAACATCGGGAGTTGCGACCGAGAGGAACGGGTTCATGAGCGCCAACAGCAGGTTGACCATCGCCGCCCACGCGCTGGCCTGGATCGGCCTCTACCAGCGCCAGGGCCACGAGGTCGCCACCTCCGAGCAGATCGCGGCCAGCGCGAGCACCAATCCCGTGGTGATCCGCCGGCTGCTCGGCGACCTGCGCCGGGCGGGGCTCGTGGAGTCCCGGCGCGGCGTGGGCGCGGGCTGGACGCTGGCACGCGACCTGGAATCGATGACCCTGCTCGATGTGTACGAGGCGGTGGAGCCCGGCCCGCTGTTCGCACTGCACCGCGCCGCCCCCGACCCGGAATGCGTGGTGGGTCACGGCATCCAGCCGGCGATGCAGCGCATCTACGACGGCATCGAGGAGACCCTCCGGCGCGAGCTGGCCCGCGTCACGCTGAAGGACGTACTCCAGGACGTCCTGGCAGTACCTCGCTGAAAGCGCCTATCGAAATGATCTTCGTTGTGCCTCGATCTATCGCCGTAGCCGAGGGAGGGGAGCACGGTGGCCCCTGGATGACCGGCTGGCATCAGGCGGCGGCTCGCCGAGTGGAACGCTTCCCGCGCGTGGCGGCGGCTGCACGCGGCCCTGCTTGCCGAGCGTCTGCGGAGGCTCAGGTCCGAGGAGTCGCTCGCTGATGGGCAGCAGTGCCAGGAGCCGGTCGGGGGCTGCTTCCGGGTCGCCTACCCGGCCACCCCCAACCCCAGCAGGCCTACTGCGACCACCAGGAGGATGTTCCGAGGCCGGCCTCGGCGAGCGCGCCATAACCCCACCCTTGAAGCGTGCCCGGCAGGAGCTGCCCCGGCACCTGTATGGCCATGCCTGCCGGGTCAGGGCCTGGTGAGTGCCCGGGCGGCCGCGGCCGCCACGGTGGTCACCAGCACCCAGCCGGCCACGATCAGCACCAAGGCGACGGTCTTGGACCAGCCGGTAGGGTCCCAGGCGGTGTCATGGCCCAGGCTGATCAGCGGTACCAGCAGGTCCAGGCAGTACATGAAGGGGTCCCAGTCCGGATGCTCGTCGGCCTTGATCGGGCACGGACCCGCTGTGGGCCCGCAGGTCACACGGGAGAAGAACAGGGTGCCGGCCAGCAGCAGGCCCAGCACGCCGGCGACGGCCCGTCCCGGCTGGTATCCGTACCCGACGGTGATGTCCTGCAACAGCCCCCAGGCCTGCCAGATCCGTCCGCGCGTGCGCGCGCTGCGGCGGAGCTTTTCCCGCAGCACCTGGCCGGCCTCGCGCGCCAGACCGGTCGCCCGCAGGCAGGCGGCGAGCTGGTTGTACGGGCCGGGCTCGGCATGCGGCGTGCCCGTGGCCAGCCACGCGAGGCGCTCGCGCACCGACATGTCACTCACCAGCGATTGGTAGGTGAACTGGTCGAGCGTGACCTGCCCGCTGCTCGCCGGCCATGCTCCGCGCCGATCGGCCAGGACGGCGACGGCAGCGTGGTCCAACTCGACCCGGCCGGGCGGGCGTGCCGGAGAGAACTCCAGGCGACGTGCGCTCATTCCGGAAGCACGCAGGGAGATCCCGTCCGCCTGACCGAACGCGGCACCGTCGAGGCGAAGATCTCCTTGAAGTACGGCTGAGCTGACGTCCAGCCGGCCGGACAGCCTACTATTGCGCAGGTCCAAGTCGCCCGCGACGCTCGCGCCCACGACGATGAGCGAGCCATGATCGTTGAGCTCGGCGCCGGTCAGGTCGACCCCGCCGGTGATACGCGCCATCGTCAGATCCACCGGACCGGACAACCGTGCTGAGCGCATGACCATGGTGCACCGCTTCGGCTACAACAAGGACGCGCAGTGGCAGTTGCAGTACGTCGGCAACCAGCGCGCCGAGCCGTGCGCCGACCGGTACTTCAACGACATGATCCCGCCGACCTGCACCGGGGTGTGGCGGTGGAACCTGGACCAGTCGATCGACGCCAACGAGAACGTCATCGACTACACCTATGAGCGCGAGACCAACTACTTCTGCATGCCCGACTGTGTCTCCGAGGTTTACGTGCCGTTGCCGTACGACCGGGGTGGTTTCCTCAAGCAGATCAGCTACGGTCACAACACGCAGGTGTCCGGCAGCACGCCGACCTCGCGGATGACGTTCACCACCTCCGACCGGGGCGGCCTGGACGTGCCGACCGACCTGACCTGCGGACCGTCCTGCACGACCAACGAGGCGGTCGCGTTCTACTCCACCCGCAAGCTCGACTCCATCCTCACCGAGTCCAAGAACCCCGCCTCCGGGGCCTGGGAGCCGGACACCCGCACCGACTTCCGCTACCGGTGGATCTACACCCGCACCGACTTCGGCCCGGCCTACGACCCGGTGCTGTGGCTGGACAGCGTGCAGCAGACCGGCCTGGCGGGCACGACCACGCAGAAGCTGCCGCCGGTCAGCTTCGACGCCGCCATGGTCGCGGGCAAGATGGAGTACGACAACTGGTGGGACTGGACCGACTTCCTGTCCTGGCGCATGGTGCCCCGCGTCGCCGGGATCGGCAACGGCATGGGTGGCCGCATCGAGGTCACCTACGGCCAGGCCGACCCGTGCGGGGGCGGCAAGGGCCGCGACGGCACCAACTACTTACCCGACGCCACCGGCGACTGCTACAAGGTCGACTACTTCTACAACGAGGAGACCGGCCAGGAAAACTGGGGCCGCTTCTTCAAACAACTGGCCATGAAGGTCGTCGAACGTGACCTCGTCGCAGGGTCGCCCGACATGGTCACCAGCTACGACTACCTCGACTCTCCACGCTGGACCAACCCGGTCAACTTCGCCCAGCCCGACCTCGCCCCGGCCGGCAGTGACTGGCGCGGCTACAGCACCGTCCGCACCACCCGCGGCTCCGGCAGCGACCCGAACGGTTACACCGTCACCTCCGACACCTTCTACCGCGGCATCGACGGCGCCACCATCACCACCTTCGAGGGCACCACCGCCACCGACTCCCGCGCCCTGCAGGGCCAGCTCCTGCAGGAGCAGACCTGGAAGCTGACCGCCACCGACCCGCGCGCCTACACCGAGGCCGAATCCACCCGCTACGAGTACCAGATCGCCTCCACCGGCACCGGCCCCGGCGTCCTGGACCCGGCCTTCGTGCACCGCACCCGCGAACGCACCCGCGAGCTGGTCACCGGCGGCGGGTGGCGCTGGAGCGAGCAACGCACCGCCTACAACAGCGACGGTCAGCCCACCACGGTCAATGACTACGGCGACACCTCGCTGACCACGGACAACACCTGCACGAGCACCACCTACGCCCGCAACCCGGCCAACGGCATCACCAGCCTGCCTCCACGGTGGAGAAACGCTCAGGCGACAGTTGCACCGCAGGGACGCTGATCGGCAAGACCGTCACCCTGTACGACGGCGGCACCGACCCGGCCACCAACACGCCATCCGACGGCAACGCCACCGAGACCCGCTCATACGCTAGCGCCACCAGCATCTCGGTCACCAAGAACACCTACGACGACTACGGCCGGCCCCTGACCGCCACCGACCCGATGGGCAAGGTCACCACCACGACCTACACCCCGGCGGCCGGCTGGCCGTACCAGGGCGCCAAGGTCACCAACCCGCTCGGCCACGCGGTCACCACGTACACCTCCCACCGCAACGGCCTCCCCACCAAGCTGGTCGATGCCAACAACAAGACCACCGAGATCGACTACGATGCCCTCGGCCGCGCCTCGGCCCTGTGGGAGCCAGGCCAGCCCAGGAGCGGGGGAACCCCGACCGCGACCGTCGCCTACGACATCCCCTTTGACGGCAACCTCGGCCAGCCCGCCGCCCCGGCCAAGACCACTATGCGCAAGCTGTTGCGCGGCACCACCTACCTCACGTCCTACAGCTATGACGACGGATTCGGCCGGACGCGGGAGACCCAGTCGAGCTCTCCCGCCGGTGGCCGGATCCTGTCCGTCACCGCCTACGACGCCCGTGGTCTTCCCGCTGCCACCTCCCAACCGATACACAACACCGGCGCACCAGGCAGCGGCCTGCTCAACCCCGCCCTGACCGCGCTGCCCTCGTGGACGAAGACTGTGTACGACAGCATGGAACGCCCAACCGCGGTCATCGACTACCGCGGGGCAAACGAGTACCGGCGAACCACCACCGCCTACCCGGGCCTTGACCGTATCGAAGTCACGCCGCCCGTCGGCGGCAAGACTGTCACGATGTCCGACGTCTTTGATCGCACGGTTAAGACCGAGGAGTGGAAGGACGCCACCACCCACCACGACACCACCTACACCAACAACGCCGCCGGTAACCTCACCAAGATCACTGATGCGAACGGCAACGTCCGCACCTTCACCTACGACTGGCTCGGCCGCCGTACTGCCGCAACCGATCCCGACGCCGGGAACTCCACCTATGGCTACGACGCCGCGGGGAGACAACTTTGGGGCGTCAACGGCAACGGCACCAAAACCTCCAACGTTTACGACGACCTCGGACGGAGCCTCACCCAATGGTCCGGCGAACCGCAGACCGGCACCAAGCTCGCTGAATGGACCTACGACAGCGTCGCCAAGGGCTACCAGACCTCCGCCACCCGCTACGTCGGCGCCAACGCCTATACCGATTCCATCACCACCTACGACAACTCCTACCGGCCTACTGCCACCAAAGTCACCATCCCCCAAGTCGAAGGCGGCTTGGCCGGTGAGTACGTCTTCTCTACCAAGTACGACGTCGCCGGCAACATGGTCGAGCAAACTGTGCCGGGCAAGGGCGACCTGAACTCGGAAACGCTCACCTTCTCCTACACAGACCTCGGCCTGGCCAAGAGCCTTACCTCGAACTACGGCGGCGGTACCACCTACATCAACGAAACCACCTACTCGGCCACCGGGCGCCTCAACGAACGCAGTTATGGTGCCAGCGCTCAGGTGAGACGCACCTTTACTTGGGATGAGGGGACTGGCTGGCTCAATCGGCTCACCACCACGTCCGGGTCGCAGATCGCGCAGGACGATCAACTCACCTACAACACCAACGGCGACATCACCCGTATCTTGGACGCCGCCTCCGCCATCCCGGGCAGTAGTCCCGGTCAGTCGGAGTGCTTCGCCTATGACGGCCTGTCCCGGCTGAGTACCGCCTACACCACCACCGGCTCAGCGTGCGCCGCGGGAGCCGATGGCAATGGTGGCGACCCCTATGAGCAGTCCTTCGCCTACGACCCTGTCGGCAACCTCACCAGCGTCACTGACGGCGGCACCACCGCAACGTACGAATACCCGGCCGCCGGCCCGTCCGCTGTTCGGCCCAACGCTGTCAGCTCTATCGCCAGGCCCGGCCGGATCGACACCTACGGTTACGACAATGCCGGCCAGCTGACCGCCCGCACCGTTGACAACAAGCAGGCCACCTTCACCTGGAATGCTTTGGGGCAGATGGATAAGGCCGTCGTCAACGGCCAAGAAACCTCGATGGTCTACGACGCCGATGGCGAACGGCTCATCCGTCGTGACCCTGACGGCACCGCAACCCTCTACCTCGGTTCGATGGAGGTCCAGGCCAGTGGTACAGCGACCAGGTCGACGCGCTATTACACCGGCCCTGACGGCGCTGTCGTCGCCATGCGCACCGGTACTACGCTGAAGTGGCTGGCATCAGGTTTGCACGGCTCCAGTCAACTGGCCATCGATGACGCTACCGGTCAGGTCTCCCGCGAACGCTATCTGCCTTTCGGCCAGCGCCGTGGGGGCGATGATTTGCCGTTCACCGACCGGGGTTTCCTCGGCAAGACCGAAGACGCCTCTACCGGTCTGGACTATCTGTCCGCCCGCTACTACGACCCCGCCATCGGCAAGTTCGTCTCCACGGATCCCCTCCTCGACGTATCCAAGCCGCAATGGACGAACCCCTACTCCTACGCGGGCAACAATCCCGTCGGCACCTCCGACCCAACCGGGCTCAGGCCCATCGACGACTCAAAAGACGCGGTCGACGTCTGCTACAAGCCCAAGAGCCAAGCCTGTAAGCAGTACCGTAAGCGGCAAGCCGAAGTCGACGCCAAGATCGCTCAGGCTGAGGTCGACCGGCAGTTGAAGGCCCTGATGGATGCCGTTCTCGCCATCGGGAAGATCATTGCGGACGAGCTCGGCATCACCGACGGCATCAAATGCTTCACCAGCGGGGACGTTGCCGCCTGCGGTAGCACCGCCATCAACGTGCTCAGCTCCCTGGCAGGCGGCATGGTCGGAAAGCTTGCCGTCAAGTACGGCCTCCCATGGAAGTGGAAAAAGGCCTACGAAATTGGCAAGAAGGTGGTGCAAAAGGCGAGCGATGCAATCAACGCATTCAAGAATTGGCTGAAAGCGAGAGATCGCCTCAAGGCGGCTTCGAATCGCTTGCAGCCGGCGATCCGCGAATGCAACAGCTTCGCTCCCGGGACAAAGGTAGTGCTTGCCGACGGTACCTCCAAACCCATCGAACAGATACGGACCGGCGATCAGGTCCTCGCGTCAGATCCGCAGACGGGTAAGACCGAGGCCAAACCGGTGATCGCCATCATCACCGGCGTCGGAGCAAAGAACCTGGTGTCCATCACAGTCGACACCGATGGCGACAGGGGAGACAGTTCAGGCGTCGTCATGGCGACCGCTGAACATCCCTTCTGGGTGAAAAACCTAAACGCATGGGTCGGCGCCACCAACCTCGACCCTGGCGCATGGCTGCGTACGAGTGCGGGCACATACGTTCAGGTCACAGCAGTGACCAGATGGACCGCCGGTTGGCAGCGTGTACACAACCTCACTGTGGGAGACACCCACACGTATTACGTGAGCGCCGGCCATGCAGACGTCCTCGTCCACAACGCAGGCGAGTGCGACGATGTCCCCTTCGGGCCAAAGCTCAACTACGAAGCCAACCCGAAGCACGCGAACGGCAAATTGGGGAGCAAGGTGGGCCCCGAGCCGACGAATGCCGAGGCCATGCTTCACCGGTCACTGAACGTAAATGAGAGAAGAAGGATCGCGTACGATGCCGCGACCGGTGAAATAATCGTCTTCGCTCAGACGGGCGGCGCCACCTGGCACGGCTACGTGGTCACGTGGCAGCTTCTGGACCAGAAGTCGAAGAACATCTTCATCCGGGCTGGGATCTTCAACAGGAAGGGGAAGGCTCTCTAGCCTTCATCGAGACGCATGAATTGGGAGACCGGAGAAGGCCTGATTGGGTGCGACGATCCCGAAGAGGTCGACGCGGCGTTCGATCGAGGCGAACCACATGTGGGCGCGGCGCTGATCGGCTTGGCGCTGAACTGCCCCGATGTCGATGTGGTCGCGCCACGAGCGATCCGTGCGATCTCTTCGGGCAGGCACGAGCTGCGAGGTCAAGGACTGACGGCCCTGTCCCACATGGTCAGGCTGACGAACCAGGCAGACAGCGCCTCTGTCGCTTTGCTCAGATCGCTACTCCGGGATCCCGAGATGCGTGAGGTGGCCGAGAACTACGCGGCAGACCTCTGGACTTATGTCCCTCACAGAGACCTGCCCGCCTGGCTCCACCGCTGGTCTTACATGTACCTACTCAGGCACAAAATCGCCATCTGGTGGTGGAGCATCACCCGGCGCGGCTGAAGCGTTAACCTCGGCAGACAGAAAGTCTCAAGGTAGGCTGGCACGCCGGGTCGGCTGACAAACTGGTCGCTGCGTTCATCTCTGTTCGGGAAGGGCCTCGTGTTCGGACTGGCCCTCCGGGGCGGCCGAGCGTGGAACATCCCGGAGCAGATGAGGCCCGCTGGGCGTTCGATCGTGGGTGCTGTTCGGGCTGCGCTGCCGCAGGCGCCACGGCTGGCACCTCGACCCCGAAGCCGCGCGCCTGTTCCCCGGATAACATGCCGGACATTGGGGAGATCCTTCGGGCCATCACCGAGCCCGCAGATCACATCGTCGTCAACAGCCTGGGTACCGGTCTCCAGCACCATGAGCGGCCGCGTCTTGGACGGGCGAGCGTGCGCCACAAGCCGGAGCTCACGCACGTATTTGGCGCGATCAACGGCTGTAATTATCCGAAGCCCGGGTGGTCGGAGCGGGTGGTCGGACGCGGGGATAGCCCAGAATCACGGTTCGACCTGGGCAAACGCGCCCAAGATCATCCCGTGCACGTCCCCTGATCATGGTCTTACGGCTGCATGTGAGCACCGTCCGCTGCCTATCGAGAGCGCAAAACAAAAGACCTGCGGCTATGAAACCGCAGGTCAGGGGCCTGAAATGCCGATCTAGGTGTGTGCCCCCGGCAGGATTCGAACCTGCGGCACCCGCTTTAGGAGAGTAGTGCCTGTACAGCTGGCTAACATGCTCTGACCAGCATGGATGCTTCGTGCCGCCCGCGCCGTCCGGAAGATCATCCCGCGCATGTCCCTACATCCGATGTGGCTGGCCATCAACGTAAGACCTACTTCGCTCTACGGATCAGAAGGTTGGGTTCCGGCAGGGCCAAGCGTTCTCACGTTGTGAAACCGAATAACTGAAGGCTGTCGGCGGGGTGGCTGCGGTAGTGGTCGGTGGCGGCGGCGATGTTGGTCCAGCCGATCAGGAGGGCCAGGCCTATGACCAGGTTGCGCAGACTCGCCAGGATTCGGGGTGCGGTGCCGGTGCGGATGCGGGAGGCGTCTTCACGGTAGGTGACATCGCGGATGTGGTGCAGGGCCTCGATGTTCCTGGATGGCCTGGGCGGCGTGCGGGAAGAGCAGCCCGGTACGGGCGGTGCAGATCTTCATCCGGCGAACTTCGCGGCGGTCGTGCCCGCCTTCGTCGGTGCGGTCGTTGAGGATGGCTTCGCGCCAGGGCAGGGCCTTGAGCCGGCACAGGAGCGGGGGCTGGTTGCCCTTGACGATGAACAGCTGGTGGCCACCGGCGGCGGTGACCTGCCGGGCGTGTCCGTGCTGGTCGTGCAGGGCGTCGGCGGTGACCACTACGCCGGTCAGGTCGAGCCCGGACAGCAAGGGTGTGAACGCAGAGATCTCGTTGCTTATGGCTCAACCTGCCGCTGGGCCACGACGATGTGGATGTCGTGGCGGGTCGCGGCCAGCAAGTGGATTGTGCCTTGGCTACTGCGGCTGCCGCGCAGGGTCTTGCCGT
>NZ_JAATEP010000106.1:0-16415 GCF_012034275.1 Nonomuraea composti | reverse complement strand
GGACGTCAGCGGCGCCGGCACCGCCAACGGCACCAAGGTCCAGATCTGGACCTGCCACGGCGGCACCAACCAGAAGTGGACCCGCGCCTGACCGGTCCTCCGTCAGAGGAGGAGGAGGGAACCCCCATGCCCCGACGTCTGCGGCTCGCCCTGATCGCCGCGATGCTGGCCACGACGGCGCTCCACGCGTCCCCGGCGAACGCCGTCGACATCCCGCCGTCCGACTACCAGCAGGTGTCGCTCGCCTCGGGCGGTGCCGAGCTGGGCGAGGCGATGTCGCTGGCCGTGCTGCCGAACCGGTCGGTGGTGCACACCGCCCGCGACGGCACGGTCCGCATCACCGACGCGGCCGGCACCACGAAGGTGGCCGGCAAGCTCAACGTCTACACCCACGACGAGGAGGGCCTGCAAGGCGTGGCGGCCGACCCCGGCTTCGCGTCGAACCGCTACCTGTGGCTCTACTACTCGCCGCGGCTCAGCACGCCGACCGGCGACGCGCCGAGCACCGGCACGCAGTCGCAGTTCGACCAGTGGAAGGGCGAGCTGTACCTGTCGCGGTTCACCCTCAAGTCGGACGACACGCTCGACCTGAGCAGCGAGAAAGTGGTCCTGCGGGTGCAGAACGACCGCGGCCAGTGCTGCCACGTGGGCGGCGACATCGACTTCGACGCCGCCGGCAACCTGTACCTGACCACCGGCGACGACACCAACCCGTTCGAGTCGAGCGGTTACGCCCCGCTGGACGAGCGCACCAACCGCAACCCGCAGTACGACGCCCAGCGCTCGGCCGCCAACACCAACGACCTGCGCGGCAAGCTCCTGCGCATCAAGCCGCAGCCCGACGGCAGCTACACGATCCCCAGCGGCAACCTGTTCCCGCCGGGAACGGCGAAGACCCGGCCGGAGATCTACGCCATGGGCTTCCGCAACCCGTTCCGGATGAGCGTGGACAAGGCGACCGGCGTCGTCTACCTCGGCGACTACGGTCCGGACGCCGGGGTGACCAGCTCCACCCGGGGGCCGAGCGGGCAGGTGGAGTTCGACCGCGTCACGGGGCCGGGCAACTACGGCTGGCCGTACTGCACCGGCACGAACACCACCAGCGAGACCTACAACGAGTGGAACTTCGCCACCAACAGCACCGGCCCGAAGTACGACTGCGCGGGCGGCCCCACCAACAACTCCTTCCGCAACACCGGCCTGACCACGCTGCCCCCGGCGAAGCCGGCCTGGATCCGGTACGCGGGGGACGCCGGCAGCCCGCTGGAGTTCGGCTCCGGTTCCGAGTCGCCGATGGGCGGCCCCGTCTACCGCTTCGACCCCGCCCTGAGCTCGTCCGTCAAGTTCCCCCAGTCGCTCGACGGGCGCTTCTTCGCCGGCGAGTACGGCCGGCGCTGGATCAAGGCCATCGAGGTCCGGCAGGACGGCGGCTACGGCGAGATCGCGGCCTTCCCCTGGTCGGGCACGCAGGTGATGGACATGGCGTTCGGCCCGGACGGAGCCCTGTACGTGCTCGACTACGGCACCGGGAGCAACAACCAGGCGCTGTACCGCATCGAGTACATCGGCAGCGCCAACCGCAACCCGATCGCCAAGGCCTCCGCCGACCGGACGTCCGGTCCGGCGCCGCTGACGGTGAGCTTCTCCTCGGCGGGCAGCTCGGACCCGGAGGGCGGCGCGCTGACGTACGCGTGGAGCTTCGGCGACGGCACCACCTCCACGGCGGCGAACCCGTCCAAGACCTACACCGCGAACGGCACCTACACGGCGACGCTCACCGTCCGTGACCCGCAGGGCCTCACCGGCACGGCGAGCGTGATCGTGACCGTCGGCAACACCGCGCCGTCGGTCACCCTCACCACCCCCACCGACGGGCAGCTGTTCTCCTTCGGCGACACCGTGCCGTTCCAGGTCACGGTCACCGACCCGGAGGACGGGACGGTCGACTGCGACCGGGTGACCGTCGCCTACCTGCTCGGCCACGACAGTCACCGCCACCAGATCACCTCCAAGACGGGCTGCTCGGGCTCGATCACGGTGCCGGTGGACGGCGAGCACGACGCCGCGGCCAACATCTACGGCGTCTTCGAGGCGTCCTACACCGACCAGGGCGGGCTGACCTCCACCAGCGCCCGCGTCCTGCAGCCGCGGCACCGGCAGGCCGAGCACTTCGGCGCCCAGCAGGGCGTGCAGACGGCCGACCACACCACGGCGGAGGGCGGTAAGACGGCCGGCTTCATCGACGACGGCGACTGGATCTCCTTCCAGCCGTACGGCCTGGCCTCCGCGACGCGGTTCACCGCCCGGGTGTCGTCGGGCGGCGCGGGCGGCCGGATCGAGGTGCGGGCCGGCTCGCCGACCGGCACCCTGCTGGGCACGGCGACCGTGGCGAGCACCGGCGGCTGGGACACCTTCGCCGACGTCTCGGCGGCCCTCAGCGGCGCTCCGGCCGGGACGACCACGCTCTACCTGGTCTTCCGCGGGCCGACCGGGCAGGGGTACCTGTTCGACGTGGACGCCTTCACCTTCGACACCGGCACCCCGTCGAGCAGCACGAGCGCGCTCAAAGGTGTCGGCTCGGGCCGCTGCCTGGACGTCAACGGCGCTTCCCAGGCCAACGGCGCGCTGGCGCAGATCTGGGACTGCAACGGTCAGGCGAACCAGCAGTGGACCTCGACCAGCGCGGGTGAGCTGCGCGTCTACGGCTCCAAGTGCCTGGACGTCAACGGCGCCGGCACGGCCGACGGCACCGCCGTCATCATCTGGGACTGCAACGGCCAGAACAACCAGAAGTGGCGCCTGAACAGCGACGGCACGATCACCGCCGTCGGCGCGAACAAGTGCCTGGACGTCGGCGCCACCGCCAACGGCACCAAGGCCCGCATCTGGACCTGCACCGCAGGCACCGGCCAGCGCTGGACCCGCGTATGAAAGGGACCCCCATGCTGCGACCTCCGACCCCCACCGCACTGAGACGCCTGGCGGCGACCGTGGCGGCCCTCATCGCCGCCGCGATGCTGATCCCCGCCGTCCCCGCTCAGGCCGCCGCCTTCAAGGTGCTCGTGTTCTCCAAGACGGCCGGGTTCCGGCACGACTCGATCCCCGCCGGCATCCAGGCCATCCGCGAGCTGGGCGCCACCGGCGACTTCACCGTCGACGCCACCGAGGACGGGAACGCCTTCACCGCGGCCAACCTGGCCCAGTACCGGGCGGTGGTGTTCCTCAGCACGACCGGCGACGTGCTCAACGACACCCAGCAGGCCGCCTTCCAGGCGTACGTGGACGGCGGCGGCGGTTACGTGGGCGTGCACGCCGCCGCCGACACCGAGTACAACTGGCCCTACTACGGGCAGCTCATGGGCGCCTGGTTCAACAACCACCCGGCGATCCAGCAGGCCACCGTACGCACCGAGGACCGGGCGCACGCCGCCACCGCGCACCTCGGGGCGACCTGGTCGCGCACCGACGAGTGGTACAACTACCGCACCAACCCGCGCCCGAACGTGCGCGTGCTGCAGAGCCTCGACGAGGGCAGCTACAGCGGCGGCGGCATGGGTGACCACCCGATCACCTGGTGCCACCCGCAGTCGTCCGGCCGCTCGTTCTACACGGGGCTGGGGCACACCCAGGAGTCGTACGCCGATGCGAGCTTCCGCGCGCTGCTGCTCGGCGGCATCCGGTACGCGGCCAAGGCCGTCAACGCCGACTGCCGCCCGGAGACCGGGTACACGGCGTTGTACAACGGCTCGACCGCGGGCTGGTCGCAGGCGGGGCCGGGGTCGTTCGCCAACAGCGACGCCACGCTGACCTCCCAGGGCGGCATGGGCATGCTGTGGTACAGCGCCAAGGAGCTGCGCTCCTACTCGCTCAAGCTCGACTGGAGGATGACCGGCGACTCCAACTCCGGCGTGATCGTCGGCTTCCCCGCCACCAGCGACCCCCAGGCGGCCCTCGACACCGGTTACGAGGTGCAGATCGACGCGACCGACAGCACGGACAAGACGACCGGGGCGATCTACGGGGTCAAGGCCGCCGACATCGCCGCCCGCGACGCGGCGCTGAACCCGCCGGGCCAGTGGAACACCTTCGAGCTGCTGGTGGAGGGCGAGCGGCTGCAGGTGTTCCTGAACGGCACCAAGATCAACGACTTCACCAACACGGACCCGGCCCGCTCCCTCCAGCAGGGCTACCTCGGCCTGCAGAATCACGGCTCCGGCGACGTGGTGTCCTTCCGCAACGTCCGCGTCAAGGAGCTGACCGGCACGCCGGGCGGCGGCACGGGCCCGCTCAAGGGTGTCGGTTCCGGCCGCTGCCTGGACGTCAGCGGCGCCTCGCAGGCCAACGGCGCGCTGGCGCAGATCTGGGACTGCAACGGTCAGGCGAACCAGCAGTGGACCTCGACCAGCGCGGGTGAGCTGCGCGTCTACGGCAGCAAGTGCCTGGACGTCAACGGCGCCGGCACGGCCGACGGCACCGCCGTCATCATCTGGAGCTGCAACGGCCAGAACAACCAGAAGTGGCGCCTGAACTCCGACGGCACGATCACCGCCGTCGGGGCGAACAAGTGCCTGGACGTCGGCGGCACCGCCAACGGCACCAAGGCCCGCATCTGGACCTGCACCGCGAGCGCCGGCCAGCGCTGGACCCGGGGCTGAGGCGGGCGATGCTGAGCATGCGCGGCATCGGCAAGAGCTTCCTGGGCGTGCCGGTGCTGACGGGGGTGGACCTCGACGTGACGGCCGGCGAGGTCCACGCCGTCGTGGGCGAGAACGGCGCCGGCAAGTCCACCCTCATGAAGATCATGTGCGGGGTGCACCGGCCGGACGCGGGCACGATCGCCATCGACGGCCGGCCCGTCTCCTTCGGCCACCCCCTCGACGCGCAGCGCTCCGGCATCGCGATCATCCACCAGGAGTTCAACCTGCTGCCCGAGCGCACCGTCGCCGAGAACGTGTTCCTCGGCCGCGAGCCCGTCCGGCGCGGGCTGGTCGATCGGGCCGCCATGGAGCAGGCCACCGCGCGGCTCCTCGCCGAGCTGGGCGAGGAGCCGTTCGGGCCGCGCGACACCGTCAAGCGCCTGCCCGTGGCGCAGCAGCAGATCGTCGAGATCGTCAAGGCGCTGGCGGTGAACGCGCGGCTCGTCGTCATGGACGAGCCCACCGCCGCGCTCGCCGAGCACGAGGTCGAGGTGCTGTACCGGCTGGTCGGGCGGCTGCGGGAGCGAGGCGTCGCCGTCGTGTACATCTCCCACCGATTACGCGAGGTGTTCGACCTCGCCGGCCGGGTCACCGTGCTCAAGGACGGCGCGCGCGTCACCACGTTCCCGATCGGCGCGGTCACCCCCGGCGAGCTGATCCGGCTGATGGTGGGCCGCGACCTCGGCGCCACCTATCCGCCCCGCTCGGCGGCTGCGGGCGAGACCCGGCTGCGGCTGCGCGGCGCCGGCAACCACCGGCTGCGGGACATCGATCTGGAGCTGCGGGCGGGGGAGATCGTCGGCGTCGCCGGCCTGCAAGGATCCGGCCGCTCGGAGCTCGCCAAGGCGATCTTCGGCGCGGAGCCGTTCACCACGGGTGAGATGCTGCCGGCGCGCCCGCGCTCGGTCCGCGAGGGCATGGCCCTGGGCATCGGCCTCGTGACCGAGGACCGCAAGGCCGAAGGGCTCGCGTTGCGCCAGTCCGTGCGCGACAACGCCCTGCTCGCCGCCCGCGCGGCGGGCGCCCGAGCCGGCGGCGGAAAGATCCGCAGGGCCCGCGACGGTCTCGCCGAGCTGTTCGGACGGGTCCGCCTCTCCCCGGCGCGCCAGGAGCAGGAGGTCCGCTACCTGTCCGGCGGCAACCAGCAGAAGGTCGTGCTCGTCAAGTGGCTGACGATGGCGCCCCGCGTGCTGCTGTTCGACGAGCCGACCAGGGGAGTGGACGTCGGCGCCAAGGCCGCGATCCACGCCCTGATGCGCGAGCTGGCCGACGACGGCACGGCCATCCTGATGGTCTCCTCCGAGCTGCCCGAGCTCATCGGCATGAGCGACCGCGTCGTGGTCCTGCGTGACGGCCGCATCGCGGGCACGCTGCCCGCCGGGCCCACCGAGGAGGCCGTCATGCGCCTGGCGGCGGGAGAGGCTGAATGAACCTGCTCACCCGGCCCGCCCGCGCCCCCGCCAACGGCCGCCTGGCGGCGCGCCTGCGCGAGCCCACGTCCATGGTGTTCCTCGCGCTGCTCGCCCTGACCGCGATCGGCTGGTTGCTCGTCGCGCTCGACGGCGGCCGGCTCCTCACGCTGGAGAGCGTCGTCGGGATCCAGCAGCGCTCCGCCGCCCTCGGCATCGTGGCCGTCGGGCAGACGCTGGCGATCCTCGCCGGCTCGCTCGACCTGTCGGTGGCGTACCTGATCAGCCTGTCCTCCCTGGTCGCGGCCGAGATCATGGCGGGCAGGGACGGGAGCATCGGGCCGGCGGTCGCCGCCGTGCTGGCCGTCAGCGCCCTGGTGGGGCTGGTCAACGGGCTGGTCATCACCCGGCTGCGCGTGCACGCCTTCATCGCCACCCTCGGCGTCGCCCTGATCATCAAGGGCGTCGTGGACCACCTCTACGACGGCCCGGCGGGCAAGGTGCCCGAGTCGTTCCAGCTCCTCGGCTACTCCCGCGCCGGCCCGATCCCCGTCTCCGCGATGTTGTGGGCGGTCGTGGCCGTCGCGGCCTGGCTCCTGCTGAGCAGGACCCGGCTGGGCCACCACATCTACGCGGTGGGCGGCGACGAGGAGGTCGCCCGGCTGTCCGGGATCCGCACGGGCCGCGTCCTCGTGCTCACGCACGTGCTCTGCTCCATCTGCGCCGGCGTCGCGGGCCTGCTGCTGGCCGCCCGGCTCGGCGCGGGCGCGCCCACGGTCGGCACCGACGGCGGCTACGACCTGGAGTCCATCGCCGCGGTCGTGCTCGGCGGCACCGCGCTGGCCGGCGGCAAGGGAGGCGTCGCCGGGACGGTGGGCGGCGTCCTGCTGCTGGCCGTCCTGGACAGCGTGTTCAACGAGCTGGCGGTCGACTCCTTCGCCAAGGACGTCGTGCGCGGCGTGGTGATCGTCGTCGCGGTCGCCGTGTACGCGCGGCGCGGGAGCAGGAGACCGGCATGAGACGAGCACTGCCCATCCTCGCCGTCCTCGTGGTGCTGCTGGCCGCGATCGCGGTCGCCAACCCGCACTTCCTGGAGCCCGCCGGGTTCCTGGCGTTCATGAAGCGGGCCGCGCCGCTGGTGATCCTCGCCGCCGGGCAGTACTTCGTCGTCGTGTCCGGCGAGTTCGACCTGTCGGTCGGCTCACTGGTGACGGCCGAAGTGGTGATCGCCGCGCGGCTCATCGACGGTCACGAACCCGCCACCTGGCCGGTGCTCGCCCTGCTGCTCGCCGCCGGGCCGCTCGTCGGGCTGGTCAACGGCGTGGCCACCACCAAGCTGCGGGTGCCGTCGTTCATCGTCACGCTCGGCATGCTGCTCGTCCTGTCCGGAGCGGTCTTCCTGTGGACCGGCGGCGCGCCGCGCGGCGCGCTGTCGGAAGGCTTCCGGACGTTCGGCCGCGGCGCGCTCGGGCCGCTGCCGTGGTCGGTGCTGATCCTGCTGGCCGCCGGCGCGGCGGCGATCCGGCTCATGCGCGCCGACTTCGGCAGGACCCTCGTCGCCACCGGCGACAACGAGCGGGCCGCCGCGCTGTCCGGCGTCCGCGTCGACCGGGTCAAGATCTTCGCCTTCATGCTCTCGGGCCTGTCCGCGGCCGTCGCGGCGATCCTGCTCGGCGGGTTCGCCGGGGTGTCGGCGCAGGTGGGGCAGGGGCTGGAGTTCTCCGCCATCACCGCGGTCGTCCTCGGCGGCGTGGCGCTCGGCGGCGGGCGCGGCTCCGTGGCCGCCGCCATGCTCGGCGCCTTCACGCTGGAGGCGCTGTTCACCCTGCTCAACCTGTACGGGATCTCCGGGGCGCTGGAGTTCACCGTGCAGGGCGTCATCATCATCGCCGCGGTCGCGGCGGGAGCCGTCCGGCTCCCCTGGAGGAAGCACACCCCCCGAACAGGAGACGCCCATGCCGCGTCGTAAAGCCGCAGCCGCCGCCGTCATCGCCGCGCTCGTCGTCGCCGGCTGCACCACCGATCGGCCCGAGCCCACGACCGGGGCGAGCACCCAGGGCTCCGGCACGGGCGCGCAGTCGAAGTTCTTCGTCCAGGCCGACTTCGACGCCCAGCTCGCCATGCGCTCCCAGACCCCCGAAGGGCCCGCGAACAAGCCCTGGGAGCAGGCCATCGCCCCGAAGATGATCGACACGGCGACGTACAAGAAGGACGGCCCGTACCACCTGTGCTTCTCCAACGCGGCGGTCGACAACCCGTGGCGCCAGGTCGGCTGGAAGACCATGCAGGCCGAGGTGGGCCTGCACAAGGAGATCGCCGAGTTCACCGCGCTGGAGGCCGGCGGCAAGGACGACAAGCAGATCTCCGACCTCGCCGAGCTGCAGGCCAAGGGCTGCGACGCGCTGATCGTCTCGCCGAACACCACGGCGACGCTCACCCCCGCCGTGACGGCCGCGTGTGAGAAGGTGCCCGTCATCGTGTTCGACCGGGGCGTGCAGACCGACTGCCCGGTGACGTTCATCAAGCCCATCGGCGGCTACGCCTTCGGCGCCGACGCCGCCGAGTTCCTGGCCGCGAAGGTGCCGGCCGGCGGGAAGGTGCTGGCGCTGCGCATCCTGCCGGGCGTGGACGTGCTGGAGACCCGCTGGTCGGCGGCCAAGGTGGTCTTCGACAAGAGCAAGGTCCAGGTGGTCGGGGTGGAGTTCACCGACGGCGACGCCGCCAAGACCAAGAGCATCGTCAGCGACTACCTTCAGCGCTACGGCAAAATCGACGGCGTCTGGATGGACGCCGGCGCCACCGCCGTCGCCGCGATCGAGGCGTTCGAGGACGCCGGCCTGCCGGTGCCGCCGATCAACGGCGAGGACCAGCAGGACTTCCTGCAGAAGTGGAAGGACGCCGGCCTCACCGCGATCGCGCCGACCTACCCGACCTACCAGTGGCGCACCCCGATCATCGCCGCCCTGAAGATCCTCAAGGGCGAGCAGGTGCCCGAGACGTGGAACCTGCCGCAGCCGAAGGTCACCAGCGAGAACCTGTCGGCCTACCTCAAGCCCGGCATGCCGCCGCTGCACTACGCGCTGTGCGGCTGCGAGGACCTGCCCGGCTTCCCCGAGGCGTGGGGCGGGACGAAGGGCTGATGCACGCTCCTCCCGGCATGACGACGAAGAAGGACGCCATGTTCTCCATCGGAGTGAACACCTGGGTCTGGGTCTCCCCGCTGACCGACGACGACCTGGCGCGGCTGGTGCCCCGCATCGCCGGATGGGGGTTCGACGTCGTCGAGCTGCCCGTCGAGCAGCCCGGCGACTGGAGCCCGGACAAGGCCGCGGCGCTGCTGGCCGAGTACGAGCTGTCCGCGTCCGTGGTGCTGGTCATGCCGCCCGGCCGCGAGCTCGTGGCCGCCTCCCCGCAGACGGTCCGCGACACCCAGGACTACCTGCGGCACTGCGTCGAGGTGGCGGTGACCGTCGGCTCCCCGGTGATCGCCGGCCCCGCGTACGCGTCGGTCGGCCGCACCTGGCGGCTGTCGCCGGACGAGCGCCGCGCGGCCTACGCCGAACTGCGCGAGAACCTGCGGCCCGTGCTGGACCACGCGGCCGAGCGCGGGATCACGCTCGCGGTCGAGCCGCTCAACCGGTACGAGACCAGCCTGCTCAACACCGTCGAGCAGGCCCTCGACGCGCTGCCCGGCGACTGCCACCTGGCGCTCGACGTCTACCACATGAACATCGAGGAGAAGGACCCCGCCCAGGCGGTCCGGGCCGCGGCCGGCCGCGTCGCGCACGTGCAGGCGTGCGGCACCGACCGCGGCACGCCGGGCGCCGACCGCTTCGACTGGCCCGGCTTCACCCAGGCGCTGCGCGAGAGCGGTTATCAAGGGCCGCTCGTCATCGAGTCGTTCACCGCGCACAACCGCAGCATCGCCACCGCCGCCTCCGTCTGGCGGCCCCTCGCGCCGAGCCAGGACGCGCTGGCCGTCGCCGGCCTCACCTACCTGCGCACGCTCTGATTCGCCCGCCCTCCCCAGGAGACCCCCTCATGCGAAGATCACGCCTGTTCCCCGCCCTGGCCGCCGCCTTATTGGGCCTGCTGATGTCCGTGTCGCCGCAGGTGGCGCACGCGGCCGCGCCGGCGTTCAAGGTGCTGCTGTTCTCCGAGACGGCCAGCGGCGCCTACCGGCACGACTCCATCGCCGCCGGCGTCACGATGTTCCAGCAGCTCGCGGCCGACAACAACTTCCAGCTCGACCGCAGCGAGGACTCCAGCGTCTTCACCAGCGCGGCCATGAGCACCTACGACGCCGTGATCATGTTCCAGACCAGCGGCATGGTCTGGGACAACGACGCCCAGCGCCAGGCCTTCCAGTCCTACGTGCGCAGCGGGCGCGGCGTCGTCGCCGTGCACAACGCCACCGACATGAACATCGAGTCGCAGTTCCCCTGGTGGGACCAGGTCGTCCTGGCCGGCGCCCACATGACCGCGCACTCGTCCATCCTCCAGGGCACCGCCAAGGTGGCCGACAAGGTGCACCCCTCCACGAAGGGGCTGCCGGACCGGTGGGTACGCACCGAGGAGTGGTACAACTTCGACAAGAACATGCGCGGCTCGGTGCACGTGCTGGTGACCGCGGACGAGACCACCTACGACGCGGGCCCCAACAAGATGGGCGCCGACCACCCGATCTCCTGGTGCCACAACCCGGAGGGCGCGCGCGTGTGGGCCACCGCGATGGGCCACAACGCCTCCTCCTATTCCGAGCCGCTGTTCAAGCAGCACCTGCTCGGCGCCGTGCAGTGGGCCGCGGGCGCGGCGGCGGGCGACTGCGGCGGCACCGTCACCTCCCGCTTCCAGAAGGTGACCCTCGACGGCGCGCCCGACCAGCCGATGGAGCTGGACGTGGCCGCCGACGGCCGCGTCTTCTACATCTCCCGCTCCGGCAAGGTGAACCTGATCCCCGCCGGCGGCGGCGGCACGCGCGTCATCGGCACCCTGTCCGTCTACGACGGCGGCGAGGACGGCGGCATCGGCCTGGCGCTGGACCCGAACTTCGCCACCAACGGCTGGATCTACCTCAACTACTCGCCCCTCAACGGCGGCGAGGTGAACCGGGTGTCCCGGTTCACCTTCAACGGCACCAGCCTCGACCTGTCCAGCGAGAAGAAGATCATCGAGGTGCCGGCGTACCGCAACGTGGACGAGCCCGGGCACACCGGCGGCTACCTCGCGTTCGGCCCGGGCGGCAACCTCTACATCGGCCCGGGTGACGACACCAATCCGAACGGCTCCAGCGGCTACGCCCCCATCGACGAGCGGCAGGGCCGCGAGCACTACGACGCCCAGCGCTCCTCGGCCAACACCAACGACCTGCGCGGCAAGATCCTGCGCATCCACCCCGAAGCGGACGGCACCTACACGATCCCGTCCGGCAACATGTTCGCGCCCGGCACCGCCAAGACCCGGCCGGAGATCTACGCGATGGGCTTCCGCAACCCGTTCCGCTTCTCCGTGGACAAGACGACGGGCTGGATCTCGGTGGGCGACTACGGCCCCGACGCGGGCTCGGCGAACGCCAACCGGGGCCCCGAGGGCACCGTCGAGTGGAACCTGATCAAGCAGCCCGGCTTCTACGGCTGGCCGTACTGCACCGGCAACAACATCCCGTTCAACGACTTCAACTTCGCCACCAACACCTCCGGCGCGAAGTTCAACTGCTCCGCGCCGGTCAACAACTCGCCCAACAACACGGGCCTGACCAGCCTGCCCGCCGCCCAGCCGGCGACCGTCTGGTACAACTACCACGCCTCGGCCGAGTTCCCCGAGATCAACTGCTGCGGCGGCGCCGCGCCGATGGGCGGCCCGTTCTACCGCTACGACGCGGCCGGCGCCTCCGACCGCAGGTTCCCCGAGTACTTCGACGGCGCGGCCTTCTTCTACGAGTGGAGCCGCAACTTCGTCAAGGAGTTCCGCCTCGACTCCTCGGGCGGCCTGCTGAAGATCAACCCGTTCGTGGCGCAGCTCGCCCCGAGGGCGCCGATCGACATGAAGTTCGGCCCGGACGGCGCTCTCTACATGGCCGACTGGGGCAACGGCTTCGGCCACGCCAACACCGACGACAGCATCTACCGCATCGACTACGTGGCCGGCAACCGCGCGCCCCTGGCCAAGGCGAGCGCCAGCCCCGACTCGGGCGCGGCGCCGCTGACGGTGGCGTTCTCCTCGGCCGGCTCGGCCGACCCCGACGGCGACGCGATCACCTACGCGTGGGACTTCGGCGACGGCGCCACCTCCACCAGCGCCAACCCCTCCCACACCTACACCGCCAACGGCACCTACCAGGCCAAGCTCACCGTACGGGACTCCGGCGGCAAGACGGGCAGCGTCACCGTGCCCGTCGTGGTCGGCAACACCCGGCCCAAGGTCACGTTCTCGGCACCGCCCGACGGCGGCTTCATCGACTTCGGCGACGACGTGGACTACACCGTCGGCGTCACCGACGCCGAGGACGGGGCCGCCGACTGCACCAAGGTCAACGTCGTCACGGCGCTCGGCCACGACCAGCACGCCCACGACACCGGCCAGTACACCGGCTGCTCCGGCACGGTCACGACCACCGCGTCCGGCCACGACGAGTTCTCCAACGTCTACTACGTCCTGTCGGCCGACTACACCGACCGGGGCGGGCTGAAGGGCACCGCCGGCATCACCCTGCAGCCCAAGCACAAGCAGGCCGAGCACTTCACCGGCTCGTCCGGCATCCGCGTCGTCGAGGAGTCGGGCGCCGAGGGCGGCCGGCGCATCGGCGACATCTCCAACAACGACTGGATCTCCTTCAGCCCGATCAGCCTGTCCGGCATCGACACGGTGTCCTTCCGCGTCTCGGCGCCGTCCAGCACCGGGGCCTCCATCGAGCTGCGCGCCGACTCGCCGACGGGCGCCCTGCTCGCCTCCGCCTCCGTCCCGGCGACCGGGGGCTGGAACTCCTACGTGTCGCTGCCCGCGGTGCCCGTCACCGATCCCGGCGGCACCCACAACGTGCACGTCGTGTTCAAGGCGCCGTCCGCGAACGCGTTCGACGTGGACGCCATCACCTTCAACGGCGACGGCGTCGGGCAGGGCGACGGCACGCCGCCCGGCGACACGAGCGTGATCAAGGGCGTCGGTTCGGGCCGCTGCCTGGACGCGAGCAACGCCGCGCAGGCGCAGATCTGGGACTGCAACGGGCAGGCGAGCCAGCAGTGGACCGCGACCGCCGCGAGCGAGCTGCGCACCGCCGCCGGCCGGTGCCTGGACGTGAACGGCGCCGGAACGGCCGACGGCACCGCCGTGCTCGTCTGGGACTGCAACGGCCAGAACAACCAGAAGTGGCGCCTGAACTCCGACGGCACGATCACCGCCGTCGGCGCGAACAAGTGCCTCGACGTCAACGGCGCCGGCACCGCCAACGGCACCAAGGTGCAGATCTGGACGTGCAACGGCGGCGCCAACCAGAAGTGGACCCGTTCCTGACGCTCACCCGGCCGTAGTGGGAGGAGGTGCGGTGCTCTCGCGGACGACCAGCTCCGTGGCCAGCTCGACGCGGCTGCGCGCGAGCCGCTCGCCGTTGGCGAGCTGCAGCAGCATCCGGGTGGCCGCGGCGGCCATCTCGGTGAGCGGCTGGCGGACGGTGGTCAGCGGCGGTAGGTGCCAGCGCACCGACGGCATGTCGTCGAAGCCGACCACGCTCAGGTCGTCCGGGACACGCAGGCCGAGCCGGTGGGCGGCGTGGTAGACGCCGATCGCCTGGCCGTCGTTCGCGGCGAAGATCGCCGTGGGGCGGTCAGGCAGGCGTAGCAGGCGCTCCGCCTGGGCCAGGCCGCCCTCGATGAAGAAGTCGCCCCGGCCGATCAGCTCCGGATCGGCCGGGACGCCGGCCATGTCGAGGGCGGTGCGGTAGCCGTCGAGCCGGGCCCGGCTGGACACCGCCGCGTCGGGCCCGGTGACGATGCCGATGCGCCGGTGCCCCAGCTCCAGCAGGTGGCGGGTGGCGATGAGCCCGCCGTTCCAGTTGCCGGCGCCGACCGACGGCAGGTCCCGTGCCGGGACGTCGGCCGGGTCGAGCAGCACCAGCGGGATCTCGCTGCGGGCGAGCTGCTCGCGCTGCGCCTCGGTCAGCCCCTCGAACACCGCGATCACGCCGCTCGGGCGCCGCCGCAGCACGACGTCCAGCCAGGCGTCGGCGGCGCTGCGGTCGCGGCGCAGGTCCGAGATCCCGACCGTGAGGTCGTGCTCGTGGGCGACCTGCGCCACCCCCTTGGTGATCTCCACGGGGTAGTCGCCTTCCAGGGCGTGGAAGACCAGCTCGACCAGGGCGGTCGGGGTGGAGCGGCGGCGCTGGCGGCGGTAGCCGTGCCGGCGGATCAGCTCCTCCACGGCGGCGCGGGTCTCGGAGGAGACCTCGGAGCGGCCGTTCACGACCTTGGAGACCGTCGCGGTGGACACGCCGGCCAGCTCGGCGAGCTGGGCGATGGTGAGAGGGGACGACTCCGTGGCCATGGCGGCAGTCTAGCCACGCGCCGCCCGCGGTGATCAGCGCCGGCTCACCGCCTCACGCCCCGCGTCTGGACATCAACCGTTGCAGGAGGATGAAGACGAGCAGCAGCGCGCCGATGAAGATCTTCGTCCACCAGGAGCTGAGCGTGCCCTCGAAGCTGATGACGGTCTGGATGAGGCCGAGCACCAGCACGCCGAGGACGGTGCCGAGCAGGTAGCCGCTGCCGCCGGTGAGCAGGGTGCCGCCGATGACGACCGCCGCGATCGCGTCCAGCTCCATGCCGACGGCGTGCAGGCCGTACCCCGACAGCATGTAGAACGCCAGCAGGACGCCCCCGAGAGCGGAGCACAGGCCGCTGACCGTATAGACGGTGATCTTCGTGCGGGCCACGGGCAGGCCCATGAGCAGCGCCGACTGCTCGCTGCCGCCGGTCGCGTAGACCGCGCGGCCGAAGCGGGTGTAGTGCAGCACGTACGCCGCCACCAGCACGACCGCGACCGCGATGAGCACGCTGGGGGAGATCCACAGGTCGGCGAACAGGTCGATCCTGGTCTGCGCGAACGCCGTGAACGCCGGGTCCGTGATGGGGATCGAGTCGGTGCCGATCGTGTAGCACAGGCCGCGCGCCAGGAACATGCCGGCCAGCGTGACGATGAACGGCTGGATGCCGAAGAAGTGGATGATGGCGCCCATGCCGCCGCCCAGCGCGACGCCCATGGCGAGCACGAGGGCGATGACCGCCCACCACGGCCAGCCGGCCTGCAGCAGGCTGGCGGAGACCATGGTCGAGAGCGCGACGACCGCGCCCACGGACAGGTCGATGCCGCCGGTGAGGATGACGAAGGTCAGGCCGACCGCGACGACGAGCAGGAAGCCGTTGTCGATGAAGACGTTCAGGATGACCTGGCCGGTGGCGAAGCCCTCGTAGCGGACGCCGCCGGCCACGAACATGGCCGCGAACAGGCCGGCGGTGACCAGCACGGGAACGTACGCGCGGGGGAGCGGCCGGGTCAGGCCCGGCAGGGTGGTCATGCGGTGACCTTCACCTTCTCGCCGGCCGCCGCCTTCGGCGCGGGCCTGGGCCGGCGGTGGAAGACCTTCGCGCGGAAGGCGGGAGACTGCAGCAGGCAGACGGTCGTCACCACGAGCGCCTTGAACAGCAGCGTCGTCTCCGGCGGCACGCCGATGGAGTAGATGGTCGTGGTGAGCGTCTGGATGATCAGGGCGCCGAGCACGGTGCCGGTGAGGGAGAAGCGGCCGCCGGTCAGCGAGGTGCCCCCGATGACGACGGCGAGGATGGCGTCGAGCTCGATCCACAGGCCGGCATTGTTGCCGTCGGCGCTGGAGACGTTCGAGCTGATCATGAGGCCGGCGATGCCGGCGCACAGGGCGCAGGCGGTGTAGGCCATCACGGTCACGCGGCGGGCGTCGATGCCGGCCAGGCGGCTGGCCACGGGGTTGCCGCCGACCGCCTCGATGACGAGGCCGAGGGCGAGGCGCCGGGTGAGGAACGCGGTGACGGCCCAGATGGCGGCCACGACGAGGATGCCGAACGGGAGCGTGAGCCAGTAGCCGCCGCCGATCAGCTTGTAGGCCGGGCTGTTGACGGTGATGATCTGCCCGTCGGTGATGAGCTGGGCCAGGCCGCGCCCGGCCACCATGAGGATGAGGGTGGCGATGATCGGCTGGATGCCGATGCCCGCGACCAGGAACCCGTTCCAGGCACCCAGCGCCAGGCACAGCCCGAGCGCGAGCGCCACGGCGGTGAACACGCTC
>NZ_JAATEP010000105.1:0-17158 GCF_012034275.1 Nonomuraea composti | reverse complement strand
ATGTTGATCGGCAAAATAGCCAGGCCGTCGAACGGCTCTCAAAATCCGGGTGCCCGCCGAGCGTCCAAATGTGCAGCATCTGCTAGTCGTAGCAGACATGCGAGTTTCAAGGCATCCACTGTCCACTCATCTGGACAGTTAACAGGAGCTCCAATTTCCACTGTATAGAACTCAGATGCCACCCTTTCAATGTCCCACCAGTGGCTTGCAGCTATCTTTCCTATAAGCTGTCCGAAGGTGCTGCGCAAATCTACGTCATCGCGCCCAAGACGGTGGCGAACTACGAGATGTTCTCCCGGCTCTACATCACGCCGGCGCTCGGCTCCAAGCGGCTCGACAAGCTGACCGTTCGGGACGTCCAAGCCTGGTTGAACAAGCTGCGCCGGTCCTGCCTCTGCTGTGACCAGGGCAAGGACGCTGCCCGGCCCGAGAGTCACAGCAACCCGAAGCGGCGTCGGCACTGCTGCGCAGTCGGTAAGTGCTGCCGGTCGCTGCCCTCGGAGTGGACCGTTCACGACGCCTACATGACGCTGCGGGCCGCGCTCAGCAACGCGGTGCGGGAGGAGACGCTAACCCGCAACGTCGCCGCCAACGTCAAGATGCCGGTCCCTCGCAAGCGCAAGGTCACGCCCTGGTCCGTCGAGGAGGCACGGGCCTTCCTGGAGTCGGCGCGCAAGAACGAGGACCCGATGTACTCGGCCTACGTCCTGGTGCTCGTCCTCGGGCTGCGCCTGGGTGAGACGCTCGGACTGCGCTGGGAAGACGTCGATCTCGACCAGGCCGAGATGACGATCGGCTGGCAGCTCCAGCGCGTCGGGGGAAAGCTGCTGCACCGCCAGACGAAGACGGACGCGTCCGACGCCACGCTGCCGTTCCCAGAGGTCGTCACGACGGCCCTCCGCGCCCGTCGACGAGCACGCGACACCGCCCGGGAAGCGGCTGGAGACGCCTGGCAGGACACCAGGCTCGTCTTCACCACCGCCAGTGGCCGGCCTATCGAGCCGTCCAACTTCCGGCGCAGCTTCGCGAATGCCTGTGCCAAGGCCGGAGTCCGCAAGGTCCACGTCCACGCAACTCGCAAGACCTGCGCATCCTTGCTCGTCGCCCTCGACGTCCACCCTCGCGTCGCCATGCAGATCCTTCGTCATTCACAGATCGCGGTGACCATGAACATCTACAGCGAAGTGTCCTCGGAGGAGACGCGAAGGCACTCAAGCGCCTGGGAGATCATCTAGAACGCTAGAACACGATGAATCACAGAAGGCCATTCCTTCCGAGGGATGGCCTTTCCTAGTGCCGTGACCGCAAACTACTTGGCGCGCAGACTCTCGATCTCGGCGGCCAATGCGGCCATGTCGCGCACATGTTCGAAGTACTTGGTCGCATACTGGTCGTCGATCACCGGAAGGATCTTCTCGCAGGCCGTGAGCAGCCGTGTCAGGCCAGAACGGTGCTGTGCGCTGATCGGGCCTTCAAGGACGCCTGCGGCGAAGCCATAGGCGTCTGCGTCGAGTATCACCATGTCCTGGTCCTCGATGTCGAGGCCGCGGAAGCCAGGCGGGAATGGCATGCCCATGTGCTCGGCCATCATCCGCGAGAGCGCGTCGAGCTTCTCTTCCAACATGCGGGAAATCATCGCCGGGCACGCTGGCGTCTTCGTGTGCGAGCGATTGGGGACATCTACTCCAGCGAATCTGAACCCGTCTGTTGCTTGGCGCTCGTAAGGTCAGCGGTCATGGCGCATGTCGTGATTTGGGTGAAGCCCTACGAGCGAGAGAACCACAACCCAGACACAGAGGGATACAAAGGCCTCTGCGGCTGGCACGGGATGACTGAGGGACGGGGTCCGTGTCCGAACGAGCCGTACGCGAGCGTGAAGCTCCGGTATGCGGACTACCAGCCGGTGCAGTCAGCCTGCGTCGAGGCTCTCAAGGAGATCTCGCAGCGCTACGGCTTCCCCATCCCACAGGAGCAGAGCGAGCGTGACGAGGCAAGTTGATGCTGTAGCTGTACTTCGCAGCTGTACAAGATCGAAACGGCCACTTCCCGATCATAGGAAGTGGCCTTCGAAGTGCAGTGGAGCCTAGGAGATTCGAACTCCTGACTTCCTGCTTGCAAACGAAGTCGAGCGCCTGTCCACCGTGTGGCTGACACCTGGGTAAGGCTACATGGTGTCCACTGTCGTCCATGTGCACATGCGGTGATGCTAGGTCGTTGTCACTCAGTTCGACACTCAGGCCGTCCGGCCTGGCCTCATGAGTCAGGAGGGCTGCGAGATCACTCGATTGATCTCCAGACGGGGTGTAGGCATTCCCACTACGCATGAGCCAGAGAGGCGGTGGTGACACTTCCAACTCGAAAGCCTGCAGGTCACCGCCCTAGAACCATTGTTGATCAGTTAAGCCTGTCGGCCGCTGGACGTCGCCTTTGCTTCACGACAGAGTCCGACCCGATATCTGATTAGCAACATAGCCCTTACTTGCTGGCCCACACGTCTAGTTCGGCGTTACGCTACATACTCTGCAACCAACGAGCCTACCAAATATGGGGCGAACATATGGAAATTCCCAAAGCCGGGGACTATTGGCTATACAGATGGATCGATGAATATGATATTCGCGAACACGCTAGAGTTGGCGACCTATTCCGATACCCTGGACCTATAGCAAGACTTGCAGAGCTCGCCAAAGAGGAACCAACGCATCCATCAGATAAAGAAATGCCCGAGGCTACAATCATGGCCGGTCGGGGAATCGACCTCTCGGCTAACATGGGATGCCTGGATTTCGAGTGCAAGCAGGAGGAGATAGAGTTCAGCTACCCAAGGATCTTGACTTACTTCGACCACATCCTCGTAGAAGGCTATAGGGCAGACAGTTTTCTTAGCCGCCTCAATCGCACCAAAAAGCGAGATATGGATGGCCTCATACATATCTTGTCCGAGCAGGTACAGCTACTGCTCTACATGCGCAGCATCAATCTTGATCAGCACCTCATCTTTGATCGGAAGAGCATGAGGGCTCACCTCTGCAAGGACTGCAGAGCAAAGCATGGGAGCACAGCGGAGTTCGTGGTTGAGAAGCTCTACGACAGAGAAACCATTGATCAGATAAAAGGGCGACTCAAGGATGAAGCTAAGATCACGTTCTATTGGAACCCGCCCAATAAGTGGTGGTTCACAGTTATACACGATTTTTTTTCCGAGCCAGCGAGAGTTGTGTTGCCTGGCCCCAAGAGTCGTCGACCACGTCGGGAAGACGTCATCAACCAAGTGTTTCATGACTGCTCTTATGGACTTCTGTCTGATTACGACTCGTCAGAACACTTCAGAATTCCTCTCGCTAAGGCGATGACTGCAACTTGGCTAGACGGAGAAGAGGTAGCGGACGAAGTAGCAGTCGCTCTCGAACTATCACTCCCCTCAATTGAGGGGATGCCATTAAGTGATCTGCTAAAACTCAGAGAGGACGAGCAACCATATTTTGAAAGTTTTCGCCATGCAGTCAGAGAGGCTATTCGCTCTCAACTAAAGAACCGCGGGTCAGCGGCCCCACGTGATGTGGCTCGCGCGGTGGAACGTGAGCACATTGCGCCTGCACTTGCTGACATCGAAAGGCGTCTTCGAGCCAGCCGACGAGCATTCGCTGCGAAGACGGGCGCAAGCATTGCCCTGGGATCAACTATCACTTCAATTGGCCTGATGGGGTCACTTCCGCTTATCATTGCAACCGGAGTTGCTGCAACAGCTACATCACTGACGCATATCTACAAATATTATGATGATCTCGGCCCCGTGCAATTGTCCGATATGTACTTCCTATGGAAAGTACAGAAGGGGACGCGTAAGCACCAGTAACAGCAAGTCGTACATTTGTGGTCATCTCCTCGTCGGGCAGGCGTAGCCATACCGGGCCGGACGTGCCAGGGCAAGCCGTCATTCGCGTGTACATGTCCCGGTGAGCTTCCTCGCGCGCTGGTTGTCCTGCCCGCACATGGCGGCTTGCCCTGGTGCGGCTGGTCTGGTGTCCCTTGGGGTGGCCGACGAGGAGGTGACCGCGCAGGACCTCAGCCACTCCCCATGGTCGGCGCCGCCTGGCTCATCTCCGAGGAGGGCCGGGGTTTGGGGCAGAGCCCCAAGGTCTTATGCCCTTCGCTTGTTCTGCCTTCCCCTCCTTCCCGCAACTGCTGCCGCCCGTTTCCGCCAGGCTGAGTCACGGGTTGAGGCTTGAGGACTGCTCGTCCTGGGTCGTCGATCGTTGGGCGGGGGTGTAGATGCATGAAGAGGGCGCAGCGCCTGGCGACTCTTGCCGCCTCCTACCGGAGGTGCCGGCTTGCCGGCACGCGCGCCGCCGCGGCGGGACCGGCCGAAGAGCCGCAGCCCGCCGCGAGCGAGCGCGCAGGGCCAGGCGTTGTGTTCGTTGGTCGCTGCGGCGGTGCGCTGTCGGCGGGCACTGAGAGTAGGACGGAGAGTCGCTGAAGCTGTTCTTCGAGGGGATTACGCCTCCCACGACGGAGACGGGTCCGGATGGGCTGGCCTGGTTCTATGCCGGTACCTTGACGCTGCTCTTCCATGGCCTCTCCTTGGAGACCTTCTCAGGCCTCTACCTGGTGTCCAGACGCCAGACGCTCTCTAACCCCAAGATCATGCGGTTCCCGCCGCTCCGCGGCGGGCTTGAAACCGCAGGGAAAGTTGTAACAGGCCAACCAGAGGTCACATGAGGCTGATTCCGTCGTGGTGCCGAATCGCTGGGGTGCCTTCGTGGAGAGCATCGAGGATGCGGATGGCGAACGCCTCGGTGACCATGTCTCGAATCTCGGGTTCGGATGCCCAGTGGAAGGCGGTGACCTCGTCGTTGGTGGCGAGCTGGCCGCCGACGGCCTTGCAACGGAACACGAGGGCCACGATGCCGCGGGTCATGTTCTTGTAGACGCCGGTAAGGGCCAAAGGCTCTACGATCAGGCCAGTCTCTTCTTGGACCTCGCGGCGGACACCGTCCGTGATGGTCTCCCCGATCTCGAGTACGCCACCAGGGGCCTGCCACTCTCCGTTGTCCGCCCGGCGCGTCAACAAGGCTCGACCCGAGTCGTCGACGACCACGCCAGCGACGCTCACCGAGTGGCGTCGGTCGAGCTCGACCATCAGTTACCTCCCACGGATAGGGTATCGGTAGTAGATGTACAGACGAGTGAAGGAGCTGGGCGTGGTCAGTGAAGGAATCCTGATTGACCAGATCGATCCGTCCAGCGATCGCGCCGTGTTCCGCCAGATCGCAGACCAGCTACGGCAGGCCATTGAGAATGGTCGACTCAGGGAAGGCGAGAAGCTGCCTTCGGAAGCGGAGCTGATCGAACACTACGGTGTTGCTCGCATGACGGTACGCCAGGCCATCCAAGAACTGCGGAACGAAGGCCTGGCGGTTGCCGAGCACGGCCGCGGGGTCTTCGTCCGCCGGCGCCCTCCAGTGAAACGCCTGGCTTCTGACCGGTTCGCCCGACGTCATCGTAAGGACGGGAAGGCTGCGTTTCTCGCCGAATCGGAGGCTGTGGGAGCCAAGCCGCAAGTCGATCACATCGCCATCAGCGAGATGCAACCACCGCAGGAGATCAGTGAGCGCCTGCGGATCGCCCCTGACACCACCGTGGTGGCCCGTAGTCGGCGGTATCTCCGGGACGGGCACCCTGTCGAGCTTGCGACCTCGTACATCCCGGTGGAGATCGCGCGCGGAACACAGATCATGGAACCGAACTCCGGGCCGGGCGGCATCTACGCGCGCATTGAAGATCAAGGACACACCCTGGAGCGGTTCGTGGAGGACGTCTCCACGCGCATGCCGACCCGCGAAGAGGCCAAGCTGCTGAACCTGTCCGCGGGTACTCCTGTGTTCCGTCTCATACGGACGGCGTACGACCTCGAAGGCATGGCGGTAGAGGTGTGCGACACGATCATGTCTGGGGATGCGTTCTTGCTGTCCTACGAACTTCCTGCGCACTAGTCGTTGACACCGCTGCTCTACTCCTCTATACATGTATCAAGCAACTCCTCTAGTCGAGTAGGCGACTAGAGCCTACGTCTCGGAAAGGGGACGCGCGTATGCGCAACATTCCGGTGGACATCGCGTCGCTGTCGTTCACGGTCGCGGGTGAGGCTGAGCCGAAGATCGTGGATCGGGCGACGGGTGAGGTGAAGAAGGACGCGGAGGGGCGCGAGCTGTACACGCTGCCGCTGCTGCCCATGCCGAACGACGACCGGCGCAACCCGGTGATCACGGTGACGTTCCCGTCCACGGACTTCCCGCAGATCGTGGTCGGCAGCAAGGTCAAGCCGGTGGGGCTGACCTGCTTCTACTGGCAGATGAACGGGCGCTCCGGGATGGGGTTTCGCTGCGAGGCGATCCGCCCGGCGCCGGAGAAGGCCGCCTAATACGAGAGGTCCCGGAGCGGCCGTGTGCTTGGCGGCTTGGGCCGCTCCGGGGTCTCCGTCCACCCACGTTAGAGGAGAGGAGACCGGTCTAGTATGGCCGACTTCGCGGTCTGGCTGGGGCTGGCGTTGCTGGCTGCTAGCTCAGGCTTGTGGGCGTGGCGGCGGTGGGCGCCGACCTCGTTCTGGTACGTGATCGGGTTTCCGGTCAAGGCGCTGGGGGTGTACGGGACTTGGCGGGCGGTGGCCTCGGGCTGCGGTCTGTCCAGGCGTCGGCGTCGCTGGCGGTGGACGTTCCCGGGCTTCCCTGGGTTGGGGGGCTGAGGCGTGGAGCTCGCGGAGTTCTGGAGGCGATTCAACGCGGAGCTGGCGGAGCTGACGCCGGAGCAGGCTGACTGTGCGCTGGCATGGTTGGCCGACCGCGAAAGTGACGCTGTGCTCGACGCCATCGCCTACGCCAAGGGGAGGTGCCCCAGGTGAAGGGCCTGATGCTTACCAAGCAGCGGCGTAGTCTGCGGCGGGTGGAGGTCGAGCGGGCTCCGCGTCTGGGGCTGTTGCGGCCGACATCCACGGGCTTCCGGGTGACGGTGCGGCTGCATGACGGCCAGACTCCCGATGATTACGAGCGCGTGCTGGACAAGCTGGCGCACGCCTGGCGGGTGCACAGTGTGCGCCTGGTCGGCTGGCGGCCGGGCAAGGTGACGCTGGCCGCGACGATGGTCGATCCTCTGGAGACAGTGGCCGGCGGTCAGTCTCTGGCCGATGGGCTGCTGCGGGTGCGGGTTGGCCGGTTGGACTCCGGCAAGTGGTTCATCATCGATTTCCGGAAGGTGCCGCACTGGCTGAACGTGGGCGCTACGCAGTCCGGGAAGTCGAATCTGGCCAACGCTCTGATCGCGGGTCTCGCGCCGCAGCCGGTGGCTCTGGTCGGCTTCGATCTCAAGGGCGGGGTCGAGTTCACTCCGTATCAGAGACGCTTGTCGGCGTTGGCCACCGAGCGTGGCGAGTGCGCGCGGCTTCTGGCTGATCTGGTCGGGATCATCACGTCTCGGATGGCGTTGTGCCGCCAGTACCGGGTCAAGAACATCTGGCACCCGCGGCTGCCGGACGAGGCACGGCCGATGCCCATCGTCGTGCTGGTGGATGAGGTGGCCGAGCTCTTCCTGATGGCCGATCCGAAGGCGGAGAAGGAAGAGGTCGCCGCGGTCGCCACCCGGCTGCTGCGTATCGCACAGCTGGGCCGCGCGTTCGGCATCTACCTGGTGGTGTGCGGGCAGCGCGTGGGCTCGGACCTGGGGCCGGGCGTGACCGCGCTGCGAGCTCAGCTGACCGGCCGGATCTGCCACATGGTGAACGATGACGAGACGGCCAAGATGTGCCTGGGCGACATGGATTCGCGGGCTGTGGTGGCTGCTCGGCAGATCTCTCCAGACCGGCCGGGCACGGCTGTGGTGCTGGGTGCTGACAGCAGGTGGCATCTGGAGCGCTCGGTGCATGTCACTGAGGAGGAAGCCGAAGCCGCGGCTGAAGAGCATGCGGGGCTGGCTCCGTCGTGGGCGCTACTGACTGGCGGACCGGCGATCGAGGTGGCCGACGCGGCGGAGTTGGAGCAGGCGGTGGAGGAGTTCACCGAACCCGACTTCGAGGATCTGCCGGTCTAGCCGTCTGACGGCAACTCTGGGCCAGGCGTGAGCCCTGATCACGCCACGTCCCTACCCGATCCATGCCTGATTGGGGAGATCAGCGTGAAGGCACGATCGAGTGCTGCCACGGCGGCACGGCAACGCGGCGCGGCCAAGTCCCGCGCGAAGTACGCCGAGCAAGCGGCAGGCCGGCGCGAGGACTACGCGTGGCTACGTGAAGAGCAAGGCCACAGCATCGCCCAGGCTGCTGAACGCGTCGGCGTGAGCTACCGGCAGGCCCAGCGTTGGGAAGCGCTCCGTCGCCAGGACGGGGAGAGTGCGCGATGAACCGGCTCGGTTCGATGGTGGTCGACTCCGCGCCGGTGACCGTCCTTGCGGTGATCGCGGCTGTCGGATCGTTCGATCACATCTCCAGCCTGGCACGCAAGTATGGCCAGCACGGCTGGCGGGCGTGGGCGGTGGCCGTCTGTATCGACCTGCTGTGCGTGATGGCTGCCCGGGAGATCCAGCGGGATAAGCGAACGGGGCGGCGTCGCCGCGGGCTGCTGTCATGGCCTGCGCTGGTATTGGCTGGCGGGATCGTGTTGACCCTGGCGGCCAACTTGGCGGAAGCCCCTCAGAGTGCGTGGGGTTGGATTCTGGCCGCGACTCCGGCCGGAGCGTTTCTCATCGCTATGTCGATGTTGGAACGGCGTGCGAGCCATTCCGACCCTGACGCGGTAGCCGTCCGCAGTGATCCTGCAGTACCTGCGTACGAAGAGCCTGCGGCAGAAGAAGGACCTGCGCAGCGTGTTCATGCTGCGCGCGTCGACGAGCCTGAGCAGCTGGCCGCTGCGCCAGAGAACGAGGCGCCACCGCAGCTCGAACAGGCTCCCTCTTCGCCCGCTTCCCCGGACAAGAACGGGCCGGTGCCGGCGCCTGCGCTGCTCGGCTACGCGCGCCGTCTGGCCACCGAGTACGAGGCCGCCCACGGCAGGCCGATCCCCACTGAGGTGCTGCGCACCCGGATGAATGTCGCCCCTGAGCTGGCCGCCGCTCTGGCTGACCGCCTGGGCCTTGGCGGCGACTGAGACGTCAATTCCGACCGACATCGACAGACGAGGAGATTCGCTGATGATGACCACCGACTCCACCGTTCGAGCCGAGTTCATCGCTGGGCTGCGTGCGCTGGCGCGGTTCCTGGCTGACAACCCCAAGGTGCCCGTGCCGAGTCATGGCGAGACGATCAGCGTCCACGCCAGTGGCACCGATCAGGAGCAGTGTGCGGCCGTGGACCGGGTGGCCGACCTGATCGGTGCACCGGCCAGCGGCGGGACGCACTACCAGACGACGCGCGACTTCGGACCGATCACCTACTGCGCGGTCGCGGTCAGCGAGCAGGTCATGAACGAGTACACCGCGGCCCTGAGTTACCGAGGGGCGGTGACGACAGCGTGAGCGCGTACCTGCCGGAGCAAGGTCGGCAGTTCCGTGGCGCGGTTGCCTGGCTGGCCATCGGTGGCATGGCGCTGGTCGCCCTGGGTTTGTCCGGTGGTTTCGGCGAGAGCGGTCCGGCCGCGCCGGCGCGCGTGGTGCCGACCGTGAGCCCGGCGAGTAGCAGCACCCCGCCGCCGATCACGTGCGAGGGGGACCAGTGCTGGTGGACCGACCTCGGCAGGCCCGAAGGGAGGTGACGGGCTGGTGACCGAAGCGAACGGGCATCCCGCACCGCTGTGGGCCTATCGGTGCTGCACCTGCAATGGCTCTGGCGTCGATGACGACAACCAGACCTGCCGCGATTGCACCGGCACCGGCATCGACAACCACACCGACGACTGAGCAGCGGAAGGAGGAGACAGCCATGGACTACGACCGGCGGGTGAGACAGCTCCGTGAGCAGGGCTACAGCCTCACTCAGGCTCACCGGCAGGCCTTCGCTGAGGCGCAGGCCGATCTGAAGGCCCGTGAAGAGGCCATGTTCGACGAGATCGAGCGGGACGGCTAGCGATCCCTGGAGTCGACCGTGAGCACCGAAGTCCAGCTTCGACGAAGGCAGACAACGAAAATCCCCCAGGGCCGATCCTCGACCAAGATTCCCGGCCCTGGAGGCTCCACGAAGGAGAACTCCACGATGGCAGCAAAGACGCGGATCTTCCACCCCGGCAAGCCGGGCATCTGGCCCGGCGGTGAGCCCCAGGCCATGCGCGACGCCTATGACGAGCTGCTCGCCCAGGACGAGGCCGACCGGGCCGAGCGAGAGCAGGCTCGGGGGTCGCGCCAATGAGAAGCCGGATGACCGAGGAGCAGCTGGCCGCCCTCAGGGCCAGGACTGCGAACTCCAACGAGCTGAACAAGCTGGCCCAGGCCGCCAACGGCCACGGAGTGACCAGCGTAGAGCGGCGCAGGGCCGAAGCCCAACTGGAGGCCGCGGTCGGGACGAGGAAGGCCAAGCGCCTGCGTGAGGACGCCCTGCGGCAGGCCGGCGCACGAGGCAAGGGCCTGGGGCGCTGGTTCGGCTGAGGTTGCGGGTGCTCGCTCAGCTCTTCACCGGGTTGGGCGGGTGCCCGGAGCTTCACGCCCTGCGTGATCGGCACGGGACCGGAAGGAGCCCAATGAGCCGCTACCAGGTGGTTGTCATCGAGACTCTGGCGACTGGTGAACACCACGCGTGGAGCGTGGCCCGCCGTGTGGTGAACCACTTCGCGACCGCTGCGTGTCAGCGCCCCATCAGAGTTCGCGCCCGGGGACACGAGCGACAGCTTGCCTGCGGTCGTCGTCTGCCCGCTGACCAGCAGTGCGCAGCCTGTCGGCCGCACATCACGATCGTCGAGGTAAGGAGGAACATTCAGTGAGCGATGCGGGGACGCTCGCCGTACTAACTGGGACGGCCGTTCGTGACCTGGCCCGGCATTCGAGCACCAACCTGATCCGCTGGCTAGACCAAGTTCATCGTCTGCACGGCTGTGCCGAACCGGTCCGGCTGACTGGCGAGAGCATCACTCTGGATGCCGCGTCCGGCGAAGTCCTGGCCCACTACCGCACGGATAACGAGCCACACGGACAGCTACTCATCCGGTGTGGGAATCGACGCGCCTCCCGCTGCCCGTCCTGCTCCGAGCTGTATCGCCGGGACACCTACCACCTCATCCGGGCTGGGCTCCTCGGAGGCGCGAAGGGCGTGCCCACCACCGTGCGCACGCATCCGAAGGTCTTCGCTACACTGACTGCTCCGACATTCGGTGCGGTGCATCGGGGACCCGGCAAAGATGGCGTCGCTCCGGTGTGCCATCCCCGCCGCTCCGGCCCTGCCTGCTTCGAACGCCACCAGGCCGGCGACACCAGGATCGGTCAGCCTCTCGACCCAGATGCCTACGACTACGTCGGTCACGTGCTGTGGAACGCGCACGCGGGTGACCTCTGGCGCCGCTTCACCGTCTACCTGCGGCGTCATCTGGCGGCCTCGGCCGGGCTGACCCAGACCGCGTTCAGCAAGGCGGTACGGATGTCGTTCGCCAAGGTCGCCGAATACCAGGCCCGTGGCGTCGTGCACTTTCACGCCGTGATCCGCCTCGATGGCCGGACCACTGAGCCGACCGACGTCGAGCCGCCTCCGGCGTGGGCCACGGTGCAGCTGCTGGACAGCGCGATCCGCTCGGCCGCCGCTGCCGTAAGGCTGGAGGCACCTCGGCTCGGGCAACCGACCGAGCACCTGGTTTGGGGTCGCCAGGTTGACGTCAAGCAGGTTCATGGCGGCGACTTCGACGGCGAGCTGTCCGAACAAGCGGTCGCGGGCTACATCGCCAAGTACGCCACCAAGGCCGCGGAAGCCTCTGGGACCCTGGACCGCCGGATCCACGAGCATGACCTGACTCACCTGCACGAGCGAGGAGCTACCCCGCACGCTGCACGACTGATTCGCACGGCCTGGCGGCTCGGCCACCCTGACACCTTCCCCGAGCTGACCGGCCTGCGGCTGCGCAAGTGGGCCCACATGCTCGGATTCCGCGGCCACTTCTCCACGCGGTCCCGCGCCTACTCCACCACCCTCGGCGCCATCCGGCAGGAACGCGCCGACTACCGGCATGAGCAGCTGCGCGCGGCCGGCCTGATGCCGCAAGAGGACGACACCACGCTCGTGCTCGCCCACTGGAGCTTCGCCGGCCAGGGCTACACGCCCGGCGAGTCTCTGCTCATTGATTCTCTCGATCCGCCTAAGGAGGGCCATCCATCATGAACGCGACCGACGACGTGCGGCTCTATCGAGTCCGAGATGCCATGACGCTCCTCGGGCAGAGCCGTTCGTCGATCTATGAGCTGATCCGTTCAGGCCGACTGCGCACGGTCAAGGAGGGACGGACCAGGCTGGTTCCCTCGACCGCCATCCGCGAGTACATCGCACTCCTCGAACGCGAGGCGGAAGCTCGATGATGGCCAAGAGAAGAAGCCCAGGTGACGGCGGTCTTCATTGGGATGAGCGGCGGCAGCGCTGGATCGCCTCGGTGACGATCGGCTACAACTCGGTCGGGAAGCGGATCGTCAAGAAGGGCAGCGGCAAGACCAAGACGGAGGCCAAGGCCAAGCTGAAGGAGATCCTCCGCGACCACGAGGACGGCCTGGCGATCGCGCCGCACGACTACACTGTGTCGGATGCCGTGACCTACTGGCTGGAACACGGACTCCGCGGCAGGGACGAGAAGACCGTGAGGCTCTACACCGACTTCGCCCGGCTCCACATCGTCCCGCCTCTGGGCCGCCGCAAGCTCCGTGACCTGTCGGTGGAGGATGTCGACAAGTGGCTGGCCGACAAGGCCACCATACTGAGCACGCGTTCGCTGAAGCTGCTCCACTCCGTGCTCAACCGGGCGATCAGGAACGCGATGAAGCGAGACAAGGTGCGGCGGAATGTCGTCGACTTGTGCGACGTGCCCGAGGGGCAGGCAGGCCGGCCTTCCCGTGCGCTGTCCGTGGCGCAGGCTGAAGCCGTGGTCGTCGCGGCTGAACAGGCAGACCTTCGGATCGGTGCGTACGTCCTGCTCTCGCTGCTCACTGGAGCTCGTACGGAAGAGGTACGGGCACTGACGTGGTCTCACGTGGTGGCCTTCGATGAAAGCCGCCAGGCGTGGCTTCCGGTCGGTGAGGCGGGCTGGAAGCATCGGGAGTTCGCGATGTACGTCTGGCGATCGGTGCGCAAGAAGGGCGATACGAAGACCGTGAAGTCGCGCCGTACACTCAAGCTGCCCGCTCGCGCGGTGAAGGCGCTGCGGTTGCTGATGGAGGCCCAGGAGAAGGCGCCGGCCGCGGTGGACGGCGTGACGGACGGCCTGGTGTTCTGCACGAAGAACGGCACGGCCCTGAGCGCCACCAACGTGCGCCGGGACTTCCGCAAGGTCATTGTGAGCGCGGGCCTGGCGGGTGGCGAGTGGACGCCGCGCGAGCTGCGGCACAGTTTCGTGTCGCTCCTGTCGGACTCCGGCGTGCCGATCGAGGACATCTCGCGGCTGGTGGGCCACGCGAACACCGTGGTGACGGAGACGGTCTACCGGTTCCAGCTCCGGCCGGTGCTGCTGCAAGGGGCGGAGGCCATGGACAGCATTTTCCCAGCGCAGGAGGAGGCGTAGTCACTCAGTAAGTCACGCACCCCCACTAAGTGATCTTAGGTGGGGGTGCGTTGTTGCTGGTGGAGCCTAGGAGATTCGAACTCCTGACTTCCTGCTTGCAAAGCAGGCGCTCTGCCAACTGAGCTAAGGCCCCTTCGACGAAGATAGCTTACCGGGCGGAGGAAGCTACCTGCGTCGTACCAAGGTCGTCGCTCAGGATCAAGTTCGGGAAGTCGGCGATCGAGTCGAGGATGTGGGTGGCGCCGCCCTTCAAGAGGCGTTCCCGGCTGTGTACGCCTGTCATGACGCCGGCCACGATCGAAGCCCCCGCTCGTTTGCCGCAGAGCATGTCGCTCTCCGAGTCTCCTATGACGGCCACCTGGCGTACGTCCTGGATTCCGAGCCGGAGTACGGCGTGGAGGACCATGTCGGGCCAGGGGCGGCCGCGGCCGCCGGCGTCTTCTGGGGAGATGGCAAGGTCGATCTTGTCGTGCCAGCCCAGGACGCTGAGGACGCGGCTCAGGGTGGTGCGGCTGAAGCCGGTGATCAGGGCGAGCTTGATGCCGGTGCCGCGGAGCTTGTCGAGGACCTCCAGGACTCCGGGCACGGGGACGAGCCCCGCCCGCTCCAGCGCTCCCTCGTAGGAGCGTTCGAACGTCAGGTTCGCCGCCTGGGCCTGGGCCTCGTTGCCGGGGAAGATCCCACGGAAGACATCGATCTTGGGGCATCCCCGGGACCGGTGCACGTGAACCATGGCACGCGCGTACGCTCCGGTCCCGGGCACTATGCCCTGGGTCGCGATCGCCTCGGCGAAGGCGCGCTCGACCATGGCGATGTCACCGACTGTGGTGCCTGCCAGGTCCAGGCACGCCAGCTTGATGGGGACGACGTCACTCATCGCCTCGCCGGTCGGTTAGTTCTCGCTACCGGTCGCCTCGGTCCAGAGATCGAGCTCTGCGCGGTCGGCCTGCACCTTACGCCAGATCAGCAACCCCCCAAGGGCGATCAGCGCCAGAACGAGCAGCTTCTTCACGGTGTGACCCCACTTCTTCGACGGTCTCACCTGCCGGGGTGAGACCCAACGGTTGACAAGCAGCCTAGCAAGGTATGGCTGCGGTCCCTGTGTTGTGCTCTGACCAGATGGGCCCAATGGGTGGCCCATCTGGGACAACAGCTCGATCATGCCAAATATCCAGCCTGGATGCGCACCCTGATCGGTCCCGGTTCGGGTTCCGGTCCCGGTTCGGGTTCCGGTCCCGGTTCGGGTTCCAGTCCCGGTTCGGGTTCCAGTCCCGGTTCGGGTTCCAGTCCCGGTTCGGGCCGGGGTCCGGGTTCCTGTGACGTCGCGCCTCCACTTGGCGTCGCACCTCTCCCTCCCCGGCTACACCTCTTGGAAGTGCCGGCGTGGTCGGTGGCCTCTCCCTGGTTCCACATCTTGGAGGTGCGCACGGCCGTTCCCGGTTTTGGTTTTGCGTGCTGCAGGTACGGGCCGCGCTGGGTGGCGCCTCTCTGATTTCACGTCCTGGAGCCTGCGGTGTCGTGCCGCTGGACGTGCTCTGCCTATGGCTCGGGCGAGAGAGGTGCGAGGCGCGAGACGCGGGGAAGAGGGGACGATTCAGGCGGTTCGGGAGGGCTTTGCAGATCCGGCGCACATCGCACTTGACATACCCCTGGGGGGTACATTAACTTCTCGACCGTTCGAAGGTACCCGGTGGGGGTATGAGAGACGGGACAGGCAAAGTGACGAATGACACGTCGCCGGGCCGGCCTCGTCCGTATCCCCCAAGAGGGGCTGAAGACAGTGACGACGTACGAGGAGACAGCGATGAGCACCGCCACCTACACCGTGAAGGGCATGACCTGCGGCCACTGCGTGAGCTCGGTCAAGGAGGAGGTCAGCGGGGTCGCCGGCGTCACCGGCGTCGAGGTGGATCTGGCGTCCGGCCTGCTGACCGTGGACAGTGACGGTCCCGTCGACCCGGCGAAGATCACCGCCGCCGTCGAAGAGGCCGGTTATGAAGTGGCGAACCCATGAACACCGCGATGAAGCTCGGCTCGTACGCCCTGGGCCTGGCCGTCGTCTTCGGCGGCGGCCTGGGCGTGGGCAAGGTGGTGGCCCCCGAAGCGAGGACCAGCCCTCATGCCACCCGGCCCGAGCAGCAGCACCAGCAGCACCAGCAGCACCAGCCGGCGGACACCGCCGCGGACACCCCCGGGGGGCTCCAAGTGTCGCAGGACGGCTACACACTCAACCCGATCACCTCGATCACGACCGGCGTCCCGGCCGACTTCAGGTTCACGGTGATCGGCCCCGACGGCAAGCCGGTCACCGACTACAAGGTCGAGCACGACAAGAAGCTGCACCTCATCGTCGTCTCCCGCGACCTGACGAGCTTCCAGCACCTCCACCCCGAGCTGGCCCCCGACGGCACCTGGTCGGTGAAGCTGACGCTGCCGAAGGCGGGCCCGTACCGGGCGTTCGCCGACTTCGCCCCGGCGGGCGGGGAGAAGCTGACGCTCGGCGCGGACCTTCAGGCCGCGGGTGACTACCGGCCGGAGCCGCTGCCCCACGTCAGCCGTACGGCGATCGTCGGCGACTACACGGTGAACCTGGCCGGCGACCTGGTCGCGGGCCGGTCGAGCAAGCTCACGCTGACGGTCAGCAAGAATGGGGAGCCGGTCACCGACCTGGAGCCCTACCTTGGGGCGTACGGTCATCTGGTGGCGCTGCGCGCGGGGGATCTTGCGTACCTGCACGTGCACCCGGAGGAGAGCGAGCAGGCGGGGCCTGAGATCACCTTCTACGCGGAGGCTCCCAGCCGCGGCGACTTCCGCCTGTTCCTCGACTTCAAGCACGAGGGCAAGGTCCGTACGGCGAGCTTCACCGCCACGGCCACCCTGTCGGACGGGCACGCCCCGTCCGCGACCCACGATCACAGCCACTGAGAAAGAGCCCACTGAAGAAAGGAGAGGTGATGTCTTCTCTGGGCGGAGCCACCCAGGACAGAGCTGTCGAACTCACGATCGGCGGCATGACGTGCGCGTCCTGCGCGAACCGCATCGAGCGCAAGCTGAACAAGCTGGACGGCGTGACGGCGACGGTCAACTACGCGACGGAGAAGGCGAAGGTCACCTTTCCCGAGGGCGTCGAGCCGCAGCAGCTGATCGCCGAGGTGGAGAAGGCCGGTTACACGGCGGAGCTGCCCGTGCCGGAGACGCCTCCCACGGAGCCTGAGGACGAGCTGCAGTCGCTGCGGCAGCGGCTGGTCACGTCGGTGGTGCTGGCGGTGCCGGTGATCGCGATGGCGATGATCCCGGCGTTGCAGTTCACCAACTGGCAGTGGCTGTCGCTGACGCTGGCCGCCCCGGTGGTGGTGTATGCCGGTTGGCCGTTCCACAAGGCGGCCTGGACCAATCTGCGCCACGGCGCCGCCACCATGGACACGCTGATCTCGATCGGCACGCTGGCCGCGCTGGGCTGGTCGTTGTGGGCGCTGTTCTTCGGCAGCGCCGGCACTCCC
>NZ_JAATEP010000104.1:0-17243 GCF_012034275.1 Nonomuraea composti | reverse complement strand
GAGAACTGCGTCGCCTCCTGCACCACGTGCAACCACAGAAAGGCCGACAAATACCTGGAGGAGCTGGGGTGGACACTGCGCGTCAGCCCCGCGGTGCCACGAGGCGCCCACTGGCGGCTCATCGGCGCCTCGCTCGTCGGCGACCCGCAATGGGCGCCCTACCTCGAGGCGGCGGCCTGAAACGGCGTTGAGCGGGCGGCCACCTGCCTGACACCATGAGCAGGCATGTGGACCTTCACCTCGTCCTTCGATGAGTACGCCGCGGTCGCCGAGCCGTTCCTGCTCGGCGACCCGGTGCGCAACACCGTGGCACTGACCGTCCTCGCCAACCTGCGGGCCGGCATGCCCACGAAAGACCCCGTGTTCGGGTGGTGGACGGTGGACGGCCAGGTCCGCGGGGCCATGTTCTGGACGCCGCCGCACCCCGTCGGGCTCTTCGCCGTGCCCGTCGAGGCCGTCGCACCCCTGGTGGAGGCGCTCGACGGCAGGCTGCCCGCCTGCGTGGGCCCGCTGGAGGTCACCGGCGCCGCCACCCGGCTGCTCGGCCCGCCGTCGCGCGTCGTGTCCGAACGGCTCTACCGGCTCGGCATCCTCACCGTCCCCGACGTGCCCGGCTCCGGCCGGCTCGCGGCGCCGGGCGACCTGCCGCTGCTGGTGAGCTGGTACCAGGCGTTCGGCGAGGAGACGGGCATGGGCGAGGGCGACGTCGTCGACCGGGTGGCGCGGCGGCTGGCGGCGCGCGAGCTGTTCCTGTGGGAGGCCGAGCAGGCGCCCGCCTCGCTGGCCGCGCTCTCCCCGGAGGCCGGCGGGGTCTGCCGCATCGGCCCCGTCTACACGCCGCCGTCGCGCCGCCGGCGCGGCTACGGCGCCGCCGTCACCGCGCACGCCAGCCGGGTGGCGCTGGCGGAGCGCTGCGAGCAGGTCGTGCTCTTCACCGACCTGGCCAATCCGACCAGCAACGCCATTTACCAGTCGATCGGCTACGAGCCCGTCTCCGACTACGCCCACCTCACCTACGACTGACCACCCCCTTCCGCACGCGAGGGCCACCTCGCCGGGAGGCCCTCCTTCCCTCCGAAGGACCTGTACCGAAGTGCGGCGGGAGGGGCGAGCGCACCTCGACCCCACGACGGGCGCGGCTAAAATGGCGCCATGCCGCGTTACGACTTCCGGTGCCGCGCCTGCGGCTCCACCTTCGAGGTGTCCCGCCCCATGTCGTCCTCCGACGCCCCGGCCACCTGCCCGGAAGGCCACGACGACACGGTCAAGCTGCTGTCCACGGTCGCCATGACGGGCGGCGCCGCCGCGCCCAAGGCGGCAGGCGGGTGCTGCGGCGGCGGCTGCTGCTCCTAGACCCCTCTGCGGAGCAGCGCCCTGACCGCGAGCCGGGCCATCCGCTCCACGGTCGCGACCCCGTCCTCCATGGTGGGGCTGCGCTCCGACAGCACGGCGATCAGCAGCTCGTGGCCGCGGACCACGAGCCGCCCCACGCTGTTGACCGTCCACAGCCCGTCGTGTAGCTCGGCGGGCAGCCAGCCGTTCTTCAGCGCCACCTCGCCCCGGGGAGCGGCGGCGCTGACGCCCCACGCCTGCTCCGGGCGTACCGACGACATGAGGCGCAGCGCGTAGCGGCGGCTGCGGGCGGGCAGCGGCCCGCCGGGGCCGGTGAGCCGCTCCAGCACCTTCACCTGGTCGGAGGGGCTGCTGTGGGTGTAGCCCCACGACTGCCCGGCACCGGGCCGCGTGTGGCGCACGCCGGTCCGGCGCAGTGCCCGGCCCAGGCCGTCCCGGCCGCCGATCGTCAGGTAGAGCTCGTGCGCGCAGTCGTTGTCGCTGTTCCTGATCATGCGTGAGATGAGCCCGCGTTCGTACCCGCTCAGCCGCCGGCCGTGCGCGCCGAGCAGGAACGCCAGCAGGATGTCCACCTTCGCCACGCTGGCCAGCAGGAACGGGGCGTGCTCGCCGAAGGCGTAGCGGGCGCCGGTGGTGCGGTCGTGGACGGCCAGCGCCGCCCGCCCGGGACGTTCGCGCAGGTAGCGCCGCAGCGCGCGATCGAGGGCGCGCCGCTCGCCGGCCGGCAGCGCGCTCCTGGTCACGACGGCCGGCATCCGCATGGCGGGCGGAGCCGGGCGCGGCGCCCCGCCGGAGGGCGCCGCGCCGCCGGACGCGACGAGCAGCAGGACGGCGAAGAGCGAGAACTCCCGTACACGCATGTGCGGGAGCCTGCCAGCCGCCGCGCCAACGCCCGGAAGCCCGGCGGTCAAGCTGCAGCCAGTTTTGGGCTCTAGGCGGTCAGCCTGCGCTGGCCGGCTCCGGCGGCGGGAACGGCCCGCCGCTTGCGCCGCTGGAACGGCAGGAACCGGTCGGCCAGGTGCGGCCGGGACGGGGTGAGGGTGGGCTCGACCGCGATGATCCGGTCGAACCTGAACGCCCTGATCGCCCTGCGCAGCTTGCACACGCCGACCAGGTACCAGTATTCGCGGTGCACCAGGCACGTCACCGGCTCGACGTCGCGCGAGGTGACCAGGCCCGAGGCGTCTCGGTAGTGCAGGCGGATCATGAGGCGGCTGGTGATGGCGTCGGCCATGAGCCGGGCGCGGGAGGCGACGTCGACGGGCAGCGGCTCGGTGAGGGTCGTGAGCGTGGTGGCGATGACGTCGTCGTCGAGGTCGAGGTGCTCGAATGCGTGCTGCAGGCCACGCCGGGCGGTGACGGCCTGGGGCCCCGCTCCGAGGTGGGCGAGGGAGAGGGCGAGTGCGGCGATCTCGGCGGTCGTCAGCGGGCGAGTATCGTGCTTCACGACTGTCGTCATACCCCAACAATACGGATGACGACCGACAATTTTCGAAAGTCTGTCCGGGAAGACAGGTGCCTGTGCGGCAGGCGAGAACCCACCCGCCCGCCGCACAGGGAGCGACTACCGCGAGAGCTGCGACAGGTCGCGCGAGGCGCCCGTCGAGGCGGAGGTCGTCATCGCCGCGTACGCCTGCAGCGCCACGCTCACCGGCCGGTTGCGGTCACGCGGCCGGTAACCGCCCAGGTCGGCCAGCAACCGCTCGCGCCGCGCGGCCAGCTCGGCCTCGGGCACCCGCAGCTCCATCGACCGGTTGGGGATGTCGATGTCGATGATGTCGCCGTCCTCGACCAGCGCGATCGTGCCGCCCTCGGCCGCCTCGGGGGAGGCGTGGCCGATCGACAGCCCGGACGTGCCGCCCGAGAACCGCCCGTCGGTGACCAGCGCGCACACCTTGCCCAGGCCCTTGCCCTTGAGGAAGGACGTCGGGTAGAGCATCTCCTGCATGCCGGGGCCGCCCTTGGGGCCCTCGTAGCGGATGACGACCACGTCGCCGGCCTTGACCTTGCCGCCGAGGATGCCCTCGACCGCCTGCTCCTGCGACTCGAACACCACGGCCGGGCCGCTGAACGTCCAGATCGACTCGTCCACGCCGGCCGTCTTCACGACCGCGCCGTCACGCGAGATGTTGCCGTAGAGCACGGCCAGGCCGCCGTCGGCGGTGTAGGCGTGCTCGCGGTCGCGGATGCAGCCGTTCGCGCGGTCGAGGTCGAGGTCGTCCCAGCGGTTGTCCTGCGAGTACGCCTTGACCGTGCGCACGTTGCCGGGCGCGGCGTGCCACAGCTCCACGGCCTCCGGCCGGACCGTCGGCGACATGGCGTCCCACTGGGCCAGCAGGTCGCCCAGCGTGCCGCCGTTGACCGTGCTGACGTCGCGGTGCAGCAGGCCGGCGCGGTCGAGCTCGCCCAGGATGGCGGGGATGCCGCCGGCGCGGTGGACGTCCTCGATGTGGTACTTGGCCGTCGCGGGGGCCACCTTGCACAGGCACGGCACCCGCAGCGAGATCTCGTTGATCTCCTTGAGCCCGAAGTCGACCTGCGCCTCGCGGGCGGCGGCCAGGATGTGCAGGATCGTGTTGGTGGAGCCGCCCATCGCGACGTCGAGCGTCATCGCGTTCTCGAACGCCTCGCGGGTGGCGATCGAGCGCGGCAGCACCGACTCGTCGCCGTCCTCGTAGTAGCGGCGGGTGATCTCGACGAGCTGGCGGCCGGCGTCCTCGAACAGCTGCTTGCGGGCCTTGTGCGTGGCCAGGATCGTGCCGTTGCCGGGCAGCGCCAGGCCGATGGCCTCGGCCAGGCAGTTCATCGAGTTGGCGGTGAACATGCCCGAGCAGGAGCCGCAGGTGGGGCAGGCGTTCTCCTCCATCTCCAGCAGCTCGGCGTCGGAGACGGAGTCGTCGGCGGAGGCGATCATCGGGTCGATCAGGTCGAGCTTCTTGCCCGGCGTCTTGCCGGCCTCCATGGGGCCGCCGGAGACGAAGATCGTCGGGATGTTCAGCCGGAACGCGGCCAGCAGCATGCCCGGCGTGATCTTGTCGCAGTTGGACACGCAGATCAGCGCGTCGGCGCAGTGGGCGTTGACCATGTACTCGACGGCGTCGGCGATCAGCTCGCGCGACGGCAGCGAGTAGAGCATGCCGCCGTGGCCCATCGCGATGCCGTCGTCGACCGCGATCGTGTTGAACTCGCGGGGGATGGCCCCCGCCTCCCTGATCGCCGCCGACACCACGTCGCCGACCTCGCGCAGATGCACGTGCCCGGGGACGAACTGGGTGAAGCTGTTGGCCACCGCGATGATGGGCTTGCCGAAGTCGCTCCCGGCTACGCCGGTCGCCCGGAGCAGGGCCCGGGCACCGGCCATGTTCCTGCCGTGGGTGACTGTACGTGACCTGAGGGCGGGCATTGGGCATCTCCCATCGTTGGCGAGTCTTCACATGTTACGGCCACCGCCCGGTAAATGAGACGTCTGTCCACGCATCGGACGGTTGGTTACCGGATCGTGGCGGAATCGCGGCCGATGACGCCCGGACTCGTGTTACAGAGATCAGATGAGTCACGGGGCAGCCATGCTGGACGACCCCGCAAGGGTCGGCAACTTCATTCATACGATAGACCGCTTATGCCGTAGACCTGCCAAGGGTGAGGGCGTACAGGACTCGCCGCACGTCGCCAGGCGGCCGCTGCTGACCGGGTGGCGGGAGGGGGCCGAGGCCAGGCAGCACACGGATCGCAGGGGGATCCCGCTGGTCCGGCTCAGCGAGGCCGGCGACTGGCCGCAGGTGCTGGCCCCCGGCGGCGGTGCCGTTACGGGCGGGGCCGCCGGGAGCGGGCCCACCAGGGGCGGGGCCGCCCGGGTTGGGGCCGTCACGCATGTCATCTCGCCCGACATCCCGCGCGCCCACCCCGACATCCAGCCCGGCGAGCCGGTGCCGAAGATCCTCGCCCGCATCGTGGCCGAGCTGCGCAGCAACCGGCTCCGCTTCCCGCGCTACCGGCTGGCCGCGCTGCTGGTCGAGCAGCTCGCCGAGACCCACGGCAGGGAGGAGCACGCCCGCCGCATCCTGCGCGAGGCCGACCGCAACTGGGGTTGGGGCGTGGACACGGCCGGCACCGGCGCCGAGCACGTGCCGTTCCCGCTCAACCTGCTGCTGCGGCTGGTGCCCGGCTTCCTGCACGACCTGCGGCTCAGCGGGCGCGTGCCGGGCCTCGGCGGCCGGTTCCGCTGGCTGCGGCGGGCCCTGTCGCAGGACGACCGCCGCGCGCCCGGCGTGCCCGCCCTGCTGGCCGGCCTCGACCCGGCCGACGAGGAACGGGCCGCGCGGCTGCTGCTGCGCGCGTTCATGGACGACCTCACCCGGCAGTACCGGCGCTCGCCCGCCCACGTCCGCGGCGCCTCCCACGTCTTCTACCCGCTCCTGCTGCTCAACGAGCACGGCGGCGAGCTGGTCGAGCTGATGACCGAACGGCGGGCGGACCTCGACCGGTTCGACCCCGTCGTCGTGGTCTCCTACACGCCGGACGCCGTCGAGGTCGCCGACGACGAGGAGCCCCTGTGGACGCTCATCCGCTGGCGCAGGGAGCTCGTCACCGCCGACGACGCCGCCACCTGGCACCAGGTGCTGCGCACGCCGCTGGCCATCAGCGCGCCGCCGCTCCCGCCCGACCTGACCCGCTACGACGTCGCCGACCGCACCTGGGTGCCGCCCGCCCGCGTGGCGCCGTGGTGGTCGTCCTGGATCGCCATCACGCTGTTCTGGATGGCCCTGGCGGGCGCCGCCGGCGCGTACGCGGGCCAGACCGCCGCCTGGCACCGCAGCGCCTGCGCCACCGGCCTGTGGACGCCATGGACGGAGAGCGGCAGACAGCTCGCCGGCACCGAGTGCGTGGGCGTGGCCGAGCCCGACTACCTGTTCGCCCCCGGCAACGCCGAGATGCGGCAGGTGCAGACGGTGCTCCAGCAGGAGAACGAGCAGGCCGCGCGCCTGCACGAGGGCAGCGACCGGCCATACGTGACGATCGTCTACCTCGCCGCGCTGACCTCCTCCGACAACGACACGCTCGCCGCCGCCCGCGAGGGCCTGGCGGGCGTGGCCATCGCCCAGAAGCGGCAGAACCGCGCCGCCGGCCCCAGCGAGCCGCTCGTCCGCATCCTGCTCGCCAACGCCGGCGGGCGCATGCAGCACGGCGCCGGCATCGCCCGGCTGCTGCGGCGCTACCAGGACGGCGAGGCGCCCATCGTCGGCGTCGTCGGCCTCGACCAGAGCCGCCAGGAGACCGTCGCCGCCATCCAGGAGCTGGGCAAGGCCGGGCTGCCCATGGTGGCCTCCACGCTGTCGGCCGACCGGCTGGTCGGCGAGTCGCCGTTCTACTTCCAGGTGGCGCCGCAGAACTCCCGGCAGGCGTGGATGGCCGCCGCCTTCGCCGACTCGCTGGCCGGCAAGGGCCGGGTGACCCGCCGGGCCCGCGTCTACTACTCCCACGACGAGACCGACTACTACGCCTCCAACCTCAAGTCCCGCGTCGTCGCCCGCCTCAAGGAGCGCCGCTTCGCCGTCGAGGCGTACCGCTTCACGCCCATCGGCGCCGCCAAGCCGGGCGCCGCCGACCGCAGCGAGGACCCGTACGCGGGCGATCCGCGCGACGCCGGCGTCTCGGCCTGCGGCTTCGGCGGGCTCGTGTACTTCGCCGGCCGCGGCATCCCCGACTTCGCCGAGTTCGTGAAGGGGGTGGCCGACAAGTGCGCCTCCGCGCCGCCCGTCATCCTCGGCGGCGACGACGTCACCCGGTACGTCGCGGACGTCCGCGTCCGGTCGGCCGTCGGCGGCATCGGGTACTACTACGAGTCGTTCGCCGCGGCGCCCAGCAAGTGCGGCCAGCCGCAGCGGCACGACTTCTACGCCGAGCTGTTCGCCACGTTCCCCTTCGAGTGCCAGGAGCCCGGCCCCGGCCGCACCCTCGACGGGCACGCCGCGCTGTCGTACGACGCCACCGAAACCATGATCACGGCGATCCGCCGGCTCGGCGGCCTGCGCCACCGCGTGCCGGTGAACTCCTACACCGTCTGGCGCCAGCTCGGCACCCTCTACACGCCCGACACCAGCGGCCACGCCATCGAGGGCGCCACCGGCGCGCTCGACTTCGGCACCGGCTCGCCCCGGCAGTATCCGGTGGACAAGGCCGTGCTGATCCTGCGCGCCAAGGGCGCCGAACGCCCCACCCACGTCGGGGCCTGCGGCAACATCACCGGCGCCACCGAGGAGGAGCTCTTCCCCTGGTGCGACTCCATCCCGGAGCCCTACCGCTAGACCCCTGGGAAATGAGCCGGCCGCCCGCCTCGACGCCTTCGGTACGAGGCCGGCGGCCCGCGGGCCCACCGCACGGACGACGATGGCAGGGGAAGGGAAGGAGCGGCCACCGCGGTCAGGGACGGGGACCCCGTCAGTGAACGGGAACCAGAGGGTCAGTCTTCGCCGTAACGCGCGGGCAGCACCTGCGCCGCGATGTCGTAGATGCGGTCGATCTCGGCCGTCGTCAGCGCCCGCTCCCGCTTGGTGATCCACTTGCGGGCCCGATCGCCCTGGTAGACGTCCACGCCGCGGATGTTCATCACCTTCCACGGCACCGGCGGGCCGTAGATCGCCAGCGACGGCACCACCGCGATCTCGCGGCCGAACGACTTGCTGATCAGCTCGCTCGCCTGCGACGCCTCCCACTTCGCCTCGGTGAGGCGGGGCTTCATGTCGAACGGGCCGTGGAACAGCTTCTTGCCCATCTGCACCCGGACAGGCAGCCGGCGGTCCCACTTCTCGGAGTCGACCGCGTACACGCCCGTCGGGCCCACCACGAGGTGGTCGATCTGGGCCTCGCTGCCCGGGATCGCCCTGGCGTGCAGCGTGCGGTAGCCGCTGCGCTCAAGCCTGCGCAGCTGCGCCTCGGTGCGCCGCTCCGCCACCGACGTCCGGCGCCACGCGGGCACGGACGAGTTGGAGCGCGCGCGATAGACCGCCTCGAGCACGGCCGCGATCACACCCGCGGTCACGCCCACCCGCCAGTCCTGTACGAGGAAGCCCACCGCCAGCCCGGCGACCACCGCCACGATCGCACGATTGCGCAACCGGCGGAAACGGGGCTCTTGCAGCAGGCTACGCACGGACGCGCGCTCGACCGGCGCGTACGTGGAGGTGGGCGCCGAAGGCTTCGCGGCGGCGGTCTGCTCACTTTCTGGTCGGTCGCTCACCCAGATCGGTGACGCGTTGTGACCGTCTTCTCGCTGGTTGTCGGAGTCCACGTAACTCACCGTAGCCCGGGGATTCGATCGATTCCTAGTGTTGCCGCGTCCATAGTTTTATGGCCCAGCTCATCGTGTTCCACGCCTGTTTTCGGGGTATGTCTAATGTTCTTCTCTAGAGATGCCCGCTCGTAAAAGATCTTAACCCGGTCACGGCACGACACCCACGACGGGTCTGGCCGAGGCCGCTGACGAGGTTTACGGTCTTGTTGTGAAAAGCGCGGCGGAGATTCTGCTCTTTCTCATCGGTGTGTCCATGGGCCTGTTCGTGCTGATCACCCTGCTCGTCATGATGCCGGGGCGCGGGGCGCGACGGCGCATCGACGCGGGCCCCGTGTGGCTGGGCGGGCCCTCCAGGAGCGAGCGCGGGGTGAGCACGTCCGGCCTCGTCCTGGCCGACAGAGTGGCGCACTGGGCCGAGGTGCCCGAGCACGACTGGGTCGCCGCGGCCGAGACGGCCGAGCCGGGCCGGCACGTCGGCGGCGCCTCGGCGGGATGGTGAGGTGGCCATGAGTCGGCGGATGGTGAGGTGGCCATGAAAGGACTGACCACCGCCCAGGGAGACGACGTCCGCAAGGCCCTGCACACCGCCGAGCGGCGCACCGGCCTGCGGTTCGGCGTCTTCCTCGGCGATCCCGTGGGCGGGCGCCGGCACTTCGCCGAACGCCTGCACGCCGCCCTCGGCGAGGAGGCCGACGACGCCGTCGTGGTGTTCGTGGACCCGCGCGGGCGGGCGCTGGAGATCGTGACGGGCGAGAACGCGCGCAGACGGCTGAGCGACAGCGCGTGCCGGCTGACGGCCATGTCGATGGCCACCGCCTTCAGCGTGGGCGACCTCATCGGCGGCCTCCTGTACGGCATCGGCGCCCTCGCCGAACAGGCCACCGCCCGCCGCTGACCCCACCCCCGACGCCCGCCACCGGCCCACGCGCGCCGCAACGGGCCCACCGGGCGCGTGCCCCTGGCGCGTTGTGACGCGACGGCCCTCGGACCGCGTGCGAGGAGGCGCCCGCGCGGGGCCGCTCCCACCACCATGCGCTCGGCCAGGCCCGCCGGCGACGTGCCCCTGCGCGCTGCGATGCGCCGCCCTCAGCCCCCCGTGTGACGGGGCGCGCTCCTCCCGGAGGCTCGGGCTCAGGGCCGGCGTTCGAGCAAGGTGACGATGTGCTCGCTGACCCCGGTCAGGAGGGTCGAAGGCTCGATGGGCGTGTCGGCGATGGCTGAGAAGAGGGAGGGCAGGCCGGGCAGCGGGAAGCCGTCGTCCTTCAGCGCCGACGTGCCGATCGGGTTCTTGTCGAGGACGGCGCGGCTGCGTTCCCAGGCGTCGAGCACCTCCTCGGGCGACGGCACCCCGAACCCGTGCCCCACCGGCGCCGCGTGGCGCAGCCGTACGAGGGGGGTCTCGGCGAAGGCCAGCGCCGTGCGGGCCCGCGACTGGAGGTCGGCGCGCGGCTCGGGCGCGATCCAGTCCATGGCCGTGCAGGGGTTGCGGCAGGTGGCGACGCAGACGCCCAGGGCGCCGGCCACCTGGCTGTGCTGGCGGTCGAAGTAGGCGCGCCAGCCCTCGGCGGGCTCGGCGGAGACGCGGAGGGTCCGGTTGGTGGCGGACTGCTCGGACTTGGTGTGGTCGCACTCCCGGTCGCCGATGACGCCGAACCTGCTGCCGGCCGCGCTCAGCCCCGCCGGCCACCGCGCCGGGTCGCCGGCGTGCCCGAGCTGCGGCTCGAAGGCCAGCAGCGGCAGGTACTCGCTGGCGATGTGCACGGCGGCGATCATGGGGCTCAGCTCGCGCCGGTGCCACCGTACGGCGATGACCTCCAGCAGCAGCCCGTACGCGGGACGCAGCGACTCCAGCGCTCCCCGTGGCTGCTCGCGCGGGGTCTGCGGCATGTGGCAGGCCCTGGCGCGCCGCCGCAGGTCGGCGGGCACCACCCGGGCCTCTGCGGCGAAGTCCTCGGCGTCGAGCGAGAGCAGCCGGTGGCCGAACTCGCACACCTCCGCGATCTCCGGGTCGGGCGCGAGCGCTCCGAGGTCGGCGAAGGCGTGCCGGCGGGCGAGAGCGACGAGCAGGTCACGAGTCGAGTCCACGCGATGACTTTCTCACGATCAGCGAGCGATTACGGACATGGCACCCATGGGTGTCGCCCCCGGACGCACCGCACAAGGGCGTGCCTGGACCGGGTGGTCGCGGGCGAGGGTGGCCGTCATGGGCAGGGGGCGCGGATGCACTGGATGTCGCCCGGCTCGCTGCTGATCGTGGGCTCGGACGTCGGCTCCTCGGGGCCCGGCCCCGGTGACGTCGGCTCTTCCGTGGGCGGCTCGGGCTCGGACGTGGTGGGCGTGGCGGACGGGCTCTCGGCGGGGGACGACGGGCTGGAGGTGGGCGCCGTCGGGCTGGGGGAGGCGGGCGGCTGCGTCGCCTGCGTCGGCCGCGAGGTGGGCTCGCGCTTCGGCGGCTGCGTGGTGTGCCTCCTGCCGCCGGTGGTGGACGGTGTGGTCGGGACGACGTCCGCCGGGACGTTCACGCTGATCGGGGGAGCGGGCGTCTCCTCGCGGGCCGCCGGCTGGACCGGCTGCAGCCAGACGAACCCGGCCACGGCCGCCGACACGAGCACCGCGGCCGAGATGGTGACCGCCGCGCGCACCGTGCGCCGCCGCCGCCCGGACGGAGCGGGGCCGAGCGTGCTGCCAGGCGTGGTGCCGGGGATCGTGGTGCCGCTCGTGGTGGCCGCCGTGCCGGAGGAGGCCCCATGGGAGCCGGGCGTTGCGGCAGTGGAGGCGCCGGCGATCTGGTGCGGGCCGCTCGCTGAGGGCGGGCCGGGCGTACCGGAGCCGCCGGGAGAGCCGGATCGCCCGGCCAGGTCGCCGGGAGCGGCAGGCGCGCCGGCCTCGCCGAGAGAGACGGGCGCGTCGGGGGCGGCGAGTGCCGCGCGGGCGGCCTCCGCCATCTGCGGCGCCGTCAGCCACCGGCCCTCGGGCGCCTTCTCCAGCGCCCGCTCCACCACCTGCCGCACCCCGAGGGGCACGTCGTCGGGCAGCGGCGGGACGGGCGCGTTGAGGTGCTTGAAGATGATCTGGATGGGGGTGTCGCCCTGGAACGGCAGGTGCCCGGCGAGGCATTCGTAGGCGACGACGCCGAGCGCGTAGACGTCGACGGCGGGCGTGACGTCGTTGGAGGTGGCCATCTCGGGCGCGCAGTAGCCGGCCGAGCAGAGCATCGTGCCGGTGGCGGTGAGCTGGCCGGCGGAGGCGGAGTGGGCGATGCCGAAGTCGGTGAGCACCACGCCGCCGCCGGGCCTGACCATGAGGTTGGCGGGTTTGACGTCGCGGTGCACGATGCCCTGGGCGTGCGCGGCGGCCAGCGCGTCGGCGACCTCGGCGACCAGCCGCATGGTGGCGGTGACACCGAGCGGGCCGCGCCGCAGCACCCGGTCGAGGGATTCGCCCTGGATGTGCTCCATGACGAGGAAGCTGACGCGGCGCCCGCCGACGTCGCTGACGCCGTAGTCGTAGACGTCGACCACACCGGGATGGGTGAGGGTGGCCATGGCCCTGGCTTCGTTCTGGAAGCGCTGGGTGAAGGTGGGGTCTTCGCTGAGTGCGGGCATGAGCACCTTGACCGCCACCGTACGCCCGAGGACGGTGTCGTCGGCACGCCACACCTCGCCCATGCCCCCGCCACCGATGCGGGCGCCGAGCACGTAGCGGTCGTTGAGGGCGGACCCCGGGCCTAGCACGTTTCGAGGCTAACACCACGCCCTGGATGCCCACGTCAAGTCGGTGCGGTCGGCCCCCGCCGATGAGGCGGGGGCCGGCCGGACGGGTCACGCGGAGGCGGCGTCCTTCTCCCTGTTGCGCAGGGCGCGGCGGACGCCGTCGGCGCCTTCGAGGACGAGCCTGCGCAGCGCCTGAGGCGGCTGCGCGGTGGCCAGGAAGTCGTGCGCCGCCTGCACGGTGGGGGGCTCGATGAGCAGCGACGGGAAGCATCCGACGGCGAACGTGGACGCCTGGTCGAACGTCCACTCCTGGTAGATGCGCCCGACCTCGGCGAAGTACTTGTCCCGGTAGGGGGCGAGCAGCTCGGGGTGGTGCGGGTCCTGGAAGCCGCCGATCGTGGCGCGGGCGATGTGGTTGGCCAGCTCGCCGCCGACGATCTGCGCCCAGGCGGTCTCCTTGGCCGCGGCCGTCGGGATCGAGGCCCGGCACTCGGCGGCCGAGCGCTCACCCTTCGCCGTAGGGTCCCGCTCCAGCTCGGCCTGGATGTCGGCCTCGCCGAGGCGGCCGCCGGAGACGAGCGCGCGCACGAGCGTCCAGCGCAGGTCGGCGTCGACCGTCACGCCGTCGGGCACGGACGTGCCGTCGAGGATGCCCTCCAGCAGCGCCAGCTCCTCCTCGGAGGTGGCCGCGGCCGCGTACGCCTGGAGGAAGGACAGCTGCTGGTCGGAGCCGGGCGCGGCGGAGCCGAGCAGCGCGCGCAGCTCCGTGGCCAGCAGGGACAGGCCCTCGGCCCGCCAGGCGGGGTCGGCGTACTGCTGGACGGCCAGGCGCGCCTGCCGCAGCACGGCCTGGAGGACCGTGATGTCGGTGATGGTGGCGGCGCCGGAGACGACGAGCTTGACGTAGTCGCGGGTGGACATCTCGCCGTCGCGGGTCATGTCCCAGGCCGCGGCCCAGCACAGGGCGCGCGGCAGGGACTCGGTGAACGCGGTGATGCCGCCGTCGACCAGCGTCCGCAGCGAGCGGGCGTCGAGGCGGATCTTGGCGTACGTCAGGTCGTCGTCGTTGAGCAGCACCAGGTCGGGCTGCTCCTCGCCGATGAGCTGGGTGACGCTCGTGCGCGCGCCGACGACGTCGAGCTCGACCCGCTTGGTACGGGTCAGCTCGCCGCCGGCCATCGAGTAGAGGCCGATCGCGATCCGGTGGGAGCGCAGCGTGGGGTGCTCGACCGGCGCCTCCTGGACGACGTCGAAGCTGGTGAACCGGCCCCCCGACACCTCGAACTCGGGCCGCAGCGTGTTGACCCAGGAGGTCTCCAGCCACTCCTTCGACCAGGAGGACAGGTCGCGGCCCGAGGTCCGCTCCAGCGCGCCCAGCAGGTCTTCGAGCTCGGTGTTGCCCCAGGCGTGCTCGGCGAAGTAGTCGCGCACGCCGGCCAGGAAGTTGTCGAGGCCGACGTAGGCCACGAGCTGCTTGAGCACCGCGGCGCCCTTGGCGTACGTGATGCCGTCGAAGTTGACCTCGACCGCCTGCATGTCGGGGATGTCGGCGGCGATGGGGTGGGTGGAGGGAAGCTGGTCCTGGCGGTAGGCCCAGGACTTCTCGACGTTCGCGAACGTGGTCCAGGCCTTGGTCCAGCGGGTGGACTCGGCCTGGGCGAGCACGGACATGTAGGTGGCGAACGACTCGTTCAGCCACAGGTCGTCCCACCAGCGCATGGTGACGAGGTCGCCGAACCACATGTGCGCCATCTCGTGCAGGATCGTCTCGGCGCGCCGCTCGACGACGGCGTCGGTGACGCGGGAGCGGAAGACGTAGTCCTCCAGGAACGTCACGCAGCCGGCGTTCTCCATCGCGCCGGCGTTGAACTCGGGCACGAAGAGCTGGTCGTACTTGCCGAACGGGTAGCGCACGCCGAACACGCGGTGGAAGAAGTCGAAGCCCTGGCGGGTGACCTCGAGGATGTTGTCGGCGTCGAGGTGCTCGGCCAGCGAGGAGCGGCAGTAGATGCCGAGCGGGATGCCGTCGTGCTCGGATGTCACCTTGTGGTAATGACCTGCTACCAGCGCGGTGATGTAAGTGGAGATGACCGGGGTGGGTGCGAACTGCCAGCGCTTGGCCGCCTGCACGGTGCCGTGCTTGCCGGCCTGCTCGGGCAGGTCCTCCACGCCGGTGGGGGCGGAGTTGGAGACGACCTCCCAGTTGGCCGGGGCCAGCACGGTGAGCTGGAAGGTGGCCTTGAGGTCGGGCTGGTCGAAGCACGCGTACATGCGGTGCGCGTCGGCGGTCTCGAACTGGCTGTGCAGGTAGACCTTCTGGTCCACGGGGTCGACGAAGCGGTGCAGGCCCTCGCCGGTGCGCATGTAGGTGCAGTCGGCGTCGACGACGAGCTCGTTGGACGCGGCGAGCGAGGGGAGCGGGAAGCGTCCCTTGTCGGCGTCGTAGGCGGACACGTCGAGGTCGGTGCCGTTGAGCGTGACCTTGCGGACGTTGGCTCCGTGCAGGTCGATGAAGGTGGACGCCCCGGGCGTGGTGCTGGTGAAGCGGACCTTGGTGACGCTCTCGAAGCGCTCCTCTCCCTCCGTCAGGTCGAGTGCGACCTCGTACGACTCGACCTTCAACAGCCGGGCGCGTTCACGAGCCTCGTCCCGGGTCAGGTTGCCTGCCAAGTTGCGCTCCTTTTCACCACTTCGTCGGGGTTGTCCGTATCCTGCCATGCCGGGAATAGGACCCGAACCACCTCAGGTTACGGGCAGACATGACTGAGAAGATTCCCGTGGACCTGTGGTTCGACCCCTCGTGTCCGTTCGCGTGGGTGACCTCGCGCTGGCTGCTGGAGGTGGAGAAGGTCCGCCCCATCGAGCCGCGCTGGCGCATGATGTCCCTCTACTTCCTCAACCAGGAGAAGGACGTCCCCGCCGACTACCTCGAGCGCGCCGCCAGGGCCATGGGGTCCATCAGGACGGTCGCCGCGGCCGCCGCCAAGCACGGCGAGCAGGTCATCGGCCCCCTCTACACCGGCCTCGGCACCCGCCTGCACAACCAGGGCATCAAGGACCCCGAGCGCCTGCGCGAGGTCATCGAGGGCGCCCTGGAGGACGCCGGGCTCGAGCCGGGCCTGGCCGACGCCATGCACTCCGACGAGTACGACGACGTCATCCGCGCCTCCCACGACGAGGGCATCGGCCTGGTCGGCCAGGAGGTCGGCACCCCGATCATCCGCGTCGGCGAGAACGCCTTCTTCGGCCCCGTCATCACCAAGATCCTGCGCGGCGAGGACGCGGGCAAGCTGTGGGACGGCGTGCTCATGGTCACCCAGTACGACGACTTCTTCGAGCTGAAGCGCACCCGTACCAAGCGTCCCCAGTTCGACTGATACGCCGGAGTAATAAAGCTGGTGACGGTGGAAAGGGCTTATCCCCGGCTCAGGATGAGCCCTCGCCTTGTGGCCCGGGTCACTGTCAGGATGGGCCTATGCGTCAGCTGTACATCAGCGGCTCCTGGACCGCTTCGGCATCCGACGACTCCATCGACGTCGTCAACCCGGCCACCGAAGAGATCATCGACCGGGTGCCCGCGGGCTCTCCCGACGATGTCGAGGCGGCCGCGGCAGCAGCCAGAAAAGCCTTCCCCGCCTGGTCGGAGACGGCCGCCTCCGAACGCGGCAAACTCCTCGCGCACGCGGCCGACCTGCTGAAACAGCGCTCCGACGAGATAGCCAAGACGATCGCCACCGACATGGGGGCGCCGCTCGGCTTCGCACTCAAGGTGCAGACGCTCATGCCGGCCGGCGTCCTCGCCTCCTACGCCCGGCTCGCCGAGAGCCACCCGCGCGAGTCGCGCGTCGGCAACTCCCTGGTGGTCAAGGAGCCCATCGGCGTCGTCGCCGCGATCACCCCGTGGAACTATCCGCTGCACCAGATCGTCTGCAAGGTCGCCCCCGCGCTGGCCGCCGGGTGCACCGTCGTGCTCAAGCCGAGCGAGGTGGCGCCGCTGGCCGCGTACGCGCTGGCCGAGATCTTCGACGAGGTGGGCCTGCCGCCGGGCGTGTTCAACCTGGTCAGCGGGCGCGGCCCGGTCGTCGGCGAGGCCATGGCGGCCCACCCCGAGATCGACATGGTCTCCTTCACCGGCTCCACCGCCGCCGGCCGCCGGGTGGCCGCGCTGGCCGCCGAGACCGTCAAGCGGGTCGCGCTGGAGCTGGGCGGCAAGTCCGCCAACATCATCCTGCCCGACGCCGACCTGTCCCTGGCCGTCAAGGTCGGGGTGGCCAACTGCTTCGTCAACGCCGGCCAGACCTGCTCGGCGTGGAGCCGCATGATCGTCCAGCGCGACCAGTACGACGAGGCCGTGCACCTGGCCGTCGAGGCCGCGCGCGGCTACCGCGTCGGCGACCCCTTCGACGAGTCCACCAAGATCGGCCCCCTGGTGTCGGCGGCCCAGCGCGACCGCGTGATCCGCTACGTCAACCGGGGGCAGGAGGAGGGCGCCCGGCTGGTGGCGGGCGGCACCGAGCGGCCGCACGAGCGCGGCTACTACGTCGAGCCCACGGTGTTCGCGGCCGTGGAGCCGGGGATGACGATCGAGCAGGAGGAGATCTTCGGGCCGGTGCTCACGCTGATCCCGTACACGACCGAGGACAACGCGGTCGAGATCGCCAACGACACCAAGTACGGCCTGGCCGGCGCCGTCTGGGCGGCCACCGAGGAGCACGCCGTCGCGGTCGCCCGGCGGCTGCGCACCGGCCAGGTGTCGATCAACGGCGGCCGGTTCAACCCGATGGCGCCCTTCGGCGGCTACAAGCAGTCGGGAGTGGGCCGCGAGCTGGGCGAGCACGGCCTGGAGGAATATCTGGAGGTCAAGTCGCTGCAGCTCTGACGCCACC
>NZ_JAATEP010000103.1:0-20207 GCF_012034275.1 Nonomuraea composti | reverse complement strand
AGGAGTGCCGGCGCTGCCGAAGAACAGCGCCCACAACGACCAGCCCAGCGCGGCCAGCGTGCCGATCGAGATCAGCGTGTCCATGGTGGCGGCGCCGTGGCGCAGGTTGGTCCAGGCGGCCTTGTGGAACGGCCAACCGGCGTAGACCACCACCGGGGCGGCCAGCGTCAGCGACAGCCACTGCCAGTTCGTGAACTGCAACGCCGGGATCATCGCCATCGCGATCACCGGCACCGCCAGCACCACCGACGTGACCAGCCGCTGCCGCAGCGACTGCAGCTCGTCCTGCGGCTCCTGCTCGGCCTGGTCCGGCTGCGGCGGGGCGGGCAGCGCCGCGGTGTAGCCGGCCTTCTCCACCTCCGCGATCAGCTGCTGCGGATCCACACCCTCGGGAAAGGTGACCTTCGCCTTCTCCGTCGCGTAGTTGACCGTCGCCGTCACGCCGTCCAGCTTGTTCAGCTTGCGCTCGATGCGGTTCGCGCAGGACGCGCACGTCATGCCGCCGATCGAGAGCTCGACCGCGTGCTGCCGGTCATCGGTGACCTGAGACATCACCCATCTCCTTCCTCGATCAGTGGCCGTGGCCGTCGTCGTCGTGCCCGGCCGGCGAAGGCGTGGGCGTGGGCAGTTGGGGCCGCTCGCCCGCCCCGAGCGTGAAGTCGGCGGTGCGGACCTTGCCCTCGTGCTGGAAGTCCAGGAACAGCCGGTAGTCGCCGGTGCTCGGCACCTCCGCGTAGAAGACGATCTCGGGACCGGCCTGGGTCTTGCCGTCGCCCGGCTCGCCATCGGGGTGCACGTGCAGGTAGGCCAGATCCCGGGCGCGCAGTGCGACCAGGTGGCCGTAGGCGCCGAGATAGGGCTGCAGGTCGGTGACCGGCTTGCCGTCCTTGCGCACCTTCAGCGTGAGCCGGCTGGACTGCCCGGGGGTCAGGTCGCCGTCGAGGGTGACCTCATACCCGTCGACCGTCGCCGTCCGGCTCTCCTGGGGAAGCGCCTTGGGCTGGTAGTCGCCGGCCACGAACACATCCGCGCCCAGGGTCAGGCCCTCGCCGCCGGTCGGCGCGAAGTCCGCGAACGCCCGATACGGGCCCGCCTTCGGCAAGGTCAGCTTCACCGACCAGACACCGTCGGCCGCCATCTCCGGATGCACATGCTGGAACGTCGCCAGGTCCCGGGAGGCCACGATGAGGTGCAGCTTCTTGTCATGCTCCACCTGGTAACCGGTGACCGGCCTACCGTCCGGGCCGGTCACCGTGAAACGGAAGTCGGCCGGCTCGCCGGGCTTGAGCGCCGTGGTGATCGGGTTGAGGCTGTAGCCGGCCTCGGACACCTGGAGCCCCCCAGGGGTATCGCCCTTCGCCGGGGCGGCGGCGTGCTCGCCATGACCCGCGCTCGCGGATGGGGACGCCATCGCCGAGTGGTCCTCGACTGCCGGCTGCGCGCCCACCGGGCCGACCACCTTGCCCACACCCAGCGCGCCGCCGAAGACGACGGCCAGCCCCAGCACGTACGAGCCCAGCTTCACCGCGGTGTTCACGACGTCACCACCTCATACCCGGCCTCCTCCACCGCGGCGACGATCTTCGCCGGGTCGACGGGGCCGTCGCTGTCCACGGTCAGCAGCCCGGAGGCCAGGTCCACCTCGACTCCGGTGACCCCGGCCACCTCGCCGACCTCCTCCTTGACCGAGCTGACGCAGTGGCCGCAGGTCATGCCCTTGACGGTGTAGGTGGCGGTGCTCATATCGAATCTCTCCTTCAATCCGGCGGGGTCAGGAACGTACGAGTCGGGCGATGGCGTCGGAGGCCTCCTTGACCTTGGCCTCCGCCTCGGGCCCGCCCTTCAGCGTGGCCTCGGCCACGCAGTGGGCCAGGTGCTCTTCGAGCAGCGACAGGGAGAACGACTTCAGCGCGCTGGTCGCCGCCGACACCTGCGTCAGGATGTCGATGCAGTACTTGTCGTCCTCGACCATCCGCTGCAGCCCGCGGACCTGCCCCTCGATACGGCGCAGGCGCAGCGCGTGGTCCTGCTTGGTACCGGTGTATCCGGCCATGTCCACCCCTCTCCTGGGTCAGTCGCTCATACCAACACCGTACCCCCCTATGGTATTCCGGGCAACCACGAGAACGCAGGGCTTGACATATACCCGCCAGGGGTATTTATTGGCACCGCTCGGCATACCCCCCAGGGGTAACGAAAAGCTATGGGAGAGCTCTCATGTCCGCACCATCCCCCCGGCGCTGGGCCGCTCTGGCCCTGATCGCCACCGCCCAGTTCATCGTCATCATGGACACCTCGATCATCGGCGTCGCCCTGCCCCGCATCCAGCAGGACCTGGGCTTCTCCCAGGAGAACCTGTCCTGGGTCTTCAACGCCTACGTCGTCGCCTTCGGCGGCCTGCTCCTGCTCGGCGGCCGCCTGTCCGACCTGCTCGGCGCCCGCCGCCTGTTCAGCGCCGGCTGGTTGATCCTGCTCGCCGGCTCCCTGCTGGCCGGCATCGCGCCCGAGGTGTGGGTGGAGCTGACCGGCCGCGCCGTCCAGGGCATCGGCGCCGCGCTCATCGCCCCGTCCGCGCTCACCCTGCTCATGATGCTGTTCGGCCACGACCCGAAGGAGCTGACCAAGGCCCTGGCCCTGTACGGCGCCGCCGCCCCGGCCGGCGGCACCGCCGGCGTCTTCCTCGGCGGCCTCATCACCGAATACCTCAGCTGGCCCTGGGTCTTCTACATCAACATCCCCATCGCCCTGGCCGCGCTCCTGGCCACCGGCCCGCTGATGCCCGCCACCTCCTCGACGCGCGGCTCCATCGACGTGCTCGGCACGCTGACCGTCACCCTCGGCCTCGGCACCGCCGTCTACGCCATCGTCCGCGCCCCCGAAGCGGGCTGGGCCTCCGCGCAGACCTGGCTCACCCTGGCCGTCGCCGCGGCGCTGCTCATCGCGTTCGTCGCCATCCAGGCGCGCCGCCGCGAGCCGCTGATGCGGCTGTCCATCTTCCGCACCCCGGACCTGGCCGCCGCCAACCTCACCCAGCTCCTGCTCGGCGGCGCCTGGATCCCGATGTGGTTCTTCCTCAACCTCTACCTGCAGCAGGTCCTCGGCTACAGCGCCTTCCCCAGCGGCGCCGCCCTGCTCCCGATGACCATCCTCATCATGCTCGGCATGATCGTCCTCGCCCCCAAGGCCATCGGCCGCTTCGGCCCGAAGGCCACCACCGTCACCGGCCTCGTCCTGCTCACCGCCGGCATGGCCTGGCTCTCCCTGATCAGCCCGGACGGCAGCTTCGCCGCCGACGTCCTGCCCGCCAGCCTCGTCGCCGCCCTCGGCATGTCGCTGGCCTTCATCCCCTCCCTCGGCACCGCCATCTCCGCCGCCCGCCCCGAGGAGGGCGGCCTGGCCTCCGGCATCGTCAACACCAGCTACCAGGTCGGCTCCGCCCTCGGCCTGGCCGCCATGACCGCCGTCGCCACCGCCAACGGCGCCGACCGGCTCGGTGACCTGCCCGCCCTGACCGACGGCTTCTCCGCCGCGTTCGTCGGAGCCGCCGCCATCGCCCTGGCCGCCGCCCTGCTGGCCGCCGCCACCCTGCGCACCCGCGCCACCGCACCCGCCGACGACGTCACCGCGTCCCTCAAGTGAAGGAGAGAGCCCCGGTACGGCAAGAACGGGCCCCGGCTCCAGCGACCCGCTGGAGACCGGGGCCTTTTCGCGCCGGTGACAGCGGGCCCTTTCGCGCCGGCGACAGAGCGCGGGATCAGGGTCGCTCGTGCCGGTCGAGGCCGAGCGTGGCGAGCAGGTCCTCGTGGAGCTCGAACCAGACGCGGTGGCAGGAGTCGACGTCGGTGCGGTCCACCCAGGCGGCGTCGCCCGACCGGGCGCGGGCGAGTGCCGCGGTGAAGCGCGTGTCGTAGCCCCTGAATCGGGTCAGGGCGCTTTCGAGCCGGCCGGCGAGCGGCTTGAGCGCCTGGTCGAGGCCGGCCAGCTCGGTCAGCACCCGCGCGTCCCAGTCGGGGTCGGAGTGGTCGTTGACGGCCAGCCGGTCGCCGTCGGCGGGCCGGAGCTGCCAGTCGGTGCAGGCCCGCAGCAGGAGGGCGTTCAGCGGAAGGAACTCGCGGTAGACGTCGCGGACCTCGCCGGCGACGCCGGCGCGGGCGAGCTCGGCGGCGAGCAGGCGCTCGTTCTCGGCCTTGCCGCGCTCGGTCAGCGACCAGCCTCCGGTGTCACCGAAGGCGACGGTGTGCTGGACCCAGCCGTACGCCTGCGCGTCGAGCAGCACCTCCTTCGTCTCGGCCGCGTCGAGCCCGTAACGGTGCGCGATGGCCGGCGTGTCGGCGTAGCCGGTGATGCGTACGGCGTGCAGGACCAGCAGGTCGAGCGGGGAGTCGAGCGTCACGAGCCGGCCTCCTGCCGCGCCGTCAGGCGGGTGAAGTGCTGCTGGCACGCCTGCGGCGAGTTGAACCCCATCACCTGCGCCACCTGCGCCCACGTCAGGCCCGCGCTCCTGGCGATGAACAGCAGGGCCGACTCCAGCCCCTCCACCTCGGCGCGGGCGGCGGGTAGGAGGGCGAGAGCGCTCAGGATGTCGTCGGGGCTCAGGTCGGCGTGCCGCCAGACGGCGAACTGCACCAGGTCGACCGCCGACGGCGGTGCGGGCGAGGGCCGCCACGGGCGGGGGTCGAGCGCGGCCGCGCCCGCGTCCATGAGCCGCCGGCGCGCGCCCTGCTCCCGCTCGGCCTGGGCGTGGTCGCCCTGCGCGCTGTGAGCCTTGTGCTGCTTGCGTGACATGCGACTCATCATGCAGAATCAACAAATTATTGTCAACAAAATGTTGAGAGGCAGAGGGATGATCGTTCCCCTTGCGCAGGCCGTCGCCGGCACCTGCGGGGGCAAGGCGGGCGCGCTCGGCGCGTTGTTGCGGGCGGGACTGCCGGTTCCTGACGGCTTCGTCGTCCCGTTCGCCGCGTACCGCGCCGCCGCGCGCGACCCGGCGGGCTCCGGCGACCTCACCGAAGAGCTGACCGCAGAGCTGGCCGAGGCACTGGCCGGGCTCGGCGATCCCGTCGTGGCGGTCAGGTCGTCGGCATCGGGCGAGGACACCGGCCAGGCGTCGGCCGCCGGCCAGCACGAGAGCTTTCTCGCCGTGCACGGGGCGGGCGAGGTCGCCGCAGCCGTACGCTCCTGCTGGGCCTCGCTGTTCTCCGAGCGCGCCGTCCACTACCGGGGCGCCGCCGGCGGCGACGACCTCGCGATGGCCGTCATCGTCCAGCGCCATCTGGACGCCGAGGTGTCCGGGGTCATGTTCACCGGGGACACCACCCGGATCGAGGCGTCCTGGGGGCTCGGGCCCAGCGTCGTCGGCGGCACCGTCACCCCTGACGCCTACGTCGTCACCGCCGGCGGATCCGTCACCCGTACCATCGCGAGCAAAAGGACCCGCCTCGACCGGCACGGCGGGCGGCTCGTCACGAGCGAGGTGCCCGCCCCCGCCCGGGACCTGCCGGCACTCGACGACGCGACCGCCATCCGGCTCGCCGAGCTGGGCGAGCGGATCGCCGCCACGTCCGGCGGGCCGCAGGACATCGAGTGGGCGATCACCGGCGACCGCATCTGGATCCTGCAAGCCCGGCCGATCACCGCCACCCTCCCCCCGCCGCCCGGCGAGACACACTCGCCGACCGCACTCCCGCCTCACGGCGAGACACCCCCGCCGGCCGCGCTCACCGGCATGCCGGGCAGCCGCGGGACCGCGACCGGGGTCGCGAGGATCGTCCGCGGTCCCGCCGACTTCGCCCGCGTCCGCCCGGGCGACATCCTGGTCTGCCCCTTCACCGACCCCGCCTGGACCCCGCTGCTGCGCGTGGCCGCCGGCGTCGTCACCGAGACCGGCGGCGTGCTCTCGCACGCCGCGATCGTGGCCCGCGAGTGCGCCATCCCGGCCGTCCTGGGCGTGCCGGGCGCGACGACCGTCCTGCGGGACGGCACCCTCATCACCGTCGACGGCACCACCGGCACCGTCACGACCTGAGAGAAAGACCCGAGAGGAAGGAGCAGGGAGCGCGACCGCCGCGTTCCCGACCCCCGATGACGACACGACACCTCTACCTGGCGCGCCACGGCGCCGCCGACGCGTTCGGGCAGCTCACCGACGCGGGGCGGAAGCAGGCGGGCCTGCTGGGCGAGCGGCTCGCCGGGCTGCCGATCGACGCCGTGTGGCATTCGCCGCTGCCGCGCGCCGAGGCGAGCGCGTACGAGCTGGCCCGCCACCTGCCGGACGTGCCGGTGGCCGAGGCCGCCGAGCTGACCGACCACGTTCCCTACATCCCCGGCCCGGCCGAGACGCCGGCGTCCTGGCTCGGCTTCTTCGACGGCTACGACGCGGCGGAGGCGGCCGAGGGCCGGGAGCTCGCCGACGCCCTGGTCGCCCGGTTCGCGAGGATGCCCGACCGGGACGAGCCCGACACGCACGAGGTGCTGGTGACGCACGCCTACCAGATCGCGTGGCTGATCCGGCACGCGATGGACGCGCCGCCGTCCCGCTGGCTGGGGCTGAACAGCGCCAACACGGCGCTGACCGTCATCGACTACCGCACCGGCCTGCCTCCCACGATCGTGATGTTCAACGACATGAGCCACCTTCCGGCCCATCTGCGCTGGACGGGTTTCCCCGCGACCGCGCGGCCCTGAGCCGGGGACCAGCCCCCACTCCGAAGTCCCGCCGTGCGGCACCGCACGGCGGGACTTCGTGTCAGTGGCCGTCTCAGCGCCATGACGGCCCGGTGTCAGCGGGTGCGCCGATGCTGGGCGCATGAACGCTCAAGCCGCCACTATTCGGTGTTGCTAGGTACCAGTAGTCAGTGTTACTTTGTACCGGTAGTCAGCACCACCGAGTAGCGGAGAAAGGGGGAGATACGCCATGGCCACCCTCATGACGGAAATGCTCAAGGGCACGCTGGACGGCATCGTCCTCGCGATCCTGTCCGCCCGGCCCGCCCACGGCTACGAGATCACCGCGTGGCTGCGCGGCCGGGGCTTCACCGACATCGCCGAAGGCACCGTCTACGCCCTGCTGGTCAGGGCCGAGCAGCGCGGCCTGGTCGAGGTGGCGAAGGTCCCGTCGGAGAAGGGGCCACCGCGCAAGGTCTACTCCCTCAACGCCCGGGGCCGCGACCACCTCGACGAGTTCTGGAAGACCTGGAGCTTCCTGGCCGAACGGCTCCAGCAGCTGCGCAAAGGAGGCAAGTAGACGTGGCCGACGAGCAGAAGAGCCGCTATCTGCACTACCTGGAGCTGGTCACCGGCTCCCTGGAGGAGAAGAAGCGCTGGCGGCGGTACAAGGCCCGCGTCAAGGGGCTGCCCAGCGCCTACCGCACCGCGGTCGAGGCCCTGGAGCGCTACCTGATGCACTTCGGGCCGGCCGACGGCGCCGAAGCGATGACCATGTACGAGGACCTGGCCGACCTGTTCGAGCAGAGCGCGGCCGACCGCACCCCCATCCGCGACATCTTCGGCGACGACCCCGTGGAGTTCGTCGAGGCGTTCATGGCCAACTACCCCCTCGGACAGTACCGGGCCCGCGAGCGCGCCCGCTTCACCAGCGCCATCGAGCGCGCCGCGCAAGAGAACAGGACGACGCGATGACGACCCAGCAAGCTCCGGCGATCCAGGTGCACGGCCTGGAGAAGTCGTACAAGGACCTGCGCGTGCTGCGCGGCGTGGACTTCGAGGTCGCCCGCGGCAGCATCTTCGCGCTGCTCGGCTCCAACGGAGCCGGCAAGACCACCGCCGTGAAGATCCTGTCCACGCTGCTCAAGCCGGACGCCGGCACCGCCCGCGTGAACGGCTTCGACGTCGCCACCCAGGCGGCGGACGTGCGCGAGTCGATCAGCCTGACCGGCCAGTTCGCCGCCGTGGACGAGATCCTCAGCGGCCGGGAGAACCTGGTGCTGGTCGCCCGCCTGCGCCACCTCCGCGACCCCGGCAGGATCGCCGACGACCTGCTCGCCCGCTTCTCCCTCACCGACGCCGGCGGCCGCAAGGTCGCCACCTACTCGGGCGGCATGCGCCGCCGCCTCGACATCGCGATGAGCCTCATCGGCGACCCGCCGGTCATCTTCCTGGACGAGCCCACCACCGGCCTCGACCCCCAGGCCCGCATCGAGGTCTGGCAGGCCGTCAAGGAGCTCGCCGCGAACGGCACCACCGTCCTGCTCACCACCCAGTACCTCGACGAGGCGGAGCAGCTCGCCGACCGGATCGCGATCCTGCACGAGGGCCGCATCCTCGTCAACGGCACCCTGGACGAGCTCAAGCAGCTCCTGCCGCCCGCCGAGGTCGAGTACGTCGAGAAGCAGCCGACCCTCGAGGACGTCTTCCTCAGCCTCGTCGGCACGAAAGCCTAAGGAACCCCCATCATGAGCAAGCACTTCTTCGGCGACACCGGCGTCCTGCTCGGCCGCTCCCTGCGCCACATCACCCGCAGCCCCGACACCATCATCACCACCGCGATCATGCCGATCGCCATGATGCTCATGTTCGTCTACGTCTTCGGCGGCGCGATCAACATCGGAACGGGCACGTCGTACGTGAACTACATGCTGCCCGGCATCCTGCTCATCACCGTCGCCTCGGGCATCGCCTACACCGCCTACCGCCTGTTCATGGACATGCAGGGCGGCATCTTCGAGCGCTTCCAGTCGATGCCGACCGCCCGCTCGTCGGTGCTGTGGGCGCACGTGCTGACCTCGCTGGTCGCCAACCTCGTCTCGCTGGTCGTCGTCATGCTGGTGGCCCTGCTCATGGGCTTCCGCTCCAGCGCGGGCGTGCTGGCGTGGCTGTCGGTGGCGGGCATCCTCATCCTGTTCACCCTGGCGCTGACCTGGATCGCGGTCATCCCCGGCCTGTCGGCCAAGACCATGGAGGGCGCGAGCGCGTTCTCCTACCCGCTGATCTTCCTGCCCTTCCTCAGCTCGGCGTTCGTGCCGACCGACACCATGCCGACGGTGCTGCGCGTCTTCGCCGACAACCAGCCGGTCACCTCCATCGTCAACGCCGTGCGCGCCCTGTTCGCCGAGCAGCCCGTCGGCAACGACATCTGGATCGCCCTGGGCTGGTGCGTCGGCATCCTCGCCGTCGCCTACGCCTTCGCCATGAACGCCTACCGCCGCAAGATCTCCTGAAAGGAACCACCCCGATGGACCACACTCTCGCCGCCATGCCCACCACGCGCCGGCCCGGCTGCCCGTTCGACCCGCCCCAGGAGCTCGTCGAGGCCCGCGCGCAGAGCCCGATCAGCCGCTTCACCTTCCCCGACGGCCACCAGGGCTGGGTGGTCACCGGCTACGACCTGCTCCGGCAGGTGCTGGCCGACCCGCGCTTCAGCTCCCGCCGCGAGCTGATGAAGCACCACCCGCTCATCGACTACGGCGACATCGAGGTGCCGCCGGCGCCGCCCGGCGAGTTCCTGCTGATGGACGAGCCCCAGCACAGCCGCTACCGCAAGCCGCTGGTCGGCAAGTTCACCGTGCGCCGCATGCGGCTGCTGACCGAGCGGGTCGAGCAGGTCACCGCCGAGCACCTGGACGCCATGGAGAAGGCCGGGCCGGCCGCCGACCTGGTGACCGCCTTCGCCAAGCCGATCCCGGCCATCGTGATCTGCGAGCTGCTCGGCGTCCCGTACGAGGACCGCGGCCGTTTCCAGCACAACATCGACCTGTTCCTCGGCGGCGAGGCCAGCGACGAGGAAGTGGGCGCCGCCTACGTCGAGACCCAGCAGTACCTCGCCGAACTCGTCGCCGCCAAGCGCGCCCACCCCACCGACGACGTGCTCAGCGACCTGCTCGACAGCGACCTGACCGACGAGGAGCTGCAGGGCATGGCCCTGATCCTGCTGTCGGCCGGCTTCGACACCACCGCCAACATGCTCGCCCTGGGCACCTTCGCGCTCCTGCAGCACCCCGACCAGCTCGCCGCCCTGCGCGCCGATCCCGCCCGCACCGATCAGGCCGTGGAGGAGCTGCTGCGCTACCTGACCGTCGCCAAGCAGTTCTTCCGGGTCGCGCTGGAGGACGTCGAGCTGGGCGGCCACACCGTCAAGGCCGGCACGACGCTCATCCTGTCTCTGAGCACCGCCAACCGCGACCCCGAGCGTTACCCCAACCCGCACGTGCTCGACATCCACCGCCAGGACGGCGGCCACCTGGCTTTCAGCCACGGCATCCACCAGTGCCTGGGCCAGCAGCTCGCCCGCGTCGAGATGCGGGTCGCCTTCCCCGCGCTGTTCAACCGCTTCCCCACGCTGCGCCTGGCCGTACCCGCCGACCAGGTCGCGCTGCGGCCGGAGACCGCCGACCTCTACGGCGTCAAGAGCCTCCCGGTCACCTGGGACGCGTGAGCGAGGGCTGAGCACGGCCCGGGCCGGCGCGTAGAGAGCCCGTCAAGATTCCTGCTCCACCCGTATGAATCCCGTCAAGAACGGCAAAACCACCCAATTCCCGGCGTTTGCTTGATCTGCGGCCGCCCCCCGAGGGCGGCGGCGATCTCATCATTCGAGCTGAGGAGTGGGGATGGCGGACGTCATCTTCGTCGCCCTGACGATCGCGATCTTCGTGGTCTTCGGGCTGGTCGTGCGGGCGGTGGAGCGGCTTTGAGCGCTGTCAACGCCATCGGCCTGGTCGTGGTGGCCGCTCTGGTGATCTTCATGGTCGCGGCCCTGCTGTTCCCGGAGCGGTTCTGATGAGCACGACCCTGGCCGGGATGCTCTTCATCGCCTCCCTGGTCGCCGCGCTGGCCCTGGTGTGGAAGCCGTTCGGCGACCACATGTACCGCGTCTACTCCACGACCAGGCACAACCGGGCCGAGCGGGTGATCTACCGCCTGCTGGGCGTGCGCGCCGACGCCGAGCAGAGCTGGGGCGTCTACGCGCGCGGCCTGCTGGCGTTCTCGGCGGTCTCGATCCTGGTCGTGTACGGCATCCAGCGACTGCAGGACAAGCTGCCGCTGAGCGTCGGCATGAAGCCGGTCACCGATCACATCGCCTGGAACACCGCGATCAGCTTCGTCACCAACACCAACTGGCAGGCGTACTCCGGCGAGTCCACGATGGGCCACCTGACCCAGATGGCCGCCCTCGCCGTGCAGAACTTCGTCTCGGCCGCCGTGGGCATGGCGGTGGCGATCGCCCTCGTCCGCGGCTTCGCCCGGCGCAAGGCGGGCACGATCGGCAACTTCTGGGTGGACCTGGTCCGCGGCACGATCCGGATCCTGCTGCCGATCGCGTTCGTGGGCGCGCTGGTGCTGGTCGCGGGCGGGCTGATCCAGAACTTCGCCGGCCCGCACGAGGTGAGCACGCTGACCGGCGGCACCCAGGCGATCACCGGCGGCCCGGTCGCCTCCCAGGAGGTGATCAAGGAGCTGGGCACGAACGGCGGCGGCTTCTACAACGTCAACTCCGCCCACCCGTTCGAGAACGCGGCCACCTGGACGAACTGGTTCGAGATCTTCCTCATCCTGGTCATCCCGTTCTCGCTCACCCGCACGTTCGGCAGGCTCGTCGGCCAGGTCCGGCAGGGCTACGCGATCCTCGCCGTGATGGGCGTGCTCGCGCTGGCGAGCGTCCTGCTGACGAACGTGTTCGAGCTCAGCGGGAACGCCACCGTTCCCCAGGCGGCCGGCGCGGCGATGGAGGGCAAGGAGGTGCGCTTCGGCGTGTCGAACTCGGCCACCTTCGCCGCCGCCACCACGCTCACGAGCACCGGCGCGGTGAACTCCTTCCACGACAGCTACACCCCGTTCGGCGGCATGATGACGCTGGTCAACATGATGCTGGGCGAGGTCGCGCCGGGCGGCACCGGATCGGGCCTGTACGGCATGCTGATCCTCGCCGTGATCACCGTGTTCGTGGCCGGGCTGATGGTCGGCCGCACCCCGGAGTACCTGGGCAAGAGGATCGGCGCCCGCGAGATCAAGCTCGCCTCGCTCTACTTCCTGGTCACCCCGGCGCTGGTGCTGGTCGGCACCGCGTTCGCGATGGGCTCGGCGGAGCAGCGCGCGAGCATGCTCAACTCGGGCCCGCACGGCCTCTCGGAGGTCCTGTACGCGTTCACCTCCGCCTCCAACAACAACGGCTCCGCCTTCGCCGGCCTCACCGTCAACACCCCGTGGTACGACGTGGCGCTCGGCCTGTGCATGGTGTTCGGCCGGTTCCTGCCGATCATCCTGGTGCTGGCCCTGGCCGGCTCGCTGGCCGCGCAGGCGCCGGTGCCGGCGGGCGCGGGCACGCTGCCGACGCACCGGCCGCAGTTCGTCGGCATGGTCGTCGGCGTGACGATCATCCTGGTCGCCCTCACGTTCCTGCCCGCCCTCGCGCTCGGCCCCATCGCGGAAGGACTGTCCTGACATGTCGACCCCCGTACTGGAGAAGCAGCGCGTGGGCGGCGGGCTGCTCGACCCGGAGCAGATGATCCGCTCACTGCCGGACGCGCTGCGCAAGCTCAACCCGGCGACCCTGTGGCGCAACCCGGTGATGCTCATCGTGGAGGCCGGCGCCGTCTTCACGACCGTCCTCGCGATCGTCGACCCGTCGTTCTTCGCCTGGGCCATCGTGGTGTGGCTGTGGCTGACGGTGATCTTCGCGAACCTGGCGGAGGCGGTGGCGGAGGGGCGCGGCAAGGCGCAGGCGGCCACGCTGCGCAAGGCCAAGACCGACACCCAGGCCCGCCGCCTCAAAAGCCCCAAGAGCCCCACCGAGTGGGACGTCGTCCGCGCCCCCGACCTGCGCCAGGGCGACCTGGTGATCGTCGAGGCCGGCGAGGTCATCCCCGGCGACGGCGACGTGGTCGAGGGCATCGCGAGCGTGGACGAGTCCGCCATCACCGGCGAGTCCGCCCCCGTGATCCGCGAGTCGGGTGGCGACCGGTCGGCGGTGACGGGCGGCACGAAGGTGCTGTCGGACCGGATCATCGTGAAGATCACCCAGAAGCCGGGTGAGAGCTTCATCGACCGGATGATCGCCCTGGTCGAGGGCGCGAACCGGCAGAAGACCCCGAACGAGATCGCGCTCAACATCCTGCTCGCCGCCCTGACGATCATCTTCCTGGTCGCCACCGTCACCATGCAGCCCCTCGCCATCTACAGCAAGCTGGTCAACCCGGGCGTGCCCGACTCGCTCGCGCTGAACGCCGACGGCGTCACCGGCGTCGTGCTGGTCTCCCTGCTGGTCTGCCTGATCCCGACCACGATCGGCGCGCTGCTGAGCGCGATCGGCATCGCCGGCATGGACCGCCTGGTGCAGCGCAACGTGCTGGCCATGTCGGGCCGGGCGGTGGAGGCGGCGGGCGACGTCTCGACCCTGCTCCTGGACAAGACCGGCACCATCACCCTGGGCAACCGGCAGGCCGCCGAGTTCGTCCCGGTGGACGGGGTGAGCGAGGCCGAGCTGGCCGAGGCGGCGCAGCTGTCCAGCCTGGCCGACGAGACCCCCGAGGGCCGCTCGATCGTGGTGTTCGCCAAGCAGCACTACGGCCTGCGTGAGCGCGAGATCCACGGCGCAGAATGGGTGCAGTTCACCGCCCAGACCCGCATGTCCGGCGTGAACTTCGCGCCGGGCTCGGGCGCATCGGACCTCGAGGGCCGCGAGGTGCGCAAGGGCGCCGCCACCGCCGTCATGAAGTGGGTGCGCGACGCCGGCGGCCACCCCACCGACGAGGTCGGCCACCTGGTGGACGGCATCTCGGCCTCCGGCGGCACCCCGCTCGTGGTGGCCGAAAAGGGCCGCGTGCTCGGCGTCATCCACCTCAAGGACGTGGTCAAGGCGGGCATGCGCGAGCGCTTCGACGAGATGCGCCGCATGGGCATCCGCACCGTCATGATCACCGGCGACAACCCGCTGACCGCCAAGGCCATCGCGGACGAGGCCGGCGTGGACGACTTCCTGGCCGAGGCCACCCCCGAGGACAAGCTCGCCCTCATCAAAAGGGAGCAGGAGGGCGGCCGCCTGGTCGCGATGACCGGCGACGGCACCAACGACGCCCCCGCCCTGGCCCAGTCCGACGTCGGCGTGGCCATGAACACCGGCACCAGCGCCGCCAAGGAGGCCGGCAACATGGTCGACCTCGACTCCAACCCGACCAAGCTCATCGAGATCGTCGAGATCGGCAAGCAGCTCCTCATCACGCGCGGCGCGCTGACCACGTTCTCCATCGCCAACGACATCGCCAAGTACTTCGCGATCATCCCGGCCATGTTCGCCGCGGTCTACCCGGGGCTGGACGCGCTCAACGTCATGCGCCTGTCCAGCCCGCAGTCCGCGATCCTGGCGGCGGTGATCTTCAACGCGCTGGTCATCGTCGCCCTCATCCCGCTCGCCCTGCGGGGCGTGCGCTACCGGCCGTCCAGCGCCTCCAAGCTGCTCAGCCGCAACCTGTACGTCTACGGCCTGGGCGGCATCGTCGCCCCCTTCATCGGCATCAAGATCATCGACCTGATCATCCAGTTCCTTCCGGGGATGTCATAAATGGACCGCATGCCCAGCTGGATCCGCCAGCATCTCGCCGCCCTGCGCGCGGTGGCCGTCCTGACCGTGCTGCTCGGCCTGGTCTACCCGCTGGTCACCACCGGCGTCGCCCAGGCCCTGTTCCACCACCAGGCCAACGGCTCCATGGTCGAAGGCGGCCACGGCAGCTCGCTGATCGGCCAGTCCTTCACCGATGCCGACGGCAAGCCGGTCAGGAAGTACTTCCAGTCCCGCCCATCGGCCGCCGGCGACGGCTACGACCCCACCTCCACCAGCGCCGGCAACCTCGGCCCCGAGGACGTCATCGACACGCCCGACCGGCGGTCGCTGCTCACGCAGGTCTGCGCCCGCTCCAAGGCGATCGGCGAGCTGGAGGGCGTCAGCGGCGCCCGCCCGTTCTGCACCTCCGATGGGGTCGGCGCGGTGTTGAAGGTCTTCCCCGACAAGGCCGTCAGCGTCAACCAGGCGTGCCCGGCGGTCCCCTTCGCCGCCACCTACGAGGGCAGGAAGGTGGAGTGCGCGAGGCCGGGCGAGGACTACGCGGCCGGCCGCACCGTCCCCGTCCGGGGCGCCGCCACGGCGGTGGTCCCCGCCGACGCCGTGACCGCGAGCGGCTCAGGGCTGGACCCGCACATCTCGCTCGCCTACGCCGGGCTCCAGGCCCCCCGCGTCGCGAAGGAACGCGGCCTCGACCAGGCCGAGGTGGAGCGGCTCATCCGGCAGCACACCACCGGCCGCGCGCTCGGCTTCATGGGCGAGCCGGCAGTGAACGTGCTCGAACTCAACCTGGCCCTGGACCGGTCATGACCAGGGGCCGCCTGCGGGTCTACCTCGGGGCGGCCCCCGGGGTCGGCAAGACATACGCGATGCTCGGGGAGGGGCGCCGCGCGACCGAGCGCGGCCGGGACGTGGTCGTGGGCCTGGTCGAGACGCACGGCCGCCCGCGCACCGCCGCCCTCCTGGAGGGCCTGGAGGTCGTCCCTCGCAGGAGCGTCGTGTACCGGGGGGCCACGTTCGCCGAGCTCGACGTCGAGGCCGTGATCGCGCGCCGGCCGAAGGTGGCGCTGATCGACGAGCTGGCCCACACCAACGTGCCCGGCTCGAAGAACGTCAAGCGCTGGCAGGACATCGACGAGATCCTGGACGCCGGCATCGACGTCATCAGCACGGTGAACATCCAGCACCTGGAGTCGGTCAACGACGTCGTCCAGGAGATCACGGGGGTGCCGCAGCGGGAGACCGTACCGGACGAGGTGGTGCGCCGCGCCGACCAGATCGAGCTGGTGGACATGTCGCCGGAGGCGCTGCGCCGCCGGATGGCGCACGGCAACGTGTACGCCCCGGAGAAGGTCAGCGCGGCCATGGCGAACTACTTCCGCGTCGGCAACCTCACCGCGCTGCGCGAGCTGGCGCTGCTGTGGGTGGCGGGCAAGGTGGACGACCAGCTCGACCGCTACCGCGCCGACCACGGCATCAAGGGCACCTGGGAGACCCGCGAGCGGGTCGTGGTCGCGCTGACCGGCGGCCCGGAGGGCGACACCCTCGTCCGGCGGGCGGCCAGGATCGCGGCCCGCACCAAGGGCGCCGACCTGCTGGCCGTGCACGTGACCCGCGCCGACGGGCTGGCCGGCGCCGACCCGGCGAGCCTGGCCCGCCAGCGCACGCTGGTGGAGAGCATGGGCGGCACCTACCACCAGGTCGTCGGCGACGACGTGCCGCGCGCGCTGCTCGACTTCGCGCGCGGCGTCAACGCCACCCAGCTCGTCCTGGGCGCCTCCCGCAGGGGCCGGTTCGCGCAGATGCTCTCGCGCGGCGTCGGCGTCGAGACCACCTCCCTGTCCGGCTCGATCGACGTGCACCTGGTCACGCACGAGGAGGCCAAGAAGGGCCGCGGGCGGCGGGAGCGCAGCCGCGCCGCCCTGACCCGCAAGCGGCGGCTCGCCGGATGGGCGGTGGCGTCGGCCGGGCTGCCCGCGCTGACCGCCGCGCTCGCCCCGTTCCGCGACATGCTGCAGCTGCCGAGCGAGATCCTGCTGTTCCTGTGCCTGGTGGTCGGGGTCGCGCTGATTGGCGGCATGTGGCCGGCGATCGTCGCGGCGGTGGGCGGGTCGCTGCTGCTCAACTGGTTCTTCACGCCGCCGGTCGGCCGGATCACCATCGCCGACCCGGAGAACCTGCTCGCCCTGATCGTGTTCGTGCTGGTCGCGGCGGCGGTCAGCACGATCGTGGACCTGGCGGCCCGGCGCACCCGCCAGGCCGCGCGGGCCGGCGCGGACGCCGAGGTCCTGTCCACGCTGGCCGGGCACGTCCTGCGCGGCGAGGCCGCGCTGCCCTCCCTGCTGGGACGGCTGCGCGAGACGTTCGGCCTGGAGTCGGTCACCCTGCTCGAACGCGCCGGCGAGCCCACCCCCGACGACCAGTCCGAGCCGGCCGCCTGGCGGATCATCGCCACCTCCGGCGCCGCGCCCTGCACCGCCCCCGCCGCGGCCGACACCGACGTGGTGATCGGCGACCGGCTCGTGCTCGCCGCGCGCGGCCGGCTGCTGGACGCCAGCGACCGCCGGGTGCTGGAGGCGTTCGCCGCCGAGGCCGCCGTCGCGCTGCGCCAGGAACGCCTGGAGGAGGAGGCCGGGCTGGCCAGGCCGCTGGCCGAGGCCGACAGGATGCGGACCGCGCTGCTCGCCGCCGTCAGCCACGATTTGCGCACCCCGCTGTCGGCGGCGAAGGCGGCGGTGGAGAGCCTGCGCAGCCGGGACGTCACCTGGACCGACGAGGACCGCGACGAGCTGCTGGCCACCGCCGACGAGTCCCTGACCCGGCTCGACCGGCTGGTGGAGAACCTGCTCGACATGAGCCGGCTGCAGGCCGGCGTGCTCGGCCTGTCGCTCCAGCCCGTCGCCCTGGAGGACGTGGTGCCCCGCGCCATCGACGACCTCGGCCCGCTGCGCGAGCGCGTCGAGGGCGACGTGTCCGCCGGCCTGCCCGAGATCGTCGCCGACCCCGCTCTGCTGGAGCGGGTGCTGGTCAACCTGATGGCCAACGCCGTGCGCCACAGCCCGCCCGCGCACAAGGTGCTGGTCACGGGCAGCCGGCACGACGACGAGGTGGAGATCCGGGTCGTCGACCGGGGGCCCGGCATCCCGCCCGAGCAGCACGAGCAGGTCTTCCTGCCGTTCCAGCGGCTCGGCGACCGCGACAACGGCACCGGCGTCGGGCTCGGCCTCGCGCTGTCGCGCGGGCTCACCGAGGCCATGGGCGGCACCCTCGTCCCCGAGGAGACACCGGGAGGAGGACTGACGATGATCGTCAGCCTGCCGGTCAGCCCTCCATGAGCCGGGCCAGCCGCTCCCACGCCGGGGACGAGGCCCCGGGCTGCGACTGCCGGGCCAGCCGGGCGATCGCCTCGCCGCGGACGGGCGGGGACTCCACCCGGCCGGCGAACCAGCTCCGCGTGCGCTCCGCGAGCGCCGGAAGGCGCGGGTCGTCGGGCGGCCAGTCGTAGGCGGCGTCGTGCTCCAGGTAGAGGGCCCTGAACTCGGGGTCGCCGATGAGCTGCCGCTTCTCCGCGATCCAGCCGGCCGCGTCCTCGGGCGAGGCCGTCTGCATCAGGATCCAGCCGTCGCGTTCGAGGTCGCGCCAGCGCTCGCTGACGCCCAGCCGGCGCAGCTCCTCAAGGTAGTCGGCGACCTCCGGCGAGACGAACAGGCGGTCGCCGCCGCGCAGCTCGGCCAGCTGCTCCCGGGTTCGCCGGAGCTGCGCGATGCGGTCCTCCAGGTCGTGGTCGATCTCGGCGATGGCCGCCGCCAGCGTGCCCGCGTCGGCGTCGAGCAGGTCCTTGATCCGGGCCAGCGGCACGCCCGCCTGGGCCAGGGTCCTGATCTTGACGAGGTCGATCGCGTCCTTGGCGGTGTAGCGCCGGTAGCCGGAGGCGTCCCGGCCGGGCTCGGCCAGCAGGCCGCGCTGGTGGTAGTGGCGGACGGCCTTGATGGTCACTCCGGCGTAGTCCGCGAGCTGGCCAATCGTGAGCATGCCGGACATCCTCCCACTCCCCCGGTCAGACCCGCCGGGTCAGGCGGCCGCCGCCGTTGCGGAAGCGCGCCCGGCCCTCCCGGATGTCGTGGTAGGAGACGAGCAGCAGGCGCAGGTATCCGTCGAACGCCTCCAGCGGGTACCCGGCGGGCGTGAACAGGCCCGGCCGGATCGGCACGTAACGCTGCGGCGGGGCGGAGACGGCGCCGCCCGCGAACGCGGTGAAGATCCGCTCCTGCGCGCCGTCCGCCGGCTCGTAGGTGATCCGTTCCTCCAGCTGGCCGTCCACGATGCTGACGTCGATGCGGAGCTGGTCAGAGCGGTAGGTGCCGGCGTACGGGGTGAGGTCCACGTCCTGCTCCATCTCGGTGACCAGCCTGGGGATCGGGACGCCGAGGTGCTCGCTCAGGAGCCACTGCAGGAGCTGGTCCTGCAGCATGATCGCGCCCGGGGTGTTGCCGTACGCGGCGAAGACCAGGTCGTGCTCGGGGACGACGCACAGGAGCGACACGCCGCCCGGCGACGCGCCCGACATGGCCAGCACGGTCACCTCGCCGAACGGGTAGCGCACCCAGCCCATGCCCATGGGGGGCACGTTCGGGGTGCGCATGTCGTACGAGACCTGCTGCATCAGCGCGACCGACGCGGCCGACAGCACCCGCGCGCCGGAGGGCGACACGCCGCCCGCGAGGTGGGTGCGCCCGAAGGCGAGCAGGTCGGCGACGGTGCCGATCGGGGTGCCGCCCGCCGGCCCCCAGGTGTCGGGCAGGGTGAACAGGCCGGTGGGCCTGGCCTCCATGGTCTCCGGGTCGGGGAAGTGGCCGATCGCGGTGCCGCGCAGGATGGCCTGCTCGGCCGAGGTGCTGGAGTCCTTCATGCCGACCGGCCCGTAGAGGTCGCGCTGCAGGAGCTCGGGGAAGGACAGGCCGGTCACCACCTCCAGCAGGCGGCCGGCGACGATCATGCCGCCGTTGGAGTAGCTGAGCTGCTCGCCCGGCTCGAACAGGACGCCGCAGGAGCCCGCCAGGCCCGCCACGTACGCCTTGAGCGCGTCGCGGCCTTTCGCGTCGGGGAAGTACAGGTCCGCGTCGATGCCGTTGGTGTGCGAGATGAGGTGCCGGACGAGGATCCTGTCGGCCGCGCCCGGCACGTTCAGGGCGAATTCCGGCAGGTAGCTGACGACCGGCGCGTCCAGGTCGAGCACGCCCCGGTCCACCTGCCGCAGCACCAGGGTGGTGGTCAGGACCTTGGTGACGGAGCCGAGGAGGAACCCGGTGTCCTCGCGCATCGGCGCGCCGGTGACGACGTTCGCGGTGCCGTGGGCGACGACGATCCGCCGGCCGGCGTGGTGGACGCCGGCGACGAACCCGGGGACGTGGTTGGCCGCGCAGTAGGCGGCGGACTGCTCGCGGAGCTGGGCTTCGACGGTGCGGAAGTCGTTGTCGTTCATGGGACGATCGTCGAACCCCGCCCCTGGGGCAAGGTCAAGCCCCCGCACGAGATTAGGCTCAGGGGCATGGCCTCCCCCATCCTCGTCCTCAACACCGGCTCCTCCTCCATCAAGTACGAGCTCATCGACCCGCGCACCCGCGAGCGGTCGGCCAAGGGCCTCGTCGAGCGCATCGGGGAGGAGCGGGGGCGGCTGACGCACCGCACCGGCGACCGGCCA
>NZ_JAATEP010000102.1:0-20751 GCF_012034275.1 Nonomuraea composti | reverse complement strand
ATGCTTGACCGTCTTCATCACTTGCAGCTCCTCAGCTTTCAGGACCAGCCGTTGGCCCGGCAGGCCAGCTCCACGACGTGCGCCACGGCCCCGTCGGCGCAGGCGCGGACGACCACGTCGGCGGCCGCGCGCAGGGCGGGGTGACCGTCCCCCACCGCCGCCCCGAGCCCCGCGAGCTCGATCATGTCGAGGTCGTTGGGGTTGTCGCCGACGGCGGCGATCTCGCGCGGCGGCACGCCGGCCGCCGCCGCCAGCTCGCGCAGGGCGCTGCCCTTCGTGGCGCCCTCGGGCAGGATCTCCAGGTACGTGGCCTCCGAGCGGGTGGTGACGGTGCCCGGGATGTGCGGGTCGGGCAGCGGGTCGCCGATCAGCATGCACTTGGTGACGTCCCCGGCGGGCAGCGCGGTCCAGTCACCCGGGTCGCGCAGCGTGATCCCGTCGCGCCGGGCGTAGTCGCGCAGGGCGGGCGCCCGCTCGACCGCGTACGCCTGGCCGCCGCTGAAGGCGACCGGGTGGACCCCGTCCGGCAGGTCGTCGAACATCGCCAGCAGCGTCTTCCACGCCTCCGGCGGTAGCGAGCAGGAGCGCCCGACGGAGCCGGTGGCCAGGTTCACCGTCCTGGCGCCGTTGTAGAGGATGGCGGGGCCGTCCAGGCCGAGCTCCTCGTAGTAGCGCAGGGCGGAGCGTTCCATCCGGCCGGTGGCGATGACGACCTGGCCGCCGGCCGCGCGGAAGCGGCGCAGGGCGTCCCGGCTGGCCGGCACCATCGCCAGGTCGCGGCCGACGAGGGTGCCGTCGAGGTCGGTGACGATCCAGCGGATCATGCGGGCCTCACCGCCGTCGCCACCTCCGCCATCACCGAGCCGTCCAGGTCGAACCCGCCGACGCAGGCCAGGTAGCCGCCGGGGGCGAAGACGCTGCCCGACAGGGGGAGGTAGGTGCCGCCCGCCTGACGTACCAGCAGGGAGCCGGCCGCGACGTCCCAGACGTTGACGTGCGTGCCGAACGCGACGTCGGACCAGCCGGCGGCGACGTGCGCGAGCTTGAGCGCGGCGCTGCCCGGGCGGCGGGTGCTGGCGAAGGCGTTGACCATGCGGGCGAAGCGGTGCAGCGCCTCGTCGCCCTCGGCGGCCAGGTCGCGCGGCGCGGGATAGCTGGACAGCAGCACCGCCTCCCGGTCCGTGCGCGCCCCCCTGCTGCGGATCGGCTCGCCGTTGCACTGCGCGCCGCCGAGCCAGGCGGTGAACTCGTCGTCGCGGACCGGGTCGTAGACGACGCCCGCGACCATCTCGCCGTCCACGGCCGCGCCGATCGAGGTGCAGAAGAACGGCAGCCCGGCGGCGAAGTTCGCGGTGCCGTCGATCGGGTCGACGTACCAGTGCACCGTGCCGTCGCCCTGGCTGCCGCCCTCCTCGCCGACCACGAGGCTGTCCGGGCAGTGGCGGGCCAGCACCTCGCGGATCTCCTCCTCGGCCGCCTTGTCGTGCTCGGTCACCGGGTCATGGAAGTCGCGCTTGGTCGCCACCTCCGGCCTGGACCGGAAGGCGCCGCGCAACCGGTCGCCGACGGCCCTGGCCGCCCGGCTCGCGATCGCGGCCAGCTCGCGCGAGGTGGTCAGGTCCACGTGTCCTCCAGCAGTCTCAGCAGGCCGAGCGGGTTGTCGACGGTCGCGTGCGGGCGCTGCCGCACCTCGTACGGGATCTTGTCCGTGCTGGGCGAGACCATGAGCACGGTGGCCCCGGCCCCGGCGCGCACGCCGCACACGACGTCGCGGTCGTAGTTGTCGCCGACGTACCAGACCTCGCCGGGATCGACGGCCAGGGCCCGGCAGGCGAGGTGGATCAGCTCCGGGTTCGGCTTGCGCACGCCGGCCTCGTCGCTGTAGACCTGCACGGCCACCTGCCCGTCCAGGCCGTTTCGGGTCAGGAAGTCGCGGTGGACGAGGCCGCACAGGGCGTTGCTGACCACGGCCGGGCGCACGCCGCGCGCCCAGCAGGCGGCCAGCAGCTCCTTGACGCCGGGGCGCAGGGCGCGCTCGCTGCGCAGCTCGCCCATGCGCCGGCACAGCGGGCTCGCCTCGGCGGTGACCAGCTCCCGCGCCTGCTCCGGCCAGTCCGTCGCGACGAACTCCGCCCAGAAGCGGCGGTGCGTCATCTCCTGCGGCGCGTACTGGCGGGAGGTGGAGTCCTTCCACTGGGAGTCGGCGCGGGCGCCCGCCCGGATGTCGGTCTCGATCTCGGCGGGGCTCAGCCCGTCGAAACCGGCGCGCTCCAGCAGGGCGTGCACGTCGGCGGCCAGCTCGGCCGCCCACCCCGGGCGTCCGGCGGTCTCGACCAGCACGCCGCCGAAGTCGAGCAGCAGGGCCTTCGGCGAGGTCAGCACGGCTTTTGGCCCGATCATGCGCGGGCCGCCACGTTGTTGTCCAGGGCCGGCAGGCGCAGCCCGGCGGCGTCGAACAGGTGGAGCTGGTCGGTCCAGCAGGTCACGGTGTCGCCGGGCGCGGCCTCGACCGGGGTGTGGGTGACGGCGAACAGCTCGGTGTCCAGGACGCGCAGCCGGACCGTCCAGGACGCGCCGGCCGGCAGCACGGCCTCGACCGTGGCGGGCCCGGACCAGGCGCCGGGCGGCGGCGTCCCGAGGTGCAGCGCCTCCGGCCTGATGCCGAACGCCGCCGCGCGGTCGTGCCCCTGGACGTGCGCCAGCAGCGAGGCGGCCAGCCCGCCCGGTGCCGGGCCGGCGTCCACGGTGGCCTCCACGGTGGCCTCCACGATGGCCATCGCCGGGCTGCCGACGAACTCGGCGACGAACCGGTTGGCCGGGCGGGCGTACATCTCCATGGGCGGGGCGAGCTGCTGCAGCTCGCCCTGGTTCATCACCGCCACGTGGGTGGCCATGGTCAGCGCCTCGAGCTGGTCGTGGGTGACGAAGACGATGGTCGCGCCCGACTCCTCGTGGATGCGCTTCAGCTCGGCCCGCATCTCCAGCCGCAGCCGGGCGTCCAGGTTGGACAGCGGCTCGTCCAGCAGCAGCACCTCCGGGTCGACGGCGAGCATGCGGGCCAGCGCCACCCGCTGCTGCTGCCCGCCGGACAGCTGGGACGGGTAGCGGTCCATGGCGTCGAAGACGTGCACCATCTTCAGCGCCGCCTCCGCGCGGGAGCGTCGCTCGGGCGCCGGCACCTTGCGCATGCGCAGTCCGAACTCGACGTTCTCGCGCACCGACAGGTGCGGCCACAGGGCGTAGCTCTGGAAGACGAGCCCCATCCCGCGTTTCTCCGGCGGGACGTACACGCCCTGCTCCACGGAGTCGAGGACGCGCCCGCCGACCGCGATGGTGCCGGCCGAGGGCTGCTCCAGCCCGGCGATCATGCGCAGGGTGGTGGTCTTGCCGCACCCCGAGGGGCCGAGCAGGCACATGAAAGCGCCGTCGGGGACGACGAGGTCGAGGTTCCTGACCGCGTGGTCGCCGCCGCCGTAGCTCTTGGCGACGCCGCTCAGTTCGATCGCAGGCATCTATCCTCCCAGGCCGGACGCGAGGCTGCTCTTGGTGAGCCGCTGCGTCAGGTAGGTCATGGTGAACGAGACCAGCGCGATCACGAGGACGACCGCGTTGGCGAGCTGGGTGTAGCCGTAGTCGACCAGGCCGATCGACAGGGTGGTGAGCAGTTCGGTGCCGGTCGTGGTCAGCATGACCACGATGCTCAGCTCCTTGAGCCCGGAGATGAACGGCAGCACGATCCCGGTGACGAGCGCCCCCTTCTGGATGGGGAAGACGATGCGCCGCATGCGCTGCCACCAGGAGGCGCCGGCGATCTGCGCGGCCTCCTCCGGGTCGCGGCCGAGCTGCGTCATCGCCGCGATGCCCGAGCGGGAGCTGTAGGGCAGGTGGGTCACGGCCATGACCAGGATGAGCAGGAACGTGGTGCCGTAGAGCGCGGGCACCGGGCCACGCGCCACCGCGAACAGCGACAGCGACGCCGCCGCGAACGCGATGCCCGGGATGAGGTACGGCAGGAACGACACCTGCCGCAGGAAGGCGGCGATCCTCGGTGCCGACCCGCGCACCACCACGTACCCGATGAGCAGGCCGGCGACCGCGCAGATCACGGAGGCGAGCCCGACGATGCGCAGCGAGTTCCAGGCCGCGGTCCACAGCTCGGAGCCGCGGAAGATCCCGTGCGGGAACCCGACCGCGCCCGGGAGGCTGTCGGCGAACCAGTAGCTCAGCGTCAGCGTCGACAGGTCCATGGGCGTGCGGGTGAGGGACGACAGCAGCAGCGTCAGCACCGGCACCACGACGCTCACCACGAAGATCACCGCGCCCAGCGCGAACGCCGGCCACCGCCAGGTGCGCAGGTCGGAGAGCCGGTCCATGGCGCCCTTGCCGCCCACGGTGACGAAGCGGCGGTGCTCGCGCAGCAGCCGGGCGTCGCAGAAGACGATCAGCACGCCGATGATCACGATGACGGCGGTCAGCACCGAGGCCACGCCCGTGCTGCGGTCGCGGATCGCCTGGTAGAGCCCGGTCGACAGGACCCGGTAGTCGGCCGGCAGGCCCAGCACGTACGGCGTGCCGAACGTGCCGAGCACCCGGCCCACGACCAGCAGCACCGCCGACGACAGCGCGGGCAGCATGAGCGGCGCCACGATCCTGCGCACCACCACCCTGCGGGGCGCGCCCAGGATGCGGGCCGAGTCCTCAAGCTGCGCGTCGATGCGCCGCAGCGCGTTGCCGACCAGCAGGAACACGAACGGGTAGTAGTGCAGGCCCAGCGTCACGACGATCGGCAGCGGCCCGTACGCCAGCCAGTCGGGCGTCTGGATGCCCTGCGCCTGGAGCACGCCGACCTGCCCGCCGGCCCGGTCGTTCTTGAACAGCGTCAGCCAGGCCAGCGAGAACGTCCACGACGGCAGCATGTACGGCACCACGAGCGCCCCCGCCAGCCACTTGCGCCCCGGCACGTTGGTGCGGGTCACCATCCAGGCCATGCCGCCGCCCACGACCAGCGCGAACAGCACCGTGCCGAGCGAGACGACCAGCGTGTTGAGCAGCGGCTCGTAGAACAGCAGGCCGCTGACCTGCGAGCGGAACACCCGCCACAGGTAGTAGCCGGTCCACTCGCCCGGCTGCTGCCCGGCGTGCACCTCGTCGCCGTACTGCAGGCGGAAGGCGTCGGACAGCACCGCGACGAGCGGGGCGACGACCAGGTAGGCCAGCACGCCGACCAGGATCAGGCCCAGCACGGCGGTGGGGTCGTGGCGCAGGACGCGCAGGCGGTAGAGCAGCCTGCGGCGTCTCAGCGGGGGTGGTGGCGGTGGCGCCGCCTTGGTGCGAACAGCCATGGATGCGTTTCCTTCGGGGGGTCTCATGGGAGCTTCAGTGGCTTCGTTCGAGCCGCGGCCGGCTCTAGTGGCTTCGTTTGAGCATCGCGTCGGCCAGCGCGTCGGCGGCCTCGCCGAGGCGCTGGCCGACGGCGTCGAGGCGGGAGAGCAGCTCGCGGCGGCGCAGCGTGTCCATGTTCAGCGTGCCGGTGAACAGCTCGCCGAGCCGGCTCTGGCGCAGCTGCCGCATGCGGGTCCTGGCCTTGCGGGTGGCCAGCACCGCCTCGGTGACGGAGCCGGGCTCGTCGATCATGTGCTGCACGGCGCGTTCGAGCTCGTCCAGGCCCTTGGTGAGCGCCTGGAGCAGCTCGGTGGCGAAGCCGAGGTCGCGGGGGCCGAAGAGGTCGGCCTCGCGGACGTAGTCGCGCAGCTGGTCGAGCACGTCGTCGATGGAGCGGGACAAGCGGAACAGGTCCTCCCGGTCGATGGGCGTCACCAGGACCCGCCGCAGCAAAGTCACCAGCTCGGCCCGCGCCGCGTCGCCCTGGTGCTCGATCTCGGCCATGCGGGCGCGGGCGAGCGAGCGGTCGTGCCCGCCGGCCATCTGGCCCGCCAGCTCGGCGCCCGCTCTGGCGACCGCGATCTGCGCCCTGACCAGGCCGACCACGCGCCGGGACGATCTGCCGCGCAGGTCGTCCCACGCCCGCGCGAGCCCGCGCCGCCTTCGTCCGGGCCGGCTCACAGCCATCTCACCGCGAGGCCGGCCAGGCAGCCCAGGGCCATCGACGACGGCAGCGTGACCAGCCACGCCGTCCCCATGTTCGCCACGCCCTGCCATCGCACCCTCCTGCTTCCCTCGCTGGCGGCGGCGCCGACGACGCCGGCCGTGACGGACTGGGTCATGCTCACCGGCGCGCCGAGAACGGAGCTGCCGAGGACGGCCCCGGCGGCGGCGGTCTCGGCCGACACCACGTACAGCGGTCTGGCCAGGACGAGGCCGCGGCCGAGCCGGGCGCCCACCGTAGGCAGGCTGGTCAGCGCGCCGGTCAGGAACACCAGGACGAGCAGCGCCATCCAGGCCGGGCCGACGCTGACGGGCCCGATGCCGCCGACGCCGTGCCGGCCCACCTCCAGCGCCACGCTGACGACGGCGACCATCTTCTGCCCGTCGTTGACGGCGTAGGCGACGCACTGCGCGGTGTAGGCCAGCAGGTGGGCGGCGAGCACGAGCCGCGGCATGCGGCCGTGGCTGGGAACCCGGCGGGAGCACGCGGCGAGCAGGTAGCCGAACAGGACACCGGCGAGCGGGGCCAGCGCGCCGACCGCCAGCACCGTGCCGAGCCCGGCCGCCGACACGGGCAGCCCGGCCCCGAACCCGGCGCCGGTGATGCCGCCGACGACCGCCAGCGTCAGGCTCGTCGGCAGGCCGCGCCCGGCCAGCACCGCGACCACGCCGACCGCGATCACCACGCCCGCCAGGAACGCCGCCGCGCCCCCTTCGCTGCCGAGCCCCGCCAGCCGCTCGGTGAACGTGGCCGCCACCGCGACGCCCAGCACGTACGGCACGCCGATCAGCGCCGCGGCCGGCAGGGCGACGGCCAGCCAGCCCGGCGCCTTCGGGAAGCGCAGGCCGAGCCCGATCAGCGCCGCCCCGTCATTCGCCCCGGTGACCAGCACGAACAGCACGGCGGTGCCGGCGAAGGCGAGGGTCCACGCCATCACAGGTACGGCCGCTGGTCGCGCCTGGCCGCCTCGTACCGCGTCCTGGCCTGCCTGACCTCGGCCCGCCCCGACACCTCGGCGACCGGCACGTCCCACCACGCCTGCGCCTCGGGGCCGCCGCCGGGGACGGTCCTGGCGTGGATCACGGTGGTCCTGGTGGCGGCCACCGCCTTCTCCAGCGCCTGCCTGAGCGCGTCCGGGTCGCCGGCCGTCAGCACGTCGGCGCCGAGGCTGACCGCGTTGAGCGCCAGGTCGGTGGGCAGCGGGTCCCCGTCGAGGTGCCCGGAGCCGCCGCGCGCCCGGTAGGCGGTGCCCAGCCGGGCCGCGCCGACGGCCTCCGACAGCGCGCCGATCGAGGCGAACCCGCCGTTGTCGACCAGGACCACGACGAGCTTGACGCCCTCCTGCACCGCCGTCGCCAGCTCCTGCGCCATCATCAGGTACGAGCCGTCGCCGACCAGCACGAACACCTCGCGCTCCGGCACGGCCAGCTTCACCCCGAGCCCGCCGGCGATCTCGTAGCCCATGCAGGAGTAGCCGTACTCGACGTGGTACTGTGCCGGGTGATCGGCCCGCCAGAGGCGGTGCAGGTCGCCGGGCATCGAGCCGGCCGCGTTGACCACGACGCCGCCGCGCGCGGCCTCGTTGACCAGGCCGAGCAGCACCGGCTGGGTCAGCTCCTCCCCCGCGCAGGCGCGGGCGGTGACCTCCTGCCAGCTCCGGGACAGGCTCGCGGCCCGCTCGCTCCACTCCGGGCCGGCGCGCCATCCGTCCGGGCCGAGCGCCCGCAGCGCCTGCCGGGCGTCGGCGACCAGCATCTCGCCCGCGTGCTTGGCGGCGTCGAAGGCGGCCACGTTGACGTTGAGGAAGCGCGCGCGGCCGAACAGCGTGCGTGAGGCGGTGGTGAAGTCCGTGTACCGGGTGCCGACGCCGATGACCAGGTCGGCGTCGCGGGCCAGTGCGACCGCGGCGGCCGTGCCCGTGTGCCCGATGGCGCCCACGGCGCACGGGTGGCCGTACGGGAGGGCGCCCTTGCCCGCCTGCGTCTCGGCCACCGGGATGCCGTGCCGTTCGGCGAAGGCCAGCAGGTCGGCGCAGGCGCCGCTGTACTTGACTCCGCCGCCGGCGACGATCAGCGGCCGGCGCGAGCCGCGCAGCAGCGCGTTCGCCCGCTCCAGCGCGGCCGGCTCCGGCACGGGCCTGGCCACGTGCCAGACCCGCCGCGCGAACAGCTCCTCCGGCCAGTCGGCCGCCTCGGCCTGCACGTCCTGCGGCAGCGCCAGCGTGACCGCGCCCGTCTCCGCCGGGTCGCTCAGCACCCGCATCGCCGCCATCAGCGCGGCGGGCAGCTGCTCGGGGCGGTCGATCCGGTCGAAGAAGCGGGAGACCGGGCGCAGGCAGTCGTTGACGGTGACGTCGTGGGAGCGCGGGTCCTCCAGCTCCTGCAGTACGGTGCCGGCGGCGCGGGTGGCGAAGACGTCCCCCGGCAGGAGCAGCACCGGCAGCCGGTTGATCGTCGCCAGGGCCGCGCCGGTGACCAGGTTCGTGGCGCCGGGGCCGATCGACGTGGTGCAGGCGAAGGCCGAGAGCCGGTCGCGGGTGCGGGCGTAGGCGACCGCCGTGTGCACCATCGCCTGCTCGTTGCGGGCCAGGTAGTAGGGCAGCGGGTCGTGCAGCCCGGCGCCCTGCTCGGCCAGCGCCTGCCCGATCCCGGCCACGTTGCCGTGGCCGAAGATGCCGAAGCAGCCCTCGATCAGGCGCTGCTCGGTGCCGTCGCGTTCGGTCCACTGGGCGGCGAGGAAGCGGACGAGCGCCTGGGCCGTGGTCAGCCTCACCGCCCCTCCCCGGTGCCTCATCGGCTCTCCCCCGCGTTCGAGACGGGCGCCTGGTGCAGCAGGCTCGCCGCCGCGTCCACGGCCGCCGCCACGTCGTCGCCCGGCGGGTACAGCAGGGCCCGGCCGACGACCAGGCCGCGCACGCCCGGCAGCCGCAGCGCCCTGCCCCACGCGGCGAACGCCTCGTCCGCCGCCTGCCCGGGGTCGCCGCCGAGCAGCAGGGTCGGCAGCGTGGTGGCCGCCATCACCCGCTCCATGTCCGCCACCACGGGGATCTTCAGCCACGTACGGGCGGAGGTCGTGCCGAGCGCCTGCACCACGCTGATCGCCCGCACCATCGCCGCCGCCGACAGATCATGCTTGACCGAGCCGCCCACGTGCCGGGACCAGAAGGGCTCGATCATCGCCATGAGGCTGTGCCCCGCCAGGCTCGACACGGCCTGCCCGCACCGCTCCAGCGTGGCCACGGTCGCGGAGTCCTCCGGCGCGATCCTGCACAACATCTTGCCGCCGTCCAGCCCCATCCCGGCGATCGACTCGGCGGTGTAGGCGGTGAACCGGTCGTCGAACTCGAAGACCGACCCCTGCACGCCGCCCCGGTTCATCGAGCCGATGACGAGCTTGTCGTCGAGCGCGCCGAGGAGCAGCAGGTCCTCCACGATGTCCGGGGTGGCCAGCAGCCCGTCCACGCCCGGCCTGGCCAGCGCGGTCATCAGGCGGTCGAGCAGGTCGAGCCGGCTCTCCATCGCCGCCGGCCGGTCACCGGCGCCGAGCGCGCCGCGGGCCGGATGGTCGGCGGCGATGATCAGCAGCTGGTCGCGGCCGGCCAGCACGGGCCGGCGCCGCCGCCCGGCGGCCAGCTCGACCACGCGCTCCGGGAAGCGGGCACGATCCTCGCGCAACCGGTGAAAGGCGTCCTCGGGCAGGCGCTTGGTGAGCGTGTCCGTGTGGGGGCGGGGCTCGTCAGGGCGGGGCTCGTCAGGGCGGGGCTCGTCAGGGCGGGGCTCGGTGAGCGTGTGCTCGTCGCGGTCGTCAAGCATGCGCGGCCTCCTCGGCGTCGCGGCTGGTCAGCAGGGCGTCGATCTCGCCGGCCGTGGGCATCGCGGGGGCGCAGGCCAGGCGGCCGGCGACGATGGCGCCCGCCGCGTTGGCGAAGCGCACCGTACGTTCGAGCGGCCAGCCCGACAGCAGGCCGTGGCACAGAGCACCGCCGAAGGCGTCACCGGCGCCGAGGCCGTTGACGACCTCGACCGGCACGGCGGGCACCTCGACGCACTCCCGCGCGGTCATCGCCAGCACCCCGGCGGAGCCGCGCTTGACGATCGCCAGCTCCACCCCGGCCGCCAGCAGCGCCTCACCGGCGCGGCGCGGCTCGCGGACGCCGGTGGCGACCTCGGCCTCGTCCACGTTGCCCACCACGACGGTGGCGTGCCCGACCGCCCGCCTGGCCTGCTCGGCCGCCTGCCGCGGGTCCGCCCAGAACATCGGCCGGTAGTCCAGGTCCAGCACCGTGTACGGCCTGCGGCCCCGCGAGCGCCACGCGGCGAAGTGCGCCTGCCGGGAGGGCTCCTGCGACAACCCGGTCAGCGTCGCCCAGAACAACGGGGCGCCGGCGATGGCGTCCAGGTCCAGCTCGTCCGGGCGGATCTCCAGGTCGGGGGCCTTCGGCAGGCGGTAGAAGAACAGCGGGAAGTCCTCCGGCGGCCGGATCTCGCAGAACGTCAGCGGGGTCGGCAGGCCCTGGACGGCGGCCACGTGCCGGTCGTCCACGCCGTAGCCGCGCAGCGCCCGCCGGACGAACGCGCCGAACGGGTCCTCCCCCGTCCTGGTGATCACGGCGGCGGTGCGGCCCAGCCGGGCGGCGGCGACCGCCACGTTGGTGGGGCTGCCGCCCAGATACCGGCCGAACGTCTCCACCTCGTCGAGCGGGACCCCGGTCTGGAGGGGGTAGAGGTCGACCCCGGCCCGCCCCATGGTCAGCACTTCGGCGCCGGCTCGCCCCGTGGTCGGCGCGTCGGCGCCGGCCCGTCCCGCGTTCGGCTCTTCGTTCATGCCAGGCTCCGCAGGAAGGACAGGCTCTCGCGCACGTCGCCGATCGGGCCGGCGCCGGCGGGCGGCTCGGCGTCCAGGACGACGTCCTGCTCCATGACGTACCAGCCGGTGTAGCCGGCGGCGGTCAGGCTGGTGACGATGGCCTTGACGTCCACGTCGCCCCGGCCCAGCGGCCGGTACATCCCGGCGCGCACTCCCTCGGTGTAGCTCATCGCGCCGCCCCGCACCCGTTCGGCGAGCGCGGCGTCGACGTCCTTGAGGTGGACGTGGGCGATCCGCCCGGCGGCGCGGGCCGCGAGCGCCACCGGGTCGGCGCCGCCGACGAGGAGGTGGCCGGTGTCGAGGCAGAGCGGGACGGCGCTGCCGTCGAGCACCCTGTCCACCTCTTCGGCGGTCTCGACCATGGTGCCGACGTGCGGGTGCAGCGCCACCGGGTGGCGGAGGGCAGCGGCGATGCGGTCGAGGTTGGCCAGCAGCGTCCGCCAGCCGCCGGCGTCGAGCGCGGGCCGGGCGTCGTAGCCCGCCGTGCCGGTGGCCGCCGCCAGCACGACCACCGCGTCCTCCTCGAACGAGCCGAGCAGGGCGCGCACGCCCGGCAGCGGGTCGTGGTCCGGGCCGTGCAGCACGACGGGCACGAAGCCGCCGACGACCCGCAGGCCGTAGCGGTTCAGCAGGCGCGAGCGCTCGTCGGCGGCGGACGGCAGGAACCCGTCCGGCCCCAGCTCCGTGGCGTCCAGGCCCAGCTCGGCCATCTCCCCCAGGACCCGCTCCGGGTCGAGCTGGTGTCCCCAGCCCGGCACCTCGCACACACCCCACGAGATGGGGGCGGCAGCCGTCCTCAGGTGGTCGCCTCCGCGACCTGGGCCGCCCACGTGCGGGCCTCCGCGATCTGCGCCGCTCACTTGGTCACCTCCGCCAGCTGGACCGGGCGTCCCTCGCGGCGGGACAGGTCGGCCGCCTCCGCCAGGTGCAGCGCGGCCAGCGCGTCGCCGACGGTGCACGGGCTGCCGCGCTCGCCGCGCGCGGCGGCCAGGAACGCCTCGATCTCGGCCGTGTACGCGGCGGCGAACCTGGCCTGGAAGTCCGGCCACGGCCCCTCGGAGGAGGCACCGTCATCGGCCCCGCTCGCGGCCCTGCCGTCAGCTCCCTCATCGGCGCTCGCGTCGGCGCGGTGCAGGGGCGTTCGCGGGCCCAGGCCGACCGCCCAGGTGGCCCGGGTGCCGGCCAGCTCCATCCGCACGTCGTAGCCGGCGCCGTTGTAGCGGGAGCCCTGGAGGGTGACGAGCGTGCCGTCGGCCATGGTGATCAGCGCGGCGCTGGTGTCGACGTCCCCGGCCGCCGCGAAGAACGCCTCGCCCCGGTTGGCGCCGGCGGCGTAGACGGTCTCGGCCTCCCGCCCGGTCACCCAGCGCAGGATGTCGAAGTCGTGGATGTGGCAGTCGCGGAAGATGCCGCCGGAGAGGGGGACGTACTCCGGCGCCGGCGGGCGCGGGTCACCGGTCAGGAGGTGGACCCGGTGCAGCTCGCCCAGCTCGCCGCCGAGCAGCGCCTGCCGGGCCGCGGCGAACCCGGGGTCGAAGCGCCGCTGGAAGCCGATGTGCACGAGGGTCCCGCTGCGGTCGGCCGCCTCGGCCACCCGCTGGGTCTCGGCCACGCCGGGCGCCGCGGGCTTCTCGCAGAAGACCGGGATCCGCTGCTCGCAGGCCCGCAGGAGCAGCTCGGCGTGGGTGGACGTCGGGGTCGCGATCACCACGGCGTCCGCGCTCCACGGGTCTCCCACGACGGCGCCGGTCTCGGCGGCCACCTCCTCGGCCAGGCGCCGGTCGGCGTCGGCCACGATCAGCTCGCCGGCCAGCCTGGATAACGTTCCCGCATGAAACCGCCCGATCCGTCCCAGGCCCATCAAGCCCACACGCATGCCGCCTCCTCGCTCAGAGGCTCCAGTTGTAGATGAACAGAAAGTGAACGTCAATAGTTTGTCCTGACATAACGACGAATAGACACGTCAGCTCATCACTGACATGAGTATGTCTTGACAACTTATTAATCTCCCGTTCATCGTGGAGCCCACCGCGGCGCCGATCGGGGCGGAGGGCGGCGCGTACGGCACTGCGAGTCACGAGGAGTACCGCCACCATGCGGCGTACGAAGAAGATCGTCCCTGTTGCGGCCCTGCTGGCCCTGGCCGCATGCGCACCGTCCACCGCCGGCCAGGCCGGCCAGCCTGGCGGCGCGCAGGCGGCCGGCAAGCCGCTGCCCGCGGCCTCCGTCGACGCCGACTTCGACCTGGACGCGCTGGTCGCGGCGGCCAAGAAGGAAGGCAGCCTGCTCGTCTACGACTCCAGCGGCGACATCGAGGAGGTGGCCACGGCCTTCACCGCGAAGTACGGCATCGCCATGGAAGGCGTGAAGTCCGACACCCCGCAGACGGCCGAGAAGATGACCCGCGAGCACGCGGCCGACAACGTCACCATCGACGCCGCCATGTACGAGGACGGCGGCGTGCTGATGGGGCAGCTCATCCCGCAGGGCATCGTCCAGACGTGGGTGCCGGCCGACCTCCAGGACCAGATCCTGCCCGAGGACCGCAACCCGCTGCGCGCCCTGTCCAAGGCCACCGTCTTCGCCTACAACACCAAGCTGTCGCCCGGCGGCTGCCCGATCAAGAACATCTGGGAGCTCACCGAGCCCGCCTGGTCCGGCAAGCTCGTCATGCAGGACCCGCTCGGCAAGCCGACCGTGCTGTCCTTCTTCACCCAGCTCGACGCGCACGGCAACCAGGCGCTGGAGCAGGCGTACCAGGCCAAGTACGGCGAACCGCTCAAGACCGAGGAGAAGAGCGCCGCCTACGAGTGGATCAAGCGCCTGGCGGCCAACAAACCCGTCCTGACCGGCTCCGACGAGGACATCTCCGGCGCCGTCGGCGCGCCCGGCGCCACCGACAAGAAGATCGGCTTCATGTCGATCTCCAAGTTCCGCAACAACGAGGACAAGGGCTACACCCAGGCCGCCTGCGCCGGCATGACCCCCTTCACCGGCTTCAGCTACCCCAAGTACGTCGCCGTCGCCACCAAGTCGAAGCACCCCAACGCGGCCAAGCTGTACGCCCGCTTCATCATGACCGAGGAGGGCGTCAAGCACGAGATCGGCGAGGGCGGCATCTCCGGCAACAGCACCGTCCAGCCCCGGGTCACCCCCGCCGGCCTGGCCGACTGGAAGGGCCAGCTCTTCCACACCGACCCGAAGGCGCTGGTGTCGGACCTGCAGAACCGGCAGGTCGTCTCCGACTTCTGGCGCGTCAACCACCGCTGAGCCTACGCGCCACGCGGGCGTACGGGCCCGTGCGCGCCGGCCGTCACGGCGGCGCGCCCGGCCACGTCGCCCGGCGCCACGGCAACGCGCGCATCGCGAACGCCGGCACCACGGCGGTGCGCGGCCGGTGCGCGCCGGGCGTCACACTGGCGCGCGGGGCCACCTCGTCCGATGCCACGGCGACGCGCGCACCCTGTGAACGCCGGCGCCCTGGCCACCGGGGCACGACCCCGAGGCCTCATGACACAAGGGCGCGCAACCCGATCGGCACCGGCACCATGGCGGGGCGGAGCCCTTGGCGCCGCCACCGCAGCCGCGTGAAGTCCCTGGCCCCGGCACCACGGCGGCGGGCAGACCTTGGCGCCGTCACCTTTCGCGGCGTGCGGTTCCTTCGGGAGAGCCGCGCCGTTTCATGTCCGTTCATGTCCTGACATGACAATGTCTTGTTCTCTGCACCTCACCCGATCACCCACTGCACAAGGAGTACGATGCGTCGCCCCCACCCCGTCCTGCTGACCGCCCTCGCCACCCTCCTCGTGGGAGGCTTGACCGCACCCACCGCCGCCTCCGCCAACACGGTCGCGTCCGTCGACCCGCAGGTCGAGACCCCCGCCCTGTTCGACGACGAGGCCGGCGGCAACGCCAACGGCGACGACCCGGCGATCTGGGTCGACCCGGACGACGACGAGGACAGCGTCATCGTCACCACCGCCAAGGAAGGCGGCCTCAACGTCTACGACCTCGACGGGCAGCAGCTCCAGCACTTCGACGCCCCCGCCGCCCCCGGCCCGGACGACGAGAACGGCCGCTTCAACAACGTCGACACCACCTACGGCTTCGCCGGCAAGGACCTGGCCGTCGTCTCCGACCGGGGCCGCGACCAGCTCCGCTTCTACGCCATCCACGACGGCCACCTCACCGACGTCACCGACCCCGCCGTGCCGTTCCTGTTCAACACCACGCAGGCGCAGGTCAACGACCAGGAGACCGGCTACGGCCTCACCACCTGGAAGGACGCCACCGGCACGTACGCCCTCGTGAGCCGCCGCCACAAGACCTCCATCGGCCTGTTCAAGCTGGTCGCCACCGCCGGCGGCAAGGTCGGCTACCAGAAGGTCCGCACCCTCGACCTGCCCGCCTCCTTCACCCTCCCCAACGGCACCACCTGGGCCCCCTGCATGGAGCCCGACGAGCTCGCCCAGGTCGAGGGCATGGTCGTCGACCAGCAGCGCGACGTCCTCTACGCCGCCCAGGAGGACGTGGGCATCTGGCGCGTCCGCGCCGACCTCACCGGCACGCCCGTCCTGGTCGACAAGGTCAAGGAGTACGGCGTCCCCGGCACCTACGACCCCGCCACCGAGGAGTGCACCCCCGGCACCGACCCCGGCTACGGCGGCACCCACCTGTCGGCCGACGCCGAGGGCCTGACCATCTACTACCGCGAGAGCGGCAAGGGCTACCTGCTCGCCTCCAGCCAGGGCGACAACACCTTCGCCGTCTACCGCCGCGAACCCGGCAACGCCTACCTCGGCCAGTTCCGGGTCGGGGACGGCAACGGGCTCGACGGGGTCGAGCACAGCGACGGCTCCGCCGTGATCAACGTCCCGCTCGGGGACTTCGACCACGGCATGTTCATCGCCCACGACGGCGCCAACACGCCTGAGGTGCCGGATCGCGAGAACACCAACTTCAAGTTCGTCGACTGGGACGACATCGCCGACGACCTCGGCCTCGCCGTGGACACCGACGGCTGGAACCCCCGCGACTGACCCCAGCTTCGCCGGCCACCTCTCGCGCATGCGCCGCGGCCGGTGGCCGGCCTTTCACGTCTCAAGGGCCCGCGCCCGGTTCCGACCGCACGACGTAACGACAGGCGCCAACACGCCAAGACGGGCCGGACCGGGCATGGGGAGGCACGAGACGGGTGCGAGCGAGGCGGCGGGCACGTCGGGCGAGGGCAGCAGCCCTGAGCACCGCCGCGACCAGGCGCGACGCCAGGAGCACGCCACCGCACCGCCCACACGCGAAGGCCCAGCACAGCCCGCACCGGGCGCGGGGTGCGGCGCGCACCGGGTGCGGGCCGGGCGCGGGCGCGAGCCGCGGACCAGCGCGGGACAGACCCGATGCGGGCGCGGGCCGGGTGCACCGAGCGCGCGTGAGACGGACGCCGGGACGCGGGGCGCCGTTAGCGGAGGCCGCCGACCGAAAGGCCGCCGCGCCAGTGGCGTTGCAGGGTGAAGAAGGCGATGACGAGCGGCACCACCGACACCAGCGCCCCCATGATGATCAGGCTCCACAGCGACGTGCTGCCCGCGTTGTTGGCCGAGGCGATGCCCTGCCACACCCCCAGCCCCACCGTGACGGGGAAGAGCCGGTTGTCGGAGAGCATGGCGAGGGGCAGGAAGTAGTTGTTCCAGGAGGCGACGGCCGACAGGAGCAGGACGGTGACGACGGCGGGCCGCATCAGGGGGAAGGCGACCTGGAGGAAGGTGCGGATCTCGCCGGCGCCGTCGGCTCGGGCCGCGTCGAGGATCTCGTCGGGGACGGCGTCGCGGGCGTACACGTGCATGAGGTAGACCCCGAAGGGGTTGAGGAGGGACGGCAGGATGACGGCCCAGACGGTGTTGGTGAGGCCGAACTCGGAGAACATCATGAAGGTGGGGATGACGAGGGCGGTGGCGGGCACCATGAGGGCGCCGAGCACGAGGGCGAAGCTGAAGCGGCGGGCGGCGAAGCGGTATTTGGCGAAGCCGTAGCCGGCCATGACGGCGAGGACGGTGGCGCCGATGCCGCCGGCGAGGGCGTAGAGGGTGGAGTTGAGTATCCAGCGGCCGTAGATGCCGTTGTCGTAGGTGAACAGCTGCTGGAGGTTGCCGAGGTAGTCGATGCTGTCGGCGAACCACAGGGTGTTGCCGCCGCCGAAGAGGCCGGGGGCGTCCTTGGAGCTGTTGACGATGACCCACCAGAACGGCACGAGGAAGTACACGACGAGGAAGCCGAGGAGCATCTGGAGGGGGAGGTGGCGTTGTGGGCGGGGGCGGGCGCGCATCACAGGAAGGTCCTCCGCTTGCGGGTGAGGAAGAGGAAGGCGTAGACGCCGACGAAGACGATGCCGCCGAGCGCGAAGGAGATCGCCGATCCGTAGTTGAAGTTGGCGAGGGCGAAGGCCTGCTGGTAGGCGTACATGTTGGGGGTGAAGTCGGGGCCGATGGTGCCGGCGGCGAGCGAGCGCAGGATCTGCGGCTCGTTGAAGAACTGCAGGGTGCCGATGAGGGAGAAGACGAGGATGAGGAGCAGGGCGGGGGCGATGAGGGGGATCTTGATGCGGAGGGCGATCTGCCATCGGCCGGCGCCGTCCATGCGGGCGGCCTCGTAGAGTGCGGGGTCGATGCCCTGGAGCGCCGCGTACAGGATGATCATGTAGTAGCCGGCCCACTGCCAGGTGACGACGTTGACGAGGCCGTAGAAGATGAGGTTGCCGCTGAGGAAGTCGGGCGGGGTGGCGCCGAACAGGCCGAAGAGGTCCGTCAGGGGGCCGAAGCTCTTGCTGTAGAGGAAGCCCCACATGACGGCGCCGATGACGGTGGGGATCGCGTACGGCAGGAAGATCATCAGCCGGGAGAAGCGGGTGAACAGGGACGTCACCGCGTCGAGGATCAGGGCCATCGCGAGGGCGACGATGATCTGCAGCGGGATGGAGACGAGCGAGAAGCGGATGACGAACCACGACCCGGACAGGAAGCTCGGGTCGGTGAACGCCTTCACGTAGTTGTCGAACAGGACGAAGCTGGTGCCGCCGATGAGCTTCTTCTGGAAGAGGCTCAGGTACAGCGCGTAGGCGAGCGGCGCGATGAGCAGCGCGAGGAAGACGATCCCGAACGGCCCGACGAACAGCCAGCCCATCACGTGCTCGCGCAGGCGGACCTTGCCGCGCCGGTCGGGGGTCTTGTCTCGGGCGCGTGGCGCGCTCTTGGTGTCGGTGGTCAGGAGGGTCATCGTTGGGCTCCGGGGAGGGTGGGTGCTGAGGGCCTGCGTGCGGGTGAACCGGGCGGCGCCGCCCGGTCCACGCGCGTCGTCACGGGAGAGTGAAGCTTCGCGTGGTCGCTGGACGGTGAGGCTCCGCGTCGTCACGGGACGGTGAAGCCTCGCGTCGTCACTGGACGGTGAAGCCTTGCTCCTTGGCGTAGGCCGCCACGTCCTCCTGGAGCTTGTCGGCGGCCTGCGCGCCGGTGACGGAGCCGTCGATGATGGCGCTGACCTGCTTGGTCATGGCGTCGAAGTAGTACTGGCCGAACGGGCTGTAGGTCATGCCCTTGTAGGCGGAGGCCGCCGGGACGTAGACCTCCTTGTTCGCCTGCTGCCCGCCGAAGAAGGCGACCTTGAGGTTGATGAACTCGGGGTCGTTGAGCGCCTTGAGGTTGAGCGGGAAGATGATCTGGTTGGTCCAGCCGTCGGTGAGCGACTCCTTGTCGGCGTACAGGCCGTAGGCGACCTTCGCGGCGAGCTCGGGGTTCTTGGCCTGGCTCGTCACGGAGAACGCGGAGCCGCCCCAGTTGACCTGCACGGGGTTGGCGGGGTCCCACTGCGGCAGCGGCGCGACGGCGAACTTGCCGGTGTCCTCGCCCTTGCCGACGCCGGCGCCGGTGAGGTAGCCGGGCGCCCAGGCGGCGGAGATGTAGGTGGCGTACTTGCCGTTGATGACGCCGGAGATGTATTCGGGGGTGAACTGGTCCTGGGTGCCGACCAGTCCCTTCTTGGCGAGGTTGCCCCAGTAGTCGAGCACGTCCTTGGACGCCTGGTCGTTCAGCTTGATGCCGATGGTGCTCTGCTGCGCCGGGTCGTAGGTGAACGGGGAGGCGCCCTTCTGGATCTGCAGCGCCATGGTGAGGGCGGAGACGTTGGCGGCGAAGTCGCCGAACTGGGGGCCGCCGGCGTCCTTCATCTTCTGCGCGGCCTGCTCGTACTCGGCCCAGGTCTTGGGCGGCTTGATGTCGTACTTGTCGAAGATGTCCTTGCGGTAGATCATCGCCATGGGGCCGCCGTCGACGGGGACGCCGTAGACGGCGTCGCCGATGGAGACGTCCTTCCAGGCGCCGGTGCCGTAGTCGGCCTTGACGGCGTCGAAGCCGAACTTCTTGATGTCGACGAGCGCCTTCTGGATCTGGAAGGTCGGGATGCGGTCCATCTCGATCATGATGACGTCGGGCGCGCCGGTGCCGGCGGAGATGGCCGTCTGGAACTTGTCGTACTCGTCGCTGCCCTGGCCGACGTTGGTCCAGCAGACCTGCACCTCGGCGTTCTGCTTGTTGAAGTTGTCGACGACGAGCTGCATGTTGGGGTACCAGCCCCACATCGTCACGACCGGCAGGTTCTTCTTGGGGATCGTGTTGGTGCAGTTGCTCGCGCCACCGCCGCCGCCGCTCGCGGTGCCGCCGCCGCCCCCTCCTCCGCCGGAGGAGCAGGCGGCCAGCGTGGTCGCGGCGGCGAGCACGGCCGCCGCGGTGAGGAGCCTCTTGTTGTTCATTGGCATGTTTCCTTCGGGGTGGCGGCGTACGGAAGGCCGGTGCGCCGCTGGTGAGGCGAGCGAAGGGCCGGGGACGGGGCACGGGTGACATGACCCGCGCTCCGCCCCCGGCACCTGCGCCCAGGTGCGCGTCTAGCGCTTGAACAGGCGTGGAGCCAGGTCGATGAGGTTCTTCTGCCACACGTCCCAGCCGTGCGGCCCGGGGGTGACCCCGTCGAACTCGTAGCGGATGCCGAGGGTGTTGAGAGTGGTCAGGGAGGTCATGAAGGACGGGTAGACGAAGTCGGTCTGGTCACCGACGTACAGGCGCAGCAGCTTGGTGCCGTTGTTGATCGCCTGGGCGTCGACGCCGGTGGCGCTGCCGAACCCGGCGGAGAACGCCGCGACGTAGGCGAACCGGCCGGGGTAGGCCTTGAGCACCCCGAACGTCTGGCCGCCTCCCATGGACAGGCCGGCCAGGGCCTGCCGCGCCGGGTCGGAGGAGACGTGGTAGTGGGAGCGGGCGGCCGGGACGATGTTCTCCAGCAGCTCCTTGTTGAAGTCGGGCACGTTGCCGTTGCCCATGACGACGACCATCGGCTCGAGCTTGCCGTCGAGGGACAGGTGGTCGAGGATCTGCTTGGCGCGGCCCATCTCGATCCAGTCGGTGTAGCTCTGGCCGCCGCCGTGCTGGAGGTAGAAGACGGGGTACGGCTCGGCGCGGTCCGGGTCGTAGCCGGGCGGGGTCCACACCAGCGCGGTGCGGTCCGCGTTCGCCACGGTGCTGCGGTAGGTCATGCTCTCGACCTTGCCGCCCTGGCCGGCGGGGACGTCGGAGAGCAGGCGGGAGCGCTCCCCGTTCACCATGAAGGTGCTCCAGGTCGGCTCGGAGGTCACCTTGGTCGGGTTGGACGCGTCCTTGACGGAGGTGCGGTCCACGATGAACCGGTAGTAGTAGAACCACGGGTCGAGCGGGCCGACGGTGACGCGCCAGCGGTCGCCGGCG
>NZ_JAATEP010000101.1:0-21458 GCF_012034275.1 Nonomuraea composti | reverse complement strand
TTCATCACCCCTACGAGGGTCTCAACTGGAACAGGCGGCGGTGGAGCTAGGCCAACGACATGCCGGTCTCGGGGCGAAACCCTATTTCATCCTGTAGCGTCGCGCGCGAACATTCCGGCGGCACCGGATGCCTTGACCAGGCGTGCCCAACGTAGGCTGCGATGAAAGTGGCGCGCGAGATCGGCAGAGCGAGGCAGCGCTCCATTAGGCTCGCGGTTTTGGTCCGCCCACTCCCAAGCTTCACGTTGTAGTGAACGGCGAGAGAGCTTGCCGGGAGAGTTCTGACCCCCTTGTTGATCTGCGGGAGCCTCGTCATGCTCGTTCTCGCGCGTGAAGGCCCGTCGGGCGACGGAGCGCCGCACGAGCCGGAAGGCCATCTCCATGCCGCCGATCAACGCGAACGCCGGCCATGCCGCTACGGCGCGGCCGATGAGCGAAGGCTCAGCCACAGCGACGTTGGCTCCCACGCTGGCGAGGCTGCCAATGACCAGCAGCGTCCACGGCACGAGGCCCCCTCTCTTCCCACGGCGTGAGTCGGACAGCAAGGCCATGGACGCGGCGAGGATCATGCCGTCGACCGAGAGGGGGAGCAGGGCGGCGGACCACGACGATTCGCCATGGCGGATGGCCAGCATGTGGAGATGGCGGTAGCTCACTGTCGCTGCGATCCCCGCGAGGATGCCGACGGTGAGAATGGTGGTCCACTGGATCACGCGATCTGACCGAGTACGGTCTTCGGTGCACGCGTGCCGCGTACTGTTTGTCATAGATCCTCGACCCTTCTAGGCAGGGGTTGGGGGTGAGGGCTCGCCAGGTGTTCCCGCACTTGGCGAGCCCGTTTCAGGAGGACTTACGTGCCTTCCTGTTTCTGATCTTGGCTAGAGCGTCCAACGCGGTCTCGTCCGCGTCATCCAGGGTGTGCAGGTACTTCTCCGTGGTCTTGATGGACGCGTGGCCGAGGCGTTCCTTGACCACCTGAAGGTCGGCGCCGCCTGCCAGGAGCCAGGACGCGTGCGCATGCCGGAGGTCGTGGATGCGTACGGCGATCTCGAGCTCGGCGGCTTCGAGCGCCACGCGCCACACACTTTTTCTGAACCAGTCGGCCGGGATGTGGCCGTCGGTGTCGCGGGTCCGGGGCTGTCGAGGGTTGTCCTTGCCCTTCGCCCGCCTCTCTGCCCGGTAGGCCGCGAAGGCCGCGCGGCAGTGCTCGCATCGGCACTTGCCTGTGGTGTAGGCCGTACGGGTGCCGTGTTTATAGGAGCGGCCCGCCTCGTTCGGTTCGGTGAAACCCAGTGTGTCGGGGTTGGGGAGTACCTGGAGCCGAGGGGGATGGTTCGCGCCGTCCTTCCACTCGAAGAAAAGGCTCTCGCGTCCCAGGCCACGAGCCCTCGCATGGGCTTGCAGCTTGCGGACGATCTGGGCGCTGAGTTTGAACCGGCGCCACTCCTTGTCCTTCGGGTAGGGCTTCACCAGGAACCGCTTGCCCTGGGGATGAAATTTCGGATTGACCTCCACTACCGCTCGGCACACCGTCAGGATGCGGGTCGAGAAATCGAGATCCTTGATGCGCAGCTCCGTGAGTTCACCCCAGCGGAGGCCGGTCTCAATGGACGTCTCCACCAGCAGCTGAGTGTCGGCGTCCGGCAAGGCGTCGTACAACATGCCGAACTGCTCAGGGCTGATGATCGTCAGAGGCTTGGGGACGACCGGGGGAGTCTTCACACCTTTACAGGGGTGGAGGTAGGTCACCTGGTCATTCAGCGCGGTGGTGAAGACGGCGCTCAGGATCACCATGAGACTCTTGATGGTGACTGGTGTGACGCCGTTCTTCTTCAGGGTCGCCACCCACTGACGTACGTGCTCAGGAAGGACGTCGACCATCCGCAGAGCACCGAACTCAGGGACCAGGTGCTTGTGAATGGCGTACGTGTACTTCTGTCGAGTCGTCGCCTCCATCTCGTGATTCGGCAGCCACGTATCGAGGACGTAGCGCTCGAACGGCTGCCGTCCTCGCTTCGGGTCTCCCACACGCCCTTCGGCGACCTTGGCCTCGGCCTTCTGCCACTCCTTGTCGGCATCCTTCTTGCTGGAGAAGGTCCCGGCGGACCGTTCCATGCCTTTGATGTCCAAGTAGTAAGCCGTGTACCGCGGTTTGCCGTTACGGCCTATGCGCTTGCGGGAGAACCCCACCTGATCACCTCCTTGATCATCTGACCGTCATTTGACCGTGGGACTCGCTGTCACGGCGGGGGACTGCTGGTCACTCGTGGGTACGGTGATCATGCCGTCTACCTGCGAGTTTACGCTCAGATTGGGAGATGAACAGGGGGTTCATGAGGGCTCAAATGGGCGCTGATAAGGAAGAGGTCCCAGGTTCAAGTCCTGGTAGCCCCACCCAGCTCAGAGGCCGTTTCCGAAGATCGGAAGCGGCCTTTTTGATCTTCTGAGTGACTAACTGCGTGACTACGCTTCCCGAGCCGGTTGCCTGATCGCTAGCATGAGCGGAGGCTGCTGGGTTGAGCCTGGCAAGCATGGCCTGTCAGTCACGTTCATAGCGCTACTGTTGTCCGCCATCGTTTGCCAACACGCTTCCTCCGGGATCGTCGCCCCTTTGGATGATCGGAATCCCACGGGAGGCGGGATGATGTCGAAACTCAGAGAGCGACTGACGGCCTGGTTCCGTCCTGCCATGGTCGTAGGCGCAAACCTGCTTGCCGGGTTGGCCGGCAACGTGGCAGTGGCGGGCTGAGCCCAGCAGCCATACATGTTCGCGTAGTGCGCCATCGCTTTCACCGATCCTGCTGTGGATAACCGTTGGCTGCGTGTGGACAGGCGGCTAATCACCCGGAGTCGGTCTCTGTGGTCTTCTTGGAGGTGCTTGACGGTGGGGTGCCCTGTCCCTCTTATATGAGACGAGCGTCCCTGACCCGTTGAGGTCATCACCAGCGCAAACACATGGCCGCAAGTCCTGAGACGGAACGTTGTCCACAGGAGGGTTTCTCGCCGGAAACCTTTTGTCCTGTCCCACCCCTATTGTTGTCCGCGTTCCCTCGGGGCCAGCAACTGGATGGGTGGCTCTCTGTAGCAGCAGAGGGCCACCCGGCATCCAGTTCGGTCCACAGCGGTCAGTCGCCGAAAGGACGCGCCAATGACAGTACCGGGTAGCGATGACAACGGTCCCGCGCCAGTCACCGAACCTCGGAGGATCGACGTGCGCTGGGTAGTGATCATCGCGATCTCCATCGCAGTCGGTTTCGTCGCCGGAAACCCGGCAGCGGGTATCGGTGCGGGATTCGCAGTAGCTGTAGCCCTCCACGTGATGATGGCGTAAGGGATCGACGCGGCCGGGTGAAGCCGGCCGCTGAACGCTTCGGCCCTCGCCAGGTTTGGCGAGGGCCGAACGCGTTTGCTGTCCTGCCACAGCTCATGGCTCAAAGATGCGGTCCATAACTACCGCTCCTTGCTGGAGCACAGGCCGAATCTGCTTGCGGTAGACCAGCTCCGTGACGGCCGTACTGCTGTGACCCACCAAGCGAGAAATCTCTTCCAACGGCGTCCCATTGTCGGAAAGCAGAGAGACGAAGCTATGCCTCAGCTCTCGCGGTGTCCACTCCGAGGGATCCAAGCTTGTGTACTTGATTACCCGCCGGAACGCTCGCCGTACGTTGGCCGCGTCCAGTTCGGTTCCGGCGATGGAGGCGAACACCAGGCCATGCTCTGACCAGGCGTCGCCTTGCTCCTTCTGCTGAGCTGCCCGTTGTTCGATCAGCGCGTCTACGCACCGCTTAGGGAGGGCGAGGGTGCGCCGTGACTTGCGGGTCTTGGTGTCTCCCCCGCTTCGTACGGAGCGCCATACGGCGACGTACGGCGGTATCGGCGGGGTACCGTCGAGGTTGCCCTCCAGGTCCACGTGATCCCAGCGCAGTGCGCGGAGTTCCTCGGTGCGTGCGCCGGTGAGCAGGGAGACCACGATGTAGGCGTACAGGTTCTTGCCCTCGGCGGCCTTCAGCACCTCTTCTGCCTGGGCCATTGTGAGCGCCTTGGACGGGCGTCCTTCCTTGCCCTGGGGCACTCGACACAGCTCGACCACGTTCCGCCGGACCTTGTCGCGCGCCATGGCACGCTTGATGATCCGATTCAGACAGGAATGGAGCCGCGCCACGGTACTCGTGCTGTGCGTCTTGGCCTTGCTGGCCAACCACTTGTCCACATCCTGTGCATTGAGGTCGCGGAGCTTCCGCTTGCCCAGCGCGGGGATGATGTGCGTCTTGACCAGGATGGTGTTCGTCGCGACGGTGCTTGGGTCCAACCCGCTGAGCCCGTAGGCCAGCCAGTCGGTCGCTGCTTGAGCGACGGTCGACTCCCCTGGCGCGATGGTCAGCCCGTCTTCATAGTCCCTGAGCACCTCCTTGAGCTTGTTCTTGGCTTCGGTCTTGGTCTTGCCGCTGCCTCGTTTCACGATGCGCTTGCCGCTGGGGTCATAGCCGAGGCTGGCGGTGGCGATCCAGCGTTGGCGCTTGTCGTCCCAGTGGAGGCCGCCGTCTCCTCTGCTGCGTCGCTTGGTCATTAGGCTGCTTCCTCTGCTTCCTTCTCCAGGAGGGCGATGTAGGCGCGGATGGCGTTGGCGGTGATGAGGCGGGCGCGGCCCTGCTTGACGGAGCGCAGGCGGCCGGTGCGGATCTGGTCGTAGATGACGGTGCGGCTCATGCGGAGCAGGCGCATGGCGTCGGTGACTCGGTAGAGCTGGGTGTCGGCGAGCCGGACGCTGTCCGGCGTTGAGGTGGTCACTCGTGGTTCTCCTCGTCGGCGGGGACAGCGGGGACAGGCAGCAGGGCCGGTTGTCCCTCATGGATGTGGGCGTTGGTGCTGGTCGAGGTGTGGTCAGGGACGGTAGGGACGGCGGGGACTGCTCCTGAGGGCTCTGTCCCGGGGAGGCGGTAGTGGCCGGTGGCGTTGACGCAGAGCTGGCCGTCGGCGTTCATGCGCTGGCAGGTCTTGCGGACGTTCTCGTGGGACAGGCCGGTGGCGTCGGCGATGGCCTTGGGCGTGCTGTTGGGGTTGGCGCGGACGTGGCGGGCGATGGCGGCGCGGGTGTCGGACAGGGTATGGTCTTCGGGTGGGCCGTCCAGGAGGTGCCAGAGGCCGGCGGCGGGTTGGAAGGCCATGGCGTATTCGGCCTCTTCGACGTCGCGGCCGGTGACGTGCAGGACGCCGTCAGCGGTGCCTCTGGCGCGTTTGAGGACGAGGGTGGCGTCTGCGGCTCCGGCCAGGCCGTTGGTGCCGGAGACTTCGCTCAGGAAGTCTTCTGAGGCCATCTTGCGGACGTGGTGGATCAGGACGACGGCGACGCCGTAGGTGTCGGCCAGGCGCTTGGCGCGGCTCATGGCGGCGTAGTCGGCGTCGTAGGCGGACAGGCCGGGTGGTGTGATGCCTCGGATCTTGGCGAAGACGTCGATGACGACGAGGCGGGCGTTGGTGTTGCGGTCGAGCCAGCGGGCGATGGCCTCTTCGCCGCCTGCGGGCAGGGTCGGGCAGGTGGTGGCCAAGGTCAGGTCCTTGGGCGCGGGCTGGCCGCCGAGGATCTTGCCCATGCGGTTCTGCAGGCGGCGGGCGGTGTCTTCCAGGGCGAGGTAGAGGACGGGGCCGGGCTCCAGTTCTATGGCTTCCAGGGCCTTGGCGCCGCTGGCGACGGCGATACCGAGGCCCAGGCTGAGCCAGGACTTGCCGACCTTGGGCGGGCCTGCGAGGAGGCTGAGTCCTTCGGCGATGATGCCGGGGACGGCCCAGCGGGGCTCCGGGAAGGTCATGGCCATCAGTTCGTCGGCGGTCCAGGAGGTGCGGAACGGCACGAGCTGGCCTGGCGCTTGGACGGCATCACCGTTGACCAGGCGAAGGTGGGTGCTGCGGTCGTTGGTCATGCGGCCACCGTTCGGGGCCGGCGGGCTCCGGCGCGCAGGCCGGAGGCGATGGTGCGCTGGGCCTCGCGGTAGGGCTGGCCGATCTGCGTGGCTGCCTCCGTGAGCCACGTAGTGACGGCGGCGGCGTGCAGCTCGCCTCCGGCGACGAGTTGGCCGAGCGCGACGGACGCGAGGTAGAGCGCGTTGTTGTGGCCGTGGGGTGGTGAGCTGGCCACCCGTTGCAGCTCACCGAGGACGGCGGCGCGGATGTACGCGCCGTGGCGGTCGGATGCGAGGGGCACGGTGATGGGCTTCTGTGGTGGCAGTGGGGCCGGGCGTAGTCGCTCGACCAGCCAGGCCGGGAGCGGCGCGGGTGGGATCGGGTGCAGGACCTCGTAGGTGCCGCTGCCGTGTTCGTCGGTGACGTGGCTGCCGGGGCCGACGACGTAGCCGCCGTTGGCGCGGGTGTCGATCAGCCAGCCGAGGCCGCCGTTGCCGCCTTGTGTGTTCGTCAGGGTGACTCCATTGGGTGCGGTGAAGTACAGGTGCAGGCCGCCGCGTCGGGTGCGGACCTGGAAGGTCTCCAGCGGGAGTGCTTGTCCGGCCTGGTCGCAGAGGGCGGCGAGGACGTCTGCGCCGTCTCGGATGCCGGGGCGGTTCCAGTGCGGTGGTGGTTGCTCGTCGGGCTTGGGCTGGTCGAGGTCGATGACGACGAGGTTGGACGGGCCGGTGGCGATGCCGAGGTTGTACGGGCGCTGCCAGATGCGGCGGATGGTGGCCGGGTCGGTGGTGGTGCGGTGTTGCCAGTTGGTGAAGCCGCGGGGCGGGGTCTTGCCGTTCGGGGCGAGCGGGAAGACGTGCCAGCCTCGGGCGGCGGCTGCGAGGGCGTAGCTGGTCAGGTTGGTGATCGGCATGGGTGCTCCAGTCAGCGGGTGGCGTCGCGGTGCAGGGCGCGGAAGTGGTTCCAGATGTGGCGGCCGATCCGCAGGCGGAGGCCGGTGGCGCGGCAGCGGCGGCAGTCGTGGGTGCCGTGTCCGATGCGGTTGGGCTTGCGGCCCCTGCCGTGGCAGGAGCGGCAGCGGCGGAAGGGTCTGATGTAGCACTCGGCGGCGTAACGGAGGGTGATGAACAAGGCGAAGACGATCACTGTGCTAGCGATGAACAGGGCAGGGTCCATGGGTGGCCTCCTGGGCCGTTTTTGGGTGTCGTCAAGGGAGGGCGCTAGCGTGCTAACGCCCTGGCCAGGGCTTATTTCTGGTGCTAGCAGGGGTGCTAGCGATAGCAGGGTCAGCCGCTAGCGCTAGCACCCTCCGGCGGGGTTACTCGGTGCCGGTTCGACGGTTACGTTCCGCTATGGCATCGGTGAGGTCGTCCAGGCGGATGCCGCGCCTGGTCACGGCCTTGCCGTCGATGCGGCGGCCGATGCTCTGGACGGGTACGGCGTGCGGCTTGAGTGCGGTGGTGAGCTGTTCGGAGGCCCAGCCGGTGTAGAAGTCGGGGCGGAGTTCGGCCAGGCGGGTGCACAGGGTTTCGTTCCAGGCGGCCGTCTCACCTGCGGGCCAGATCTGGGCGAGGTCGGTGAGCAGGTCGAAGGTGGGCGCGTCGGTGCGGGTCTGGGTGCCTTCCTCGGGCAGGGTGCCGGCCAGGCCGCGTAGCTGCATGGCGCGGGCCACCACGTGTTTGGCGGCGTCGGTGTCCACCATGAAGGAGCGGCGGGCGGCGGGCTTGCCGAGGCCGGACAGGATGCCCCAACCGGCCTCCTTGACCGGCTCGAAGATGGTGGCACGGTAGCCGTTCTTGTACATCGAGGTGCCGAGGATCATGTCGTTGGCGACCTGGTCGGCGACGCTCATGCAGTAGCGGGTGTTGACGTTGCGTGTGATGCCGGTCGGCAGGCTGTCCTTGTCGGGGATTTGGGTGCCGATCAGCAGGATCACGCCGAGGGCGCGGCCCAGCTTGATGACCTTCTCCAGGATCTCCCCGGCTTCCTTGCCGTACTTGGGGTGCAGGAACAGCTCTTGGATCTCGTCTATGGCGACGATCAGCGGGTGCAGGCCGGAGTCCTTGAGCGAGGCGAGTTCCGGGGTGACCTTGTTCTCCGGGGCCTTGCCGAGCTGGGCGAAGTGGGCGATGCGCTTGGAGCGGTGTTCGCACTCCTTGTAGAGCCAGCGGATCATCCCGGCGCAGCGGGCGATGGTCTCGTCGTCGAAACCGTTGCCGTACTCGGTGCAGACCGGCTCCAGGACCTTGAAGTCTCCGACGCCCTTGAGTTCGTAGATGCGCAGCTCGGCGCGCGGGTCCAGCGAAGCGGCGAGTACGGCCAGGCGCAGGGCGAAGGTCTTGCCGGAGCCTGGCTGGCCGCCGACCAGCCAGTTGCGGAACATCAGGGCGGCGTTGATGGTGTCCATGCGGGGCGTGGTGGCGAACGGGAACGGCTTGAAGACGTCCACCTTGCCGTCCTTGAGGAGGGGCCAGGCGGGTTGCTTCATCTGGGAGGCGGGTTCGTAGCCGACCCACAGGGCGAGGCGGCCGGGGTGGCCGTCGCCGGGTTCGGGCCAGACCTGGTCGAGCGGGAGGCGCATGCCGGAGGCCAGCCGGCCACGGCGGGCGACCACGTCGGCGGCCTCCACGCCGAAGGGCAGGTCGATGATGGCCAGGTGGCCGGGGCCGTCGCGGTGGATGTCCTGCGGGAAGCTGATGGCGTGCTGGTCCTTGCTGACGGCCTGGTTGATGCCGGAGACGCCGCAGGACAGCAGCGCGCGACGGACCAGCTCGGCGGTGAGCTTGCGGTAGCGCGGTCCTTCCGAGACGCGGTCGGTGATGGGCTTGTCCGTGGGCCTACCGGCGCGGGCCAGCAGCGGCACCACCACGGCGATGGCCAGCAGGCGGCCCCACGTCGGGATGTCGGCGAGTAGGAAGACGAGCAGGCCGATCAGGGCCGTCACCGCGAGGGCGGCCAGGACCGACCAGCGCCAGCGGGATTGGCGCTGGCGCTGCTTGTCCAGCTTTAGCCAGGTCTCCGGGTCGTTGCGGTCGGCGGCGTACTGGCGCAGTGCCCAGTTGCCCTCCTCCGCCGTCGCCCAGTGCAGGAGCTTGCCCGTGGCGCGGAAGAAGCCGACCGGGGCGTAGAGGATGGCCTTGGCGGCGTACTTGGGTGAGCGGACCGCGTGGTAGCCGAGCACGTACCCGGCGTCCTTGGCGGCCCAGATCAGCATGGAGCGTGTACCGTTCCAAGACTTCAGCGTCGCTGGGACGATCGGAGCGCGGCGCCGGTCGGTGTTGGAGCGGTAGGGCACATCGTCGTCCGGTGGGTCGACCGGCGGTCCGAGAACCGTGCCCTCGATCGCGATGGTCTCGCGGTCGAAGAACTCGTCCTCGTCGCGGTCGTCCGCGCGGCGGGCACGGCGGCGGGCCGCGTCCAGCGGGACTACCTCGCCACCGGTCTCGGGTGCGGTCGGTCCGTCCTCGTCGGAGTGGTCTTCGTGGTCGTGCGGGTGATGCGTCATGATGTGTGCACCTCGTGTGCGTAACTGCGAGCGGGGTTGCGGGGCGCGGCCAGAGTCTTGGCGGATGAGGCCGCGTCCCGTACTGGCTTGTTCAGGGACGATGTGCGGTCGGACCGAGTGTCGTCCGTACGGGCGGTTGTGGCGATGTCGGCGGTCGGTCCGTGCGGTCCGACCGGTGGTGGATCGCCGGTCGAAGGGCGGGCGAAGGTGAGGTCCATCAAGCCGCCTCCTGCTCCGCGTTCTCGGCGGCCGGACCGGCCTCGGTCCGCAGGCGGGCGAGCAGCGCACCCGCGCGGTCGGTGGAGATGGACCGGCCGGTCTGGCGGACGGCGTCGCGGAGCCGGTCCCGCGTCAGCGTGACGCCTCGGGCGTCGTGGTCGGCGGCGACCTGCCAGCCCAGCGGCATGAGGTCGTCCACCTCGGAGGGGGCGATGGCCGAACGGGTGGTCTTGCGCGGCTTACGGGATGACGACTTGCGGGCGGGCGCGGCGGTCAGGGCCGGACGCTTGGGCGTCGAGGGCGGGACGGGCGGCGTGAGCCGTACCGCTTCGGCCTGGACCGGCGCGCCGGCCGGGGCGAGTTCGCCGAGCTTGTACAGGGCGCGCTCGCGTCGGCTGGCCTTGAACTGCCACAGGCGGCCGTACCGGTCCTGAAGGTCGGTCTTGGCCAGGATGCGCTCACGCTCGCGGTTCAGGGCCTCGGGGTACGAGCGCACCTCCCAGAGCACCATCCGGCGCCACAGGGCGAACGTCGGCACCGGAGACAGCAGCCAGCGCGAGACGCGGATGCTGTCCAGGCGGCGGGACGAGTTGGCCAGGTTGGCGCGCTTGCGGACCGCGTGGGTGCCGATCTCGACGGCCACCACCCACAGACCGGGCAGGATCGCGTGGGCGACGACGGCGAACCAGTTGGGCCCGCCAGGCGCTGTGGCGTAGGCGGCGACGTTCAGGTAGACCGTGACGGCCGTGAGCGTCCATGGGATGAACCGCAGCCAGCGCACCCGCATGTCCAGCCGGGCCAGGACGATGTCCAGCGCGGAGAACACGCCGATGCCGAGGTCCACCCCGAGGGGCAGCAGGAAGGCGAGCGGTCCGAAGGTGGGCTTGGCCGCGTCCATGACGGTGGCGAAGGAGATGACGAACCCGATCAGGCCCAGCACGCCGACAGCGGCGGCGGTCACCGAGATCAGGGTCTGCTCTCCTTCGGACAGCGGGCGCGGGCCGGGCTGGTCGTTCATGGTGCTGGCTCCGTTCGGTGAAGTGGCGGGACGGTTCATCGGCCCCACCGCCGTCCCCAGCAGCGCGGGCAGCCGGGCTTGCTGCACCAGTTCCGAGGGGAGGCGGCCCAGCCTCGGGCGACGACTTCCAGAGAGCCGCCTTGGCGGACGGTGGCGCGGGAGACCTGCCAGAGCCGGTAGCGCTCCTGGCCCATGCGCACCAGCTCGATGCAGAGGCCGCCGACGAGGAAGGTGAGGATGTAGGAGAGGACTGTGATCATGGCTAGCTCCACTTGTGGTTCTTGAGCTGCTGGGCGGACTGCTTGCGACGCTTGATCGCCTCCGGGTCGGAGAAGCGGTCGAGGTGTGGGTTGGCCTTGCGGGCGTTCTCCTGGAGCTGCGCCCACTGCTGGTCGGTGATGGTGTTCGGAGGCTGGTCGTGGGACATGGGCTGGTCTCCGTTCAGTGGCCGGAGCGGACGAGGATGCGGCAGAGGCGGCAGCCGGGCTGGCAGCGAGCGCCGTGGATGACGCAGCGCTGGGCCGGACGGCCGCCGCCGCAGCGGCAGCCGAACGGGCTTCGGGTTCGCTTGCCGCACTCGCAGCATTGGAAGCGGGCGGCCATCACGCCACCTCGTTCGCGCGGCGGTCGGGGAGGAAGGTGAGGAGCGGGCGTACGTCCCGCAGTTCTTCTGCGGTGTAGCCCGCCCAGACGCCCTCCTCCGGGTCGAGCGCCATGGCGTAGGACAGGCAGGCGGCGCGGGCCGGACAGCGCGTCTGGCAGATGGCCTTGGCCGTCGCCTCCCGGATCCAGCGCTCTTCGTCGGTCTCGATGTCGGGGCCGGTGAAGAGGACGGCCATGGTGGAGTCGCAGGCCGGTTCGGCGTTGATGAGGTCGTCCAGGAGATCGGAGACCTCGTCGTTCTCGTACTCGTCGTTCACAGGTCCACCCCCAGCGCGCGGAGGGCCTGGACGAGAGCGAGGCGGATGCAGGTGGGGCAGATCGGCGGCGACGGCGGCTCGACGTCCGGCGCGGACTCCTCCACGCCGTCGCACATGAGACAGAACCACTGGACGGGCTCGGCGAAGTCGTCGGAGACGATCCGCATGGTCTTGGACCCGTAGGTCATGATGAGTACACCTCTCTTGAACGGGCGCCGGGGTGCGGGACTGGTTTGGCGACTAGGGACCGCATCCCGGCTTCTTCGTTGTTTGGCCTGATCAGCTGGGCTGATCATGCCCTGGTGCGTCTTATTTAAACAAGGCGAACAAGGTCGTCAACGACTGCTGGCATACTTGTTTGAACAAGGCGAACGAGAGGGGCTCAACATGCCCAGCCAGAGGCGGCGGGACACGCTCCGCGGGGACGTGTCGGCACGGATCGCCGAGGACCTACGACAGGCCATCCTGAGCGGCGAGTACGCCGAGGGGGACCGGCTTCCGAGCACGTCGGAACTCATGGAGCAGGAGCAGGTGTCGTCGCTGAGCGTGCGACACGCCTACCAGGCGCTGATCGGTGAGGGCCTGGTCGTGGCCGTGCCGAAGAAGGGCTTCTACGTCCGCGAGTCGCTGCGCATGACCTGGCACATGACGAAGTGGCAGGACCCGAAGCGCCTGGAGAACGTCAAGACCGACGGCTGGACGGCGGACGTCGAGACGGCTGGCTTCTCACACCGTCAGACCATCAGCGTGAGCATCCTGTCCGGTAGCCACCTGGTGGCTGGAACACCGATCGCGGAGCGGCTGGGCATCCCGGAGAGTGAGCGTGTCGTGGTGCGTAGCCGCGTCCGCTACATCGGGCCAGGCCCGGACCAGCCGGCCAACGAGCCGGAGTCGCTGGCGGACTCCTACTACGCGTACAACCTCGTCAAGGACACCGGGATCATGGAGCCGGACAGCGTCAACACGGCTCAGGTCCTGGCTGAGCTCGGGTGCCCGATGCGCGACCACATCGATGAGCTGACCCCGCGGATCGCCTCCCGCCAGGAGACGGACCGGCTGCAACTGGCGGGGGTCATGGCGGTGCTCGAAGTCGTCCGTACGACGCTGACCACCTCAGGCAAGCCCGTGCTGGTTCTTCACCAGATTAGGCCGGGCAACGGGTCGAAGTACATCTACCAGGTGGAGTGCAGAGATGACTGACCGTCCCGTCCTGGCGGCCCGTCTCGCCGTCGAGAGCGATACCGAGCGCGTCGTTGAGCTGCGTGCCGAGTCCGAACGCTGGTTGGCCGAGCGTGGCATCCAGCAGTGGACGGCGAAGTGGGATGAGATCGGCCGAGAGAAGATCCGCCGCAACATCGCCAACCGCGAGACGTGGGTGTTCGAGGCCGGCGGCGAGGTGGTCGCCACGGTGACGCTCAACACCCGGCCGGACCTGGACTTCTGGGATCCAGACACCGACGGGCCTGCCCTGTACCTGTACAAGCTTCTCGTCGCTCGGGACCAGGCGGGCCGGGGCCTGGGCGGCGACATCGTGGACTGGTCGGTGGATCAGGCCGCGCGGCAGGGATTCCCGTGGCTGCGCCTGGATGTGTGGCGTACCAACCACGGGCTTCAGCGCTACTACCTGGAGCACGGGTTCGAGCACGTGCGCACGGTCGTGGTGGACGGACGTGACTCAGGAGCCTGCTTCCAACGGCGAGCCACGCCCGTCTCTGTGCCGAACGTCGTCGAAGAGGGCGTACGCGACGCCCTGTGAGGTGAAGGGATCGGTTTCATGGTGTTCGTTTCTAGTGGTGGTGAGCAACCACCAGGGCGATCCACACCTGGCGAGCCTCGGGGTAACGGCCCCGGCCGGTCTCCTCGTACCCGACGCCCTCGATGTGGCGCAGGACAAAGAACCTCCCGGCCTCACAACACCACTCGTACTCACCACAGCACGAGGTCTCCATCACGCGGACGCGACGGGCACTCGTTGGGACGTGCGGTTCCCAGATGTACATGGCGACTTGCTTCCGGTTCACACAGCCAGGGCGGCGCATGCGAGCGCCGCCCAACGCGATGACTGATCTGACGTACGAATCCGCCGGCCTTCAGTCGGCGGCGGCGATGGCCTTCTCCCTGTGCAGCCGCAGCAGGGTCACGCCGTAGATATAGGAGGGGTCCGATGCGTAGCGATCCAGACGCACGAACTGCACCGCGCCCGAGGCGCCCGGCGCTAACGACTCCAGCGCCTGCCGCAGGCGCACAGAAGCCCGCTCCAGCTCGCTGGTGATGCCGCACGAGCCCCGGCCGTCGTCGTCAGAAGCCGTCCACGAGTAGAAACCTTCGGTGTCGAAGTGCACGACTACAACAGAGCCACGCGCGGTACCACGCCTGTAGAGGACACTGAGAGGCGACCCCTGATGTCCGCCCCCGTGTCCGCCCGTCCCCGGAGGTGCACAGGATGACCGACATCCCAGAGGTTCCCGTCTGGGCCACCCGCCTGCTCGCCGCGCGCACCGCCCGCGACTGGTCCCAGCGCGACCTGGCCCGCGAACTGATCAGGGTCTCGGACGAGCCGCTGACCGAGGTGCCGAACCTCATCCGCCGCATCCGAGGCCACGAGACCGGCGAGCACCGACCGGATGCCTTCTACACCAGGCTCTACTGCAAGGCGTTCGGCCTGACAGAAGACCAGCTGTTTGGCACCGTCATCAAGCCGGTTCCCACCCTCGCCCTGCCCACCCTGGCCCCCGACGCCGACCTGTACGAGCGCATCACCCGCGCCATCGAGCACCCATCCCGCGTCGATATGGCGACCGTGCAATGGCTGGAACACTGCCTGGCAGAACACCGCCGCGTCGAAGACACTATCGGCAGCCGCCCCCTCCTCCCGCTCATCCACGCCCAGCTCTCCATCGTGGCCGACCTAGCCCGAGGCGCCCGAGGCCCACTCGCCGACCGGGCCGTCGCCGTGCTGGCCCAGTACGCCCAGTTCATCGCCTGGATGTGCCAGGACTCACGCCAGCACGCCGCCGCGCTGGCCTGGTACGACCGCTCCCACGCCTGGGCCCTCGAAGCCGGAGACGCCTGCCTCGCCTCCACCACCCTCAACATGCGCGCCCACCAAGCCTGGAGCCTCGGCGACGCACCCCGCTGCGTCCGCTTGGCCGAAGCCTCCCGCTGGCACGACGGCCGCACCGCCCATGGCGTGCAGGGCATGGCGGCACAGATGGCCGGCCGAGGCCACGCCCAACTCGGCGAAGCCAACCAAGCCCGCACCCGACTCGCCGAAGCCGAAGACCTCATCCGCACCGCCGCCGAACACCCCGACGACGAACCCCCGTGGATGTACTTCTACGACGAAGGCTGGTTCCTCATGCAACGCGGCATGGCCGAGCTGGAGCTCGGCGACGGCCGCCGCGCCGCCGACTACCTCGAACGCGGCCTGTCCACCCTGCCCTACCACTACCGACGCGACCGAGCCTGGTTTGGAGCCTGCCTCGCCCGCGCCCAGGCTCTCCAAGGCGATGCCGAGGCTGCAGTCGCCACGGCTCTGGACATCGCTCCGGACGCCACGACACTCAACGCCTATGCCGAGACCGAACTCCACCGCATTGCCCACGACCTAGCCGTAGCAGGCGCTCCCGGTGCTGAGGCGCTCAGAGAATGCTTGGCAGGCTCGAAGCCATAGCTAGGTGCCAGGTGTCCCTACTGTCCCCGCTGTCCCCCTCCCTCCATTGAAGTGGGAAATCGCTGCGCCGAGTATGGGACAGGCCGGGGACAGCAGCACGCACTGTCCCCACTTCAACACTGGCTCTCAAAGAGCCGGGGCATCCCCTAGTGTTTCAGCGTTGGGGCATAAAGCTTCTGAGCTACGAACCCGAAGCAGAGCCGTTGTGTGGTTGGTCAGGGTGCTCATCATCGTTCACGATGGTCTGCTGCAGGTCGTGTTCGCGGCCGAGCGTTCCCCCGTTTCCTGCGGGACCATTAATCTGTTGCATCGCCGGACACTGTGGATGAGAGCATGACTCATGCACGCACGGACGTAGATTGGCGAGAGCGTACCGGGCGTTGATAAGTGCTGGATCTTCCTGATCTGGATTACCGTATAGGAAGCGAGACATGGCATCGACCGGAGTGTGCACATTTCGAACATCGGTCAGAATGCCAAAGGCGAAGTCTCGATTGAGTCGGCTCTCTTCAACGGCTTGAGCCCACGCGAGCAGTACGCTATAGGCCTGCTCGCGAACCTCTGCTTGCTCCAGCGTCGCGCACCATCCAGCAACTAGGAAATACCGAATCTGTGATGTTGTTTGGCTGAGTGTACTAAGTGTAGTCAGTAGTCCATCTGATCTTTCTGGATCTACTAGAGCAAGAAAGGCGCGAGGACCAGCAGGATGCGGCCGTCGTTTAACTACCCAACTTTCGACCGTTTCGATGATACGTACGAGTTCATCGCCGCCCTTGGCGGCATACCTAACCAACGCATCGGCCGCAATACGACTTGCGGAATCCTCGGTGCCTAGAAGGTGTCGGATTCGAACGAGGGCAGTGTGGGGCCAGCGTAGGCCATAGACTCCACTGCAAACCTGGGCAACGACCTGACGCTGATGAAGAGTGCCCTTTTTTGCCCAATCCAGTAGCTTCTTGTGAGTCTCGCGAGCTAGTTCGTTCCTCTGTGCGGCTGAAGTGAGAAGCTGAGCTGTGATTCGCGCTCGCTCAGTGTCTACTCCGTTCGTAAGGATCCAACTGTCCAGGACATCGAAGAACGGTGGATCGACGGCATTGCACGACAGTTCTAGGAGGCGTTCGCCGATCTGGAGTGCCCATGCCGCTGCGACTCCGCCAGGCTTTGAAATGCGCTGCAGCCATTCCTTGGTATCAGAGCGCTCATCTGGCCAATGGTGCCAGTCTGTACGAATAGCCGAGCTAGCGAGTCCTGGGCGGCTGTCGAAGGATGCCTTGTCTTCCGAAGATACGTCTACTCCGACTTCTTGCATACGACGTCTAGGACTACGACCTTCCCGGTAACGGCGGACTGTCAGCTCATCGCTAGAGCGAAACTCTGCCGCCGCCTTGATGCAGAGCTCAAGCGAAGCTCCTTCTAGATACGCGGCCGCAAGCAGCATGATCCGATCTGGCCCGCGCGTACCAGTCTCTGTGAGAACCTTTTCCAGGAAATTCTTCCATAGGAGGACTTCATCGCGGATGCGCGTGAGTTCTCTCTGCCCTTGTTCCTGTATGGCTGGTGAATCTTTATCGTTGCATTTCTTGAGAGCATTGATCACTCGATCGGGCTGAACGCGAGAGAGGCGCTCGGCAATTACTACTGCGTTGGACGGGCTAACTCGATGAGTTATCAGATTCGAGAAGATTCCGTTTGTTTGCTCATGTGTAGCTGGACCACGCGAGAACATACGGTTGCTGCTAGCATGGTTTTGGTCCGGCTGGATCCATTGTGCTTGCGTAGGACTGTTAAGCCGTTCCGCCAGATGGTTCCGTGCGACCTGGATGGCATTCGGCCTTACTGCCGGAAATTGAAGACTGCTGTCGCCTCTCCAGTCGCCTTCATTTCCAATGACTACCACGCAAGATCCTACCGAATGTAGTTGCTCTGCCCAAGACGTTAGAGCAACGGCTGCCTGCCCGGAGATGTTTCTTGAGGTTGCATCTACTAGATAGCCGTACCCCGTCAGAAGGTCGGGAAGGACTTCCGGATCAGGTGCTTCGTCGTCATCCCAGTCGGCGGAAAGCGTGTAGAGCTGAGGGCTGTTTCCTTGTGCCGAGAGATGCATGTCAAGGGCCTTGACGGCGGATATGTAGCGCCCTGTGCCATGCTCTCCGGTTATCACTGCGATACCATGAAGCCCCAGGGACTCTGCTGCATTTTGCGGTGTTATTGTGTACACCCAAATTGGCTCGCGAGTCACAGCGAGATCTTTCGACGGTATTTGCGACGTCGGCAGTTTTGGGCGTCGAGTAATGTTGATGGGTCCTGTGTTGGGTCCTCCTATCTGCACAACCGGAGCAGTGTTGTGATTGGCGGACTGACCTGTAACGGAGTGTTCGGGCTGGTTATCCATCACCGCGCTGCCTTCCGATGTTGAGGCCGCCGAAGTTATCCCTTCCGATCTGCACTACGGGCCCGGTATTCCCAGTTGCATTCTGGTTAGTGGTGCCGCTTTGGTCGCTCTGATTTTGGCTGGCTATGGCTGCCAGATCTTTAAGTGCCTCCGGAAAGTCCTCGACGAGAGTGATGAATCGCCGCTGCCAACGATCTCTGAGCGCGGCCTCATCTAGAGAGTCGAGTTGTTCGCGGTCTGCATCCAGGCGAGTTGTCTGGCGCTGCTGTTCGGCTTCACCTGCGTGCCGAAAGAGGCGAATTGTCGCGTCTCGCATTGCTGACCAGCCATCCTTGAGCATCTCCCCCACCAGAGCCGCTGCAGCAGCACCGGCAATGGCTACCAGCTCGGCGTGCTCACTGATCACTTCCGTACCTCCGTTGACCGCCGCTTCGGCACCGCATCCGCACGTGCCCGGACTGTCCTGAGCGGACATCCTGTCGTCGAAATACATGGGCTCGAACAAGGTACCTGGCAAAAATCCCTAGTGGTGGTCATTTGCGGGCATTCCTATTTCGGTGCCGACATAATCAGAAAAAACTTGGACCGATATAAACGGGCCAGACGGCTTGTGGGGCTGGCTTGCAGTTGGAAGACCGCCTTTGGGGTAGCTGCCTGCGGGCTCCTTCGCCTTGGACATAGTGGTCTACATGGTTGGTGTGGGCAGAAGCCTGAGTGACGATCTGCGTGACAACCAGCAGAGACGATCAGGAACGTCTGCGGACGTCCTCGTACCGTCAGTGCAAGTAGCGAGCCATGCGTAGGCTATTGGAACTGGTGTTTGATTTGCCTGATAAGGAAGAGGTCCCAGGTCCAAGTCCTGGTAGCCCCACAGTGTTTCACCAGCTCAGAGGCTGGATCCTAAGATCGTGGATCCGGCCTTTTGATCGTTCGCCCGTCATTTGACCGTGAGCGCTCGCCTCGCGACCGGGCCGGCCACCTGGCCGGTCTGGTTGGCGAGGATGAGCTGACGCTGGGCGACGACCGCCCAGGCGGTGTGGTCGGCCCGGTGGGAGCCGGGCTCGATCTGCGCGCATCGTCAATGATCACCGGTGTGTCAGGCTCGATGGCGGCGGCCGCGGCGGCCAACTCGGAAGCGGCGGCAATGATGCGTGACCGGTCAGTCCGGTGGTCGGCGGTGTGGTCATCGGTCATGGGTGGCTCGTTTCGGTTTTGATCCACACGTTGCAGTGGGCGCACCAGTCGCGGGCGCCGGCCACATCGGGGAAGGTGCTCGTGTCGGTGTTCAGATCGAGATGCCGGATTCCGCCTTCGGCTCCCGTTCGTGCCGCCCTTTATGGCGGCTGCACGAGCAGTGGCGGATCATGGAGCAATGGCGAGAAACAGGTGGCTCAGGCTCACTCCAGGCTTCGGAGCCACTGTCGTCGCCATCTACCTGATCGGCTACGCGCAGACGCGGTTCGTCACTGTCCCGACGATGTTCCTCCCGGGCGAGGACGACACCGCATTCCTGAACATCGTCACGGAGATCGCGGTGGGACCTATCGCGTTCGCCTGCGTGTTCTTCACGCTGGCCGGGGTCGCCTTCTGGCTCCTGGCCGCGGCCAGGCCCACCGACCGCAGGCTGCTCGTGGCGGGCCTGCTGACGCCGCCCTACCTGCTCGGCCTGTATCTCGTGGGCGACGCCAACCCGGCGCACTCTCTCATGTGGCTTGAACCCGATGCCTACACAGGCCGTGAGGTCGGCCCCGGCGAGTTCAACCTTGGCTGGAGCCCTCCCATGCTCTCCGCGGTCCTGGCGGCGGCGGCGATCGCACAGATCTGGGGCGTGCTGCGGCTGGCCCGTGGTCTGGAGGTCGCGTCCTCGCCGCGCGTGGCCCGTCTGCTGGTCCTGCAGCCGGTCTGGTATGCCGCCTACCTCGCGGTGTGCTCGTTCGATATTTGGTTCACCTCGATCACGGCGCGTCCCGCCACTCCCGACGAAGTGGCCTGGGGCGGCATGCCAGAGGGGCTGGTAAGGGATGCGTGGGGCATGCTCCTGCCCGTCGCGATCACCATGGCGGTCATGAGCGCCGCGATTGTTGCCATGGGCGTGGCGGCGCGCTGTGGCAGCGCTCTGTTGCGGGTGCTTGCGGCGATGGTGACCCCGCTCAACATGGTGGGGCTGACGGTCCTCGCAGTTGCGGGCCCGCTGGGGCCGATCGGGCCGTACCCGGGGGTGGCGGCCGAGATCCGGCCCGTCTGGCACGTCCCCTTGCTCACCGCGCTCGCCGGCGGCGCCATGATCTCCTACCTGTACGCAGTGAGGCGCTCCGCGACCAGCACGCACAGCCTCTCGGCCCGGTAAGCGGATCGCACCAAAATCCGGGTTGCGTCCACGGGAGTGGTGTACGAGCTTGACCTGGTCAACAGGTGTGGCGTCGTGAAATGAGAGCGGCCATCGCATGATCCTTCGTAGCAACGATTCCAAGGAGAACGGCGATGACCGCGGACGACAGTGTGACGCCTAAGCGGTGGCCGGCGCAGCAGACCGAGACCGGTGACACCCCGTACTTCGGCCTGACCCATGAGCGCTCCTGCTCCGAGTGCTACGCCCAGCTCCTCAACGGCAACACGCACAGGCAACCGGACCTGACCCCACCGGGTGCAGGCCCCGGGGTACCGCCTGCCCGCGTTGGCGGGCACCTGACCGTTCAGGGCCCGGTCCCGCATCCGCAACCGATGATCAGCTGTCGCCACCTGCGACGGCCCCGGCACCCAGGCGGGGCCGTTTTGCTGCCTCCGCAGGCCGTGGGCGCCGGGCGGTCAATGGTTCTGCTCCAAGAAGTCGCTGATCTCCGGGATGAGCCGCTCGTGCGCGTCTTCCAGCACGTAGTGGCCGGCGTCGGGGTAGACGTGGGTGCGGGCGTGTGGGAGGGCGTGGCACCAGTATGTGAGCATGGCCGGGTCGAAGACGGGGTCGCGCAGGCCCCAGCCGATGAGGGCCGGCCGGTTCGCGAACCGGTGCAGCTCCCGCCCGGTGTCGTACAGGGTCCGCCAGGCCGGGTCGCCGGGCCGCAGGGGGATGTCGCGGATGAACTGCTGGATCGCGATCCGGTGCTCGGGGCGGGCGTAGGGGGCGAGGAAGGCGGCGCGGACGGAGGCGGGCATGCGGCGGCGCACGCCGAGGGGCCGCCAGGTGGCGGCGCGGGCGAAGAGGTTGTGCCGCAGGATCAGCCGGGCGCCGAGGGCGGTGTCGCGCAGCAGCCAGAGCGGGAGCCGCAGGGGCAGGCGGGCGCGGGCGCCGTGCGGGTTGGGGAAGGCGGCCGTGTTGAGGATGATCAGCCGGGCGACGCGGTGGGGGTGGCGGCGGGCCCAGGCCATGCCGATGGGGCCGCCCCAGTCGTGCATGACCAGCGTCCAGCCCTGGGCGGGGGCTCCTCGTTCGGTGATGAGGTGGGTGGTGAGGGCGTCGAGGTCGTCGACGCGGGAGGCGAGCGTGTGGGGGTAGCCGGCGGCGGTGGGTTTGTCCGACAGGCCCATGCCGATGTGGTCGGGTGCGATGCATTGGTGGCGGTCGCGCAGCGCGTGGATGAGGCGGCGCCACAGGTAGCTCCAGGAGGGGTTGCCATGGACGAGCAGCAGGGGCGGGCCCTGCCCTTCGTCCACGTAATGCTGGCGAAGCCCGGCCCGGGCGGGGTGGACGAACCAGTGGGAGCGGAACGGGTATCCCTCGAAATGGCTCATCGACGGTCGGTCTCCCTGAGGGGGCCGGTCTCTCCGAGGTGGCCAGGCTCCGCGAGGTGGTCAGGCTCCGCGAGGTGGTCAGGCTCCGCGAGGTGGTCAGGCTCCGC